>CAIOHZ010000001.1 GCA_903858165.1 uncultured Pseudomonadota bacterium
CTTGGGGCCTCGCGCATGTCGTCGGTGTTGGGCTTGAACGCCAAGCCCCACAACGCAAACGTCTTGCCGGCGAGGCTCTGGCCGAAGTGCGCCTGAATCTTTTCCACCAGCACGCTCTTCTGGCGGCGGTTGCGCTCTTCCACCGCGGCGAGAATGATGGCCTCAAAGCCGTATTCGCGCGCGCTACGCTCCAGCGCCTGCACGTCCTTCGGGAAGCAGCTACCGCCGTAGCCCGCGCCCGGGTAGATGAAGTGGTAACCAATGCGCGGGTCCGAACCGATACCGACACGTACCTTTTCGATGTCCGCACCCATGCGCTCGGCAAGATTCGCCAGTTCGTTCATGAAGCTGATCTTGGTGGCCAACATGGCGTTGGCCGCGTACTTGGTCAGCTCCGCCGAACGAATGTCCATGACGATGAGGCGGTCGTGGTTGCGCGTGAACGGCTCGTAGAGCGCGCGCAGCAGTTCCGTGGTGCGCGGGTTGTCCGTGCCCACCACAATGCGGTCCGGCTTCATGAAGTCGCCGATGGCGGCGCCTTCCTTCAGGAACTCGGGGTTCGACACTACGTCGAATTCCGGCGCAGTTTCACGCGTGGCGAGCGTTTGCTCCAGCCGCGCGCGCACTTTGTCGGCGGTGCCCACTGGCACCGTGCTCTTGGTAATGACGACCTTATAGCCGTCCATGTGCTTGCCAATGGTTTCGGCCACCGCGAGGACATAGCGCAGGTCCGCGCTGCCGTCTTCGTCGGGCGGCGTGCCTACGGCGATGAACTGGAACAGGCCATGGTCCACGCCCGCCTTCGCGTCCGTGGTGAACTTCAGGCGGCCCTTCGCCATATTGCTGGCGATGAGTTCATCGAGCCCTGGCTCGTGGATGGGCACCCCACCAGAGTTCAGCAGCGCAATCTTGCCCGGGTCCACGTCTACGCAGACGACATGGTTGCCCATTTCCGCCAAGCAGGCGCCCGTAACCAGCCCTACATAACCAGAGCCGAAGATGGTGAGTTTCATTCGCCAAGTCTACCGGGAAAAAGCTTTAAAAACATGACGGTAGCGTGAAGTACTGGCAGCCCAAGTGCGCTCTTTTTCCACGAACTCACGCCCCGCGTGGCGCAGCTTCGCAGCCAGACCGGCGGTACCACGCAAACGCACTACGGCATCGACCAGCGAAGCGGCCTCGCCGGCTTTGAACAGCAAACCCGTCTCACCGTCACGGATCAGTTCGCGGTGCCCACCGACATCGGAAGCCACCAATACCCGGCCCTGCGCCATCGCCTCCAAGGGCTTCAGCGGCGTGACGAGTTCTGTCAGGCGCATCGGTTTGCGCGGATACACCAGCGCGTCCAGCAGGTCGTAATAGCGGTTCACTTCCTGGTGTGGCACGCGGCCCACGAACACCACCCGGTCGGCAATACCCAACCGCGCGGCTTGCGCCTGCAAGGCGGCTTCCTGCGGCCCACCACCTACCAGCAACACGCGCAGTTCAGGAATGCGCTTGGCAAGCTCCGGGACGGCATCAAGCAGCAAATCCAAGCCTTCATAGGCGTAATAACTCCCGAGGAAGCCCAGCACATAGGCCCCTTGCAGGCCCAGCTGTTCTTGCAACGCGGGGTCCGGTGGGCCGCCCAACGGGAACTGGGCCACATCGACGGCGTTGGGGATGACGGTGATCTTTTCCGCCGGAATGCCCCGCCCCACCAGGTCTTCGCGCAGGCCTTCACAAATAGTGCAGACACGGTCTACGGCGCGGGCCACATAGGTTTCGTGCCAACGCGTCAAGCGATAGCGCAGGCTGCCTTCCGTGGTCGTCCCGTGGTCCACGGCCGCGTCTTCCCAGAAGGCGCGTATTTCGTAAGTGACAGGCAAACCATAGCGACGGCCGGCCCAAAGCGCCGCCATGCCATTCAGCGCCGGCGAGTGTGCATGCAGCGCGTCCGGGCGGTGCTCTTCAATCAATTCACCAATACGGCGCGCCGTGGCACGCATCTCGCGCCAGTGCCCGATGACCGGCAGCTTGTCCAACCAACTGCGCAGCGGCAGCGTGCGCGCGAAGCTAAGCCCGCCCGCTTCTTCCACGGCCGGCTTATTCGCGGCAACACCGGCGGCCCAAGCCTTCGCATCGGCCGCCGCTTGGCGCGGGGACGTGACATGTAGCGTCTCGAAGCCCAGCGCGCGCTGGCCACGAATAAGCGCAGCGCTGCGAAAGGTGTAGCCCGAGTGCAGCGGCAGCGAATGGTCGAATACGTGCAAGATTTTCATCGGGAACCTTGGTTGTCTGCTGCGCGAGTGACTGCGCCACCCGCCGCCACGGCATCGAGCACCGCGGCCAACTCCGCCGTACGGCATTCGCGGGAAAAATGGAGCGCGCGGGCCAGCGGAACCACCGGTGCGGTGCCGTCCTGCAATTGCGTCAGGAACTGACGCAGCACGGGAACAATGGCATCCCGCTCCAGCAACGGCGCCAAATGCAGCAGCCCCTCGCCGGCCATGAAGCGCGCCGTTTTACCGCCCACACCAATGAGCCCCATGATGGGACGCCCGGCGCGGCAGTATTCGTAAATCTTCGCGGGAATTTGGGAGTCATGCTGGTGACCCTGAAAGATGAGCAGGCCATCGGCGGCCAACATCTCGGCGAGCGCAGCCCGGTAAGGCAGGCCGCCTTCCCAACGCACCACCGCCCCAAGCCCCAGCTTCTCGGCTAAAGGCCGGTGCACCGCTTCCGAATGCGAAGCACGAAACACTACCTGCACCGGCTGGCCGTTGAAATGACCCTCGGGCAGCAGTTCGGCAAGGGCTTCAAAAAATGGAATAGGGCTACGGGTATCGGGGCTGAGCAAGCCGCTATGCACCAGCACCAGCGCACGGGAATCGCGGGCAACCTTAGCGTTAGCGGCAGCGAGGAAATCGCCCTCGTCATAGCCATTTTCGATGACATGCAAGCGCGTGGTCGGCACCTCCGGGAAGCTCTGCTGAAACTCCTCTCGTGCTTCTGCCGTAGCGAACACCACCGCGGCCGCGCGGCGCGCCACCAGCGTTTCTATCCAGCGATAAAGACGATGGCGAACCCCACGCGCTGCCGACCCCGCGCCCGTCATGGGGTCACGGATATCTGCTACCCAAGGCAGGCCCGTCAAACGCTGCAAACCAGCGCCGATGAGATGGGCCGAAGCGAGTGGATAGGTGGAAAACAAGGCTTGTGGCCGCAGGCGACGCGCTTGCCACCAACCAGATGCCAAGGCGAAGGGCACCCAAGTGGACCAGCGATCTGGAAGCGCCGTTGCGAGCAGATACTTGCCACGAAACGCAAAATGCCGCGAAGCATCCCAGCCCCAGGCGCGCACCACAGGGACGTCGGCGGGAATTTCCGCCAACTGGTCTTCGCTACGGTCTGCATAGGCACGCGGCCACGCAGAAAGCACCACGGGAGCCCAGCGATGGGCACGCAGGTACTGTGCGAAACGCAGCGTACGCTGCAAGCCACTGCTGCCCTTCTGTGGCGGAAAGTGGAATGCCACCATCAACACGCGGCGCGTAGGGGAACCGCCCTCCATCAACCCAGCCCGGCGCGGCGGTGAAGCGCCGCCACGCAGCGCTCTGCAGCGCGGCCGTCCCACAAGGCAGGACGCTGGCCCTTGGGCCAACGGCCACCAATCACTTCGTCCAAGCGTACCGCCAGCTCCTCCAGCTTCACCAGCCGGTTGGTGCCTTCGGTCACCGTCACCGGGCGCTCAGTGTTCTCGCGCAGCGTCAGGCACGGAATACCGAGGTAAGTCGTCTCTTCCTGCACGCCGCCGGAGTCCGTCACCACCGCAGCAGAGCCCGTCACCAGGTTCATGAACTGCAAATAGCCCAGCGGCTCGGTCAGCGTAATGCCCGCGGCACCTTCCAGTGCAGCCATCAGGCCGAAATCCTGCAAGCGCTTGCGGGTACGCGGGTGCACCGCAAACACCAGGTGCAAGCGTGCCGACACGGCCACCAACTGCCCTACCAAGGGCCGCAAGGCGGCCTCGGTGTCCACGTTCGAAGGCCGGTGCAGCGTGACAACGCCGTACGGCACGCCGGCAAGCCCC
>CAIOHZ010000002.1 GCA_903858165.1 uncultured Pseudomonadota bacterium
CCTACCACCGCATACATGGCCCAGGGGTGCAAGGACCAGTCGAACAAGGTAGCCGCCATGGCCAAGTCGCGGGCACGAGCAACGTCACCAGGCGCACCACCCAATGGCGCCGCAATGGACGCCTGTGCGCCGAGAGCGTTGGTGAAATGGGTGATGGGTTCCGCTACACCATAGAACACCAAGCCCACACCCATACCGGCACCAAACAGCATGGAGAACCAGGCAGTCATCGTGTAATCCGGTACCGCATCTCGGCCACCGATCCGCAAGCGACCTAACGGTGACACGGCTACCGCGAGACAAAACACCAGCAGCAGGTCACCCGCCAACATCATGAAGCCGTCGAAGCGCTGGGTGACGCCCAGTCGCAAGCCGTTGAACAGAGCTGCCGAAGACGCTGGCCACAGCAGGGTGTAGACAATGACCAGCACGGCAATGATGGCGGTCGGAAAAAACACCGAAGGCTGGATTTGCATACCAGCAAAACGCCGCGTGGACTGGCCGTAGCCGCTAGTGTCGATTTGCTCGGACCAATGTGGCAAGGGCTTCTCCGCGCAATTTCAGCGCTGGCTATCGCGCCAATTCGGCGCTCGGTAAAACGGCAAGGTGGACGGTGCCAACGGTTCGCGACCACGGATATGGTCCGCCATCTTCTCGGCAATCATGATGGTGGGAGCGTTCAAATTGCCGTTGGTGATAGTCGGCATGATGCTTGAGTCCACTACGCGGAGGCCTTCCATGCCATGCACGCGCCCTGCCATGTCCACCACGGCCATGGGGTCTGCGGCCGGACCCATCTTGCAACTGCAGGAGGGGTGGTAGGCACTTTCGACTTTCTGCGCCACAAAGGCGTCAATCTCTGCGTCCGTCTGCACTTGGGCACCGGGGGCCAGTTCACGTCCACGGAACCGGTCGAATGCGGGCTGCGCAAAAATCTCGCGCGTCAACCGCACGCAAGCGCGAGTCTCTTCCAGGTCGTCCGGGTGCGAGAGGTAGTTGAAACGAATGGTCGGCTTGTCACGCGGGTCTGCGGATTTCAACCGCACATAGCCGCGGCTCTTGGAACGCATGGGCCCCACATGCGCTTGAAAGCCATGTTCCGTGGCCAGTGAAGAACCGTCGTAGCTGACGGCCATGGGGAGGAAGTGATACTGGATATCCGGGTACGGGATGCCCGCCTTGCTGCGAATGAACCCGCAAGTCTCAAAGTGGTTGGTAGCACCGAGACCATCGCGCCGCAGTAGCCAGCGCGCACCGATGAGTGCTTTCGAGAACGGATTCATCACCGAGTAGAGCGTTATCGGCTCTTTGCAGGCTACCTGGAAATAGAACTCCAGATGGTCCTGCAGGTTCTCGCCCACCCCGGGCAGGTCGTGCACCACGGGCAGCCCCAGCGCACGAAGTTCTTCGGCGGGCCCGATGCCTGACAGCTTCAGCAACTGCGGCGAATTGATGGGACCGCCACACAAGATGACTTCGCGACGTGCTTGCACCTGCACTTCGGTGTCGCCACGGAGATAGACCACACCCGTGGCGCGACGGCCGTCGCACACCACCCGGGAAACGCGGGCCTTCGTTCGCACCTCGAGATTTTGGCGACGCATGGCCGGCCGCAGATAGGCATTCGCCGTGCTACAACGCACGCCGCCGCCTACGGTCATGTCCATACGGCCGAAGCCTTCCTGCTGGTAGCCGTTGACGTCATCCGTGGCGGGGTAGCCGGCTTGCTGCGCCGCCGCCAACCAAGCAGCGTGCAGAGGGTTCGTCGTAGGGCCGTACGAGGTGGCCAGCTTGCCTTCGCCGCCGCGGTAATCCGTGGCACCTTCCGAACGCTTTTCCGCCTTTATGAAGTAAGGCAGCACGTCGGCATAACCCCAGCCCGTGGCGCCACTTTCGTCGCGCCAGCGCTCGAAGTCATGGGCATTGCCACGGATGTACACCAAACCATTAATGGAAGACGACCCGCCCAGCACCTTGCCCCGTGGGGTGTGCAGACTGCGCCCGCCCAAGCCCGGCTCCGGCTCGGTGTGGTAGTACCAATTGTACTTTTCCATGTTCATGGGAATGGCCAACGCCGAGGGCATCTGGATGAACACCGAACGGTCCGAGCCGCCGTATTCGAGCAGCAGAACAGTAGTGATGCCATCTTCAGTGAGTCGGTCCGCCAGCACGCAGCCAGCGGAACCCGCGCCCACGATGATGTAGTCGTAGGTGGAAGAGTCGGTATGGTGTTGCATGCGCGCAAGCCTACCCCAAGTGGTTATGGCTGCGCCATGCGGGTTCACCGTGTCGAAATGCAGCTCCCGGGGCTTTCCCCGTTGGCGCACCGGAACAAGTGGATGGCGCAAACTGATTAGCCCCGACCCGCCGGGGTGACCATACTGGCAGCCTGAAATACAAGGAGATTGCGATGGACACCCAGCAGCCAGCCCCGGAGCGCCGCGCCCGCGCCAATGGACGTGAAGCCAAGCGCGCCGCCCGTGCCGCTCGCGCCGGCAACTCGGTGCCCTACATCACCCGCGCCGTACCCTATTACGAGGTGCTGACCGAGGAAGGGCTGGCGATTATCGAGCGCAATGCCGACACCATCCTCGCCGAAGTGGGCATCGAGTTCCGCGAAGACCCGGAAGCGCTGGATATCCTGCGCGCCGCCGGCGCCGAAGTGACCGGCGAACTGGTGAAGTTCCCGCGTGGCATGTGCCGCAGTATCGTGCAGGCCAGCGCCCCCCGCGAGTTCACCCAATACGCCCGTAACCCGGCCCGCAATGTGCGCATCGGCGGCGGCAACACCGTGTTCGCCCCGGCTTACGGCTCGCCCTTCATTCGCAGTCTAGACGAGGGCCGCCGCTACGCGCGCCTCGAGGACTTCCAGAACTTCGTGAAACTGGCCTACATGGCGCCTGCGCTGCACCACTCGGGCGGCACCATCGTCGAGCCCGTCGACCTGCCGGTGAACAAGCGGCATTTGGACATGGTTTACAGCCATCTGAAGTACAGCGACAAGCCGCTGATGGGCTCCGTGACAGCGCCCGAACGCGCTGAAGATAGCGTGGAGATGGCGAAGATTGCGCTCGGCGCCGACGCCTATGAGGCTGACGGCAAGCTGAAAACGATGCTCATCAGCCTCATCAATGCCAACTCGCCCATGGTGTTCGACTCCACCATGCTGGGCGCATTGAAGGTCTACGCTCGTGCGAACCAGGCCACCATCGTCACGCCGTTCATCCTCGCCGGCGCCATGTCGCCGGTGACGGTAGCAGGCACTGCGGCACAAACGCTGGCGGAGTCGCTGGCCGGCATGACGCTGGCCCAGTTGGTGAACCCGGGCGCTCCTGTGGTGCTGGGCAGCTTCGCCTCGTCCATCTCAATGCAATCTGGCGCCCCCACCTTCGGTACGCCGGAACCTGCCCTGGTGCTGTACATCATGGCGGCGCTAGCGCGTCGCCTTGGCGTGCCGTTCCGTTCGGGCGGCAGCCTCTGCGCTTCGAAAATCTCGGATGCGCAGGCGGCGTTCGAGTCTGCGCAGACCCTGCTGCCCACCTGCTTGGCAGGCGTGAACTTCGTGCTGCACACCGCGGGCTGGCTGGAAGGCGGGCTGTCGATGGGCTACGAGAAGTTCATCATGGACGCCGACCAGGCCGGCATGATGCATACGCTGCTGGCCGGTGTGGACCTCTCGGAGAATGGTCAGGCCATGGACGCCATCCGTGAAGTAGGCCCGGGCAAGCACTTCCTCGGCTGCAGCCATACGCAGGCGAACTTCGAAACCGCGTTCTACCGCTCACCCATCGCCGACAACAACAGCGTGGAGCAATGGGAAGCGGAAGGTGCGCTGAACACCACGCAGCGCGCGAACGCGCTGTGGAAGAAGCAATTGGCCGAGTACCAGGCCCCAGAGTTGGACCCGGCTATCGACGAAGCCCTGTTGGACTTCGTGGCACGTAAGAAAAACTCAATGCCGGATGCGAACTACTGACGCACTGCGCGGCGTCCGCGGGCGCCGCGTCCGCCTTCCGCTGCCGTAGGTACTGCCTTCGGCGCCGGGAGTTCCAACACCTTCGTTAGGTTCGGATAAGCCGCCGTCTTGTGCGGAATGGCCATCGCATCGACGAAGTGCGCTTGGAACGCGGGTTCGATGGCGGTTTCAATTTTTTCGACGCGGCTCACCAGACTTTCGATGGTGGTGCGCGAACGCGAATCCAGCAGGGCAATGCGCGCGCCCGTGCCGGCGGCATTACCCGCCGAAGCCACGTGGTCGAGATTGCAGTCGGGAATCATGCCGAGCACGGTGGCGTACTTCACATCGATATGGCTGCCGAAGGCGCCAGCGAGACGAATACGATCGACGGTTTCGATACCGAGGCGGTCCATGAGCAAACGGATGCCGGCGTAGAGCGCGGCCTTGGCGAGCTGGATGGCGCGGATATCGTTCTGCGTAATGCGCAGCACCTGGGCGCCTTCATGCAATACATAAGCGAAGGTGCGGCCGTTTTCGACGATACGCGGTGAACGCGCAGCGAGTGAACCGTCGATGACGCCATCCTGCGTGATGATGCCGGCGAGATAGAGCTCCGCCACCATCTCGATGATGCCCGAACCGCAAACGCCGGTAATACCGGTCTTCTTTGCGGCAGCGGCGAAAGCCGGGTCGTCGGACCACAGCTCCGAACCAATGATGCGAAAGCGCGGCTCCAGCGTTTCGCGGTCAATACGAACACGCTCGATGGCGCCAGGCGCGGCACGCTGGCCGCAGCTGATTTGGGCACCTTCGAAAGCCGGCCCGGTAGGGCTCGAGCACGCCAACAGCTTGTGCTTGTTGCCCAGCACGATTTCGGCGTTGGTGCCTACGTCCACCAGCAGCGTCATCTCATCTAGAAGGTCGGGACGCTCGGCAAGAATGACGCCAGCGGTGTCGGCGCCGACGTGGCCAGCGATGCAAGGCAGCACGTAAACACGCGCCGCCGTGTGCAGCTTCAGCCCAAGGTCTGCCGCACGCACCGTGACGCCACGGTCGATAGCGAGCGCAAACGGTGCGCCGCCCAGCTCCACCGGATCAATTCCCAATAGCAAGTGATGCATGATGGGATTGCCGACGACGGTCATCTCGAGGATGTCGCTCGCTGCGATGCCGGCGTCACGCGCCACATCGACGGCCAGTTCGCTTAGCGCTTGGCGAACGGCCGCCGTCATCTGCTCAGCGCCGCCCGGGTTCATCATGGAATACGAGACGCGGCTCATCAGGTCTTCGCCGAAGCGAATCTGCGGGTTCATGACGCCAGACGACGCTACGACTTCACCAGTGGTGAGGTTGCACAAGTGTGCAGCAATGGTGGTGGAGCCCACGTCCACCGCCATGCCCCAGGCGTTTTCGTGGAAGCCGGGCCACACAGCGATGATCTGGCTTGCATCGTGCACAGCGACCGTGACCTTCCACTGGCCGGCACGCAACGTGGGCTGCAAGCCCTGCAGCAAGCCGAGGTCGCAGTCGAGGTTCTTCAGGCCCCATTCGCGCTCGAGCGCTTTTTCCATGCGCTGCAAGTCGCCGGACGGGTCATGCATGTCCGGTTCCTGCACTTCCACGTAGTGCAGCTTCACCAACGGATACAGCTCGATGTCCCGCGCTTCGGCAGCCTTGCGCACCACTTGGCGGTGCACCTGGCTGGACTCGGGAACGTCGACGACCACGTCGGACTGCACCTTCGCCTGGCAAGACAAACGGCGGCCTTCGGCCAACACATGCTTGGTGCCGTAGCGCTCTTCAGTCACCGAGAACGGCGTGAGGCTTTCAGCAGAGGACGTGACGCCGTGCTTCGCGAATTCGCCTTCCGCCACTAATACCTGGCAGCGCCCGCAAATGGCCCGGCCACCACACACGGAATCGATGTCGACACCGAGACTGCGCGCGGCAGCCAGCAGTGGCGTGCCGACAGCAAAGCGGCCACGCTTGCCCGAAGGCGTGAAGACAACGAGAGGATCCTGAGTGCTCAAGCGGGCAGCTCCAACGAAAGAACGAACAAACGCAATCAACGTGAACGAGGCGGACTGGTCACCCAGCCCGCTTCAGGCAATATCACGTACCCGACGGACGGCGGCGCAAGCCACCCTCGCGACGACCACGGGCGGCACTGCCATCGGCCGGCGGCGGCGGGGCTTCGCGGAACTTGCGGATCCAGCGGGCGCAGTCCGGGTCGTGGCCCATCATGACGTCCGCACCCATGCACGCACGCACGATGTCGCCGTGCAGCGGATTCGTGATGGCCGAGGTCATGCCGGAGGCAATCGCCATGGTCAGGAACGCGCTGTTGATGCCGTCACGCGCCGGCAGGCCGAAGCTGATATTCGAGGCGCCGCAGGTGGTGTTCACCTTCAATTCCTCGCGCAGACGACGCACCAAGCGCATGACCTGCTGGCCAGCGAGGTTGATGGCGCCGATGGGCATGACGAGCGGGTCGACGAGAACGTCCGAAGCCGGAATGCCGTAATCCATGGCGCGATGAACAATCTTCTTGGCCACTTCAAAGCGCACATCCGGGTCCTCGGAGATGCCCGTTTCGTCGTTCGAGATGGCCACGACGGCCGCGCCGTACTTCTTCACCAGCGGCAACACGGTCTCGAGACGGTCTTCTTCACCCGTCACCGAGTTTACGAGCGCCTTGCCCTTGTAGACCGCAAGGCCAGCAGCCAGCGCTGCCACGATGGAGGAGTCGATAGCCAGCGGAACGTCCGTGATGGACTGCACCAGCTGAATGGCGCGGGCGAGGATGGCCGGCTCGTCGACCAGCGGAATGCCGGCATTGACGTCGAGCATGTGGGCGCCAGCCTCAATCTGCGCGATGGCATCGGCCTCGACGCGGCTGAAGTCACCCGCAGCCATTTCGGCAGCGAGGATCTTGCGACCGGTTGGGTTGATGCGTTCGCCGATGATGACGAAGGGACGATTGAAGCCAATGATGACTTCCCTCGTGGCCGAGCTGATGACGGTATCGGTCATGGGAATCTTCCTGTTGCCGTAGGGCGGTGGAACGTTCGTTTAAGAGAAAAAGGTTTGGCGCTTCAGGCGGCGCTGGCGTCGCGCCCGGGGTACCAGGGCACGCGGCCTGCCAGCACACCGGAACGCTCGACGATTTCAGGCACGCGGTCTTCCTGCTTGAAGGCCATGACATGTAAGCCATGCACGCCCTTCATTTCACGAATTTCCTGCATGAGATCCACGCAAAGATTGATGCCTTCCTGCGTCTGGTCCTGCGCACCGGCCAACCGGTTGATGACGCTGTCGGGGATATGGATGCCCGGCACGTTGCGACGCATCCAATCGGCGGACTTCGCATTTCGCAGGGGACCGACGCCGATAATCATGAAGGCTTGGTCAGCGATGCCGAGATCTTCGGCCGACTTGAGGAAGTCGCGGAGCAGTGGCAAGTCGTAGCAGTACTGGGTCTGCACGAACTGCGCGCCGTTCACAATTTTCTTGGCCAGACGTGCAGCGCGATGCGCCACTGGCGGCACATTCGGGTTTTCCGCCGCGCCCAAGAACACCTGCGGTGCGGAAGTGAGCTTGCGGCCGCTCTGGAAGCGCATCTCATCGCGCATGGTGCGCGCAATGCCCAGCAGACTGGTGCTGTCGAGGTCGAACACCGGCTTGGCCTGCGGATGGTCGCCTGCCTGCACGCCGTCGCCAGACAGGCACAGCATGTTGCAAACACCCATGGCGGCGGCGCCCAAGATATCGCCTTGAATGGCGATGCGGTTCTTGTCGCGGCAGGAGATTTGCATGACCGGTGCGTAGCCGATACGCGTTAGCAGGGCGCTGACCGCCACGCTCGACATGTGGACGTTGGCACCACTGCCGTCGGTGGCGTTGATGGCATCGACGTAGCCGTCGAACAGCCGCGCGCGGCGATAAACTTCTTCGGCATCCGCACTGTCGGGCGGTGCCAATTCGGAAGTGACAGCGAAGCCACCGGCGCGCAATACGCGCTCCAAGCGGCCCGGCGAACTGTGGGCGGGAAGCAGAGGAAACGGCTGGCCAGCTACGGGCTCGTCGGCGAAGTTCATGGCGTGCCCTCTTTCTTCGGGGCAGCCGCTGCCTTGGCGGGTACCGCCGCAAGCTTCTTGGCGTTCGGGTCCGGCTCGCCAGTCTTTTCGCGAACCACGCGCAACCAGGAAGAGGAGCCTTCCATGCGACGATCTACCGGCGCCTGCACCACTTGGATGGCAGCCAAGCCACCATCGAACTGGCCTGCACCACGCCAGGCTTCAGCCCAAACGCAGCGCATCTCGGGCTTCACTTCACAGTAGCCTTCAAGACTGACGCCACCACAAGGGCCATTGCGCAGCTGCTTCGGGCAGTTCATGGGGCAAGACATGCCAGTGCTGCTGAGCACGCACTGGCCACACATCTTGCAGTCGAACAACAAACCCTTCACGCGCTTCTCGAAAGCCGCGACTGGTTTTTCGGCGCGCTGGTACCCAATGGCACGCCACAGCGGTGCCAAAGCAATCATGGCGCGCTCGAAGCCTTTGTAGAAAGCATTCAGGCCGCGCGAGTGGCGCACGGACCAAAGGCGAACGCGATACATCAGGCCTCCGGAGCGGCATCCGCCGCAGCAGGGCTTTCTTTAGGCGGCAACGTGGCGTCGTTGCCCTTGGCACGGATGATGCGCTCGAGGTCTTCGTCGGAATAACGCGCTTCAATTTCTGCGGCCGTGGCTTCGGCCACAGCCTGCAGGTCATCACCGCATGGGGTGGGCGCACTGCGCACCCAGTCCGCGAGATAAGCATCGGAGCTACCCTTGCCCGCGCGCATGGCAGCGCGGTCCACGGCTTCTTGGAAACGGTGCGAGAGCTGCACCTTGTGCGTCTCGCGTCCGCGCTTGACGATGACCTGTGCCGGCACGTCGCGCCAAGAGATGATGATCAATGAGGCCACTTCAGGCTGCTCCTCTGTGTCGGTTGCCCAGTCTGTTGCTAAGGGCGGCCAACGGCACCACCACTTCATTCGCTTGCGTAGCCACCTGGGCTAATGTCGTCGCCAAATCACCGTAACCGGTGTGGCGCTCCTCGTAAACCAAACCCAGCCGCTGCGCAGCGGCCTCGGCGGCCTCGCGCAGTTCGGGCGAGGGCACTTGCACCAAGTACACCAAACGCCGGTAGTGGCGGAAATACTCGTCGCGCAGTTCCGGGTGGCGGTCGAGGCCGAGACCTTCGATGACCAACCGCTCAAAATGCCGCACCAGAAAATCCGTCAGGTAAAACGTTCCCGGTTCTTCCTCTGCCAGCGCGGCAAATGCTGCCGGCGTGGCAAAGAAGTCATAGCAGTGGGCGCCCGGCAAACGCGCTACACCCTCTTCTTCGAGTACCCGATCCAACAAGCCACCTGTACCGCAATCGGCGTAGGCGACAAACAATTGGCTGAAACGCCCGCGAGCACCTTGGATGGCCTCGCGGACCGCGCCTGGAATCTTCTCCGGGCGATTGTGCAGTTCCGGCGGGAGACACTCGATGGTGAGTGCCTCCCAGCCATTCAGACGCTTCAGCGCGACGATTTCGCGCGCCAGAGCGCCGCAGGCGATGACGAGGACGGGCGACCCCGCTGCCATCGCGCTGCCTGCCGCTTTAGTGGGCGGCAGCGGCGGCGTCGCGCGCCGCACGACGCGCAGCAATCATCGACTTCGCGGTTTCCACGGCTACGGCCGCATCGCGGCAGTAAGCATCGGCACCAACGGCCTTCGCGAACTCTTCGTTCAGCGGCGCGCCACCGACGAGCACGATGTATTTGTCACGCAGACCCTTCTGCTTGAGGGTGTCGATGACGACCTTCATGTAGGGCATGGTGGTGGTGAGCAGCGCCGACATACCGAGGATGTCCGGCTGGTGCTCTTCGAGCGCGGCGAGGTAGTTTTCCACCGGGTTGTTGATGCCGAGATTGATGACTTCGAAGCCCGCACCCTCGAGCATCATGGACACCAGGTTCTTGCCGATGTCGTGGATGTCGCCCTTCACGGTGCCGATGACCACCTTGCCGATAGGCTCAACGCCGGTTTCGGCGAGCAGCGGGCGCAGCAATTCCATGCCGGCCTTCATGGCGTTGGCGGCCAGCAGCACTTCGGGGACGAACAAGATGCCGTCGCGGAAGTCGACGCCGACGATGCGCATGCCCTCGACAAGCGCGTCGTTGAGCACCTTGTCGGCGGCCCAGCCACGCGACAGGAAAATGTTGGTGGCTTCAACCACTTCAGTCTTGAGGCCGTTGTACAGGTCATCGTGAACCTGGGCCACCAAGTCCTCATTGTTGAGGTCGTTGAGGTTGAAATCTTCCTGGTCGCTCATCAGCGTTGCTCCCGTCTAGGCGGGCCCGAAGGCCCTTATTTGGCGCTTGCGCAGCCCGAGCGGGAGCCTCCTCGGCAAACCCATTCTCGAACCCATGGCAGTTTACGTAGTTTCCACCGTACCCACTGACGCTTGGGCGACATGGGCTTGTTACGATGCGACATTTCCCCAGCCCTGTAAAGCATGCGGTGCACGCTTTTCAAGGCACTTTTCACTGCCGCGCAAGCAGCGCTTCAGGACTGGCAAATAACATTTTTTCGCTAGGCCCATGCCGCGCGGAGCAGCGCGTTCCGTGCTTAGCCATTGCCGTCGCATTCTGACAACCCGCACACCGCCGCCAACCACCTTAGAGGTCGGCCAGCAGCAGATCCGAGGCCTTCTCGCCCACCATGATGGCCGGCGCGTTGGTGTTGCCCGAAGTGACCGCGGGGAACACGGAAGCATCCGCCACGCGCAAGCCCTGCGTGCCATGCACGCGCAAACGCGCGTCTACCACTGAACTGCGCGGGTCAGGGCCCATCATGCAAGTGCATGAGGCGTGATAGACGGTCGAGGCGCGTTGACGGAAGTCTTCGAGAATCGCCTCCCGCGTCGTCACGTTCGGCCCAGGGTTACGCTCGCTCGCCAGAATTTCTGCCAAGGGACCTTGGCTGGAAATGCGCCGCAGCATTGCCGTTCCTTCGAACACCTCTTGAATGTCTTCCGGGGTGGCAATGGAATTGGGATGGATTTCCGGCGCCGCGAACGGGTCGGCGGATTGGATAGCCAGCCAGCCGCGGCTGGTGGGCCGGCAGGTATTGAATGACATCAGGAAGCCCGGCCACGGATCCGGATTGGTCAGTTTGCGCTTGGCGCTCTTCTGCGGCGTATAGCTCATGGGGTTGAAATACACGTGCATGTTCGGGCGCTCTAGCCCCGGGCGGCTCTTAACAAAGGCACCCGCCTGATTCACGGACATGCCGAGCGGCCCACGGCGGCCCGCGGCGTATTGCAGCGCCGCCTTCACCTTGCCCAATAGCGGATAGAGCTTTTGGTTCAGCGTCGGTACTTTCGAGTGGTAAAAGTGGCAAACCGCCACGTGGTCCTGCAGGCCTTGGCCCACCATGGGTGCATCCACCAGCACCGGAATGCCCAGCCGCTGCAGCAAAGCGCCCTGCCCAATTCCCGACAGCTGCAGCAATTGCGGCGAGTTGATGGCACCGCCACTCAACACCACTTCACGGGCAGCACGCACTTCGCGCTTCGTCCCGCCCTGGACGAATTCCACGCCACAAGCGCGGTTGCCCTCGAACAGCACGCGGGTCACGTGGGCACCCGTTTCAATCCGCAAATTGGGGCGGCCCCGCGCCGGGTTCAGAAAGGCCGTGGCGCTGGAGACGCGGCGTCCGTCCTGAATGGTCATCTGCCACAGGCCCGTGCCTTCCATCTCGGCCCCATTGAAGTCGGGAGTGGGAGCAAGGCCCGCGGCGGCACAGGCATCGAGAAAGTTGCGACAAATGGGGTGCGCCTGCGCACCAACATCGGAAACGTGCATCGGGCCGCCAGCACCGTGGTAGGCGTCAGCACCGCGTGCATTGTCTTCGGAGCGCTTGAAGTACGGCAGCACGTCGTCATAGGACCAGCCCGGATTACCGGCAGCCGCCCAGTCGTCATAGTCGCCCCGATGACCCCGCATGTAGACCATAGCGTTGATGGAACTGGACCCACCCAGCACTTTGCCGCGCGGCCAGAACGTGGGACGGCCGCCAAGACCTGCATCGCCTTCGGTCTGGTACATCCAATTGACGCTCGGGTCGTTGTGGGTGAGCCCATAGCCCACCGGCACATGAATCCATGGCGACCAATCCCGCGGACCGGCCTCCAGCAAGAGCACCCGGTGCTGACCATTCGCCGAAAGGCGGTTCGCCAACACGCAGCCGGCCGAGCCGGCGCCAACTATGATGTAATCGTAGGAGTTCAAGAGGGGTCTCCGGGAAAGGTTCCCGCGGCTCTAACGAGTCTATAGCGAGGGGTTACGTGCGCGCAAAAATCGACCTTCGCAAGCTGCCACCGCTGAATGCGCTGAAAGGCTTCGAGGCTACCAGCAGGCGCCAGAGCGTGCGGGACGCTGCGGATGAGCTGTGCTTGACGCATCAGGCGGTGAGCTACCAGATCCAAGTGCTGGAAGAGGAACTGGGCGTGGCGCTGTTTTCGCGCTCCGGTCGTTCGCTCGTGCCCACGCCGGAAGGGAAACTGCTTTACAAATACGTGCGTTCTGCGCTCGAAATGCTCATCGATGGCACGGAAAACGTGCGCCGTGCGCGCGCCGATGCGCCGCTGCGCGTGCAAACCTATGTCACTGCTTCGGTGCGCTGGCTGGCACAACGCCTGCCGGACTACAGCGCTACGCATCCCGATGTTTCGGTGTTGCTGAGCACCTGCGCCTACGACGCCGCCTTCGATGACACCATCGCCGATGTCGGCTTGGTCTACTGCGAGGCCCCGCCCACGGCGGACTACCACTGGGTGCCGCTGTTCGACTACGAATTGTTCCCGGTATGCACGCCGGCCCTGGCAGCCACACTGGGTAGCGCGCCTAACGCCGCTTCGCTGCAGCAGCTGCCCTTGGTCGCGGTGTATAGCGAGGCACGTCATTGGGAGTTCTGGTTCGCCGCAGCCGAAGTGGAATTCAAGGCACGGCCCGCCGTGCTGGTGGATACCGTGGCCGTGGCTCTGGAAATAGCGCTTTCCGGCCGCGGCGTGGCGCTGGTGAACGGCCCATTCGCGGACGAAGACTTGGCGGCAGCACGGCTGGTGCGGCCAATGCCCGGTAGCGTGAAGTGTCCGGGTGCTTGGGGTGCCATTTGCCGCACGGACGCGAAGGACAACCCGCGCATCCACGGCTTCATGGACTGGCTGGCCGCAGCGGCGCAGCCAGCCAAGACCTGATGGCGGACGATCAGCCCTGCGCCTGACGGTTGCGGGGCACCACTTCGGCACCACGTGCCGGCGGCTGGTTATCTTCCATCTGCTCGGGGAAGCCTTCGCCAAGTACCTTCACGCCGACGGCCTCTTCGAGACGACGGATGATGTTCGGCGAGAACTCGCGCGGACCGTACTTGGCCATACCATCCTTGAAGATGTTCAGCACGAGCGGCGATAGCTCGAGTGGCACACCGGCGTCTTGCGCCAGCTTGTCGAACAGGCCCACGTCCTTGATGACGAGGTCCATGGTGAAGTTGATGTCGCGGCTGCCGTTCAGGATGACCTGCGATTCCGTCTCGTGCACGAAGGAATTGCCAGAGGAAATGCGGATGCCGTCGTAAGCCATGTTCATGTCGAGGCCCACCTTCTTCGCCACCACCCAGGCTTCTGCCAGCGCGCAAAGGTGCACTGTGCAGAGGTAGTTGGTCAGCACTTTGAGCATGGAAGCGGTGCCCAGTTCGCCGGTATGCAGCACTTCACGGCCGAGGATGGTGAGCACCGGGAGCACGCGCTCGAAGCCGGCGCGCGGCCCGCCCGCAAAGATGGCGATGTTGCCGGTGGCGGCACGATGGCAGCCGCCCGACACCGGACATTCCATGGCCAGACCGCCCTTGGCTTCCACGAGCGGGGCCAAACGCTTGATTTCGGCGCTGTCGGTGGTGCTCATCTCGATCCACACCTTGCCCGGAGACATACCGGCGATGACGCCGTCGTCCGCTTCAAGCACGGCCGCGGAGGCGGCGGGCGAAGGCAGGCAGGTGATGACGACGTCGCAATTCTCGATCATCTCCTTCGGCGAGGCGGCAGACTTGGCGCCCTTGGCGACAAATTCCGCCACCAGCTCGGGGTTCAGGTCGCGAACGGTGAGGTCGGCGCCGTTGTTCAGAAGGTTCTCGGCGAGCTTGCCGCCGACGTTGCCAAGGCCGATGAAGCCAATGCGAAGGTTTTCCATGGATATTCCCGTACCGGGGCACAGTCCGGCCCCACTGCCGCGAGGCTAGGGAAGGCGGCGCCCGGCAACAAGCAAAAAATACCGGCGTGAGCGGAAAGTTTCCTTATCACGGGACGCTGGCATTGCCGCCGGAACTTCCGTAAAACTGCAGGGTCCGGAATACTGGACAGAGCGCAAACCGGCGCACTGTACGGCCACCTGCCCAAACGGGGAAGAACCCATGACGATTCGAGAGAAAGATAGCCCTTCCATGGCCCAGCGCTGGTATGTGCTCATCGTCATGATGCTCGTCTATACACTCAGCATTGCCGACCGTTACGTGGTGTCGACCGTGCTCGACGCCATGAAGGCAGACCTGAACCTCACTGACCAAGGCGTGGCGATGCTGTCGTCCTGGCCGTTGGCCTTGTTCTACGTCGTGCTGGGCTTCCCGGTGTCCTACGTTCTGGACCGGCATAACCGCACCAAGATCGTGGCGGTCTGTATCGCCATGTGGTCTGCGGCCACCGTGATGTGTGGCGTGGCCTCCTCCATCCTCGGGTTTGCCCTCAGCCGCATCGGCGTCGGCGTCGGCGAGGCCGGTGGTACCCCGGGTGCCAACTCCATCCTGTCGGACTACTTCCCGGCGTCGCGCCGGCCGATGGCCTTGACCATCTTCTCGCTGGGCGCGCCCATCGGGGCATGGCTGTCCTACGAATTCGCTGGTGCCGTCGCCCACAACTACGGGTGGAAGTCCGTGTTCTGGGTGCTCGGCCTGCCAGGCTTCTTGGTCGGCCTCCTCATCTGGTTCACCATCAAAGAACCCGCCCGTGGACAAATGGACGCGGAGATTCAAGAAGTAGCGCCCAGCGTGAAAGAGACGACAAAATTCTTGTTCGAACAGTCTTCGGCCGTGCACGTCATGCTGGCGAGTGCGTTAACCGCGCTTTGGGGCTGGGGTCTCATCTATTTCACCCCCAGCTTCCTGCAGCGTATCCACCATCTGGACGCTGAACAGGCCGGTCTGGTCACCGGCAACATTCATCTGTTTGGTGGCGGTATCGCTACCCTCCTCACCGGGTGGCTGCTGACGCGCCGCTTCTTCGACGACCCGCGCCGCACGGTGTGGCTCATGGGCGTCATCGTGGGTCTGGCCACGTTCGCTTCCATCGGCATCTACTGGACCCGCGACCTCGACACCGCGCGCGCCTTGTGCTGGATCTTCATCCCGGCCATCTACTTCTACATCGGCCCTTGCTTCGGCATTCTGAACAACCTCGCTATGCCCCGCATGCGCGCGATGTTCTGCGCCGCCACGTTGTTTGTCGCTAACGTAGGCAACCTCATCATCGCGCCCGTGTATGTCGGCTCGCTCAGCAACTGGTTCGACCCACTGCATCAAGGCACCGCCGAGTCACTGCGGCTGGCGCTGCTGTGCCTCACGCCCGTTGGCTTCTGGGCCACCCTGCATTACTTCTGGGCGGCGCGCCGCATCGTGCAGGACCAAACCCGTGCCACCGGCATCTCCCCCATCTAAAGTCTTTTAAAGTTCGAGCACCAAAGTGAACACACTCCAGCATTACATCCACGGCCAATGGGTCGCATCCACCGTGCAAGGCCCTCGCTTCGAAGTGGTGAACCCAGCCACCGAAGGCGTGGTTGCGCTCATCGACATGGGCGGCGAAGCCGAAGCCAATGCCGCGGTAGCAGCGGCCAAGGCAGCTTTCCCCGCCTATGCCGCCACTTCGCTGGAAGAGCGCCTAGGCCACATGCACCGCCTGGTCGCCGTGTTCGAGCGCCGCTATGCCGAAATGGTCGCGGCCATTACCACCGAGATGGGTGCCCCGTTCGACCTCTCCGCGGACTCGCAAGCCGAATGCGGCCCCGGGCACATCAAGACCACCATCCAGGCGGCGCTTGAGTTGGCTTGGGAAGAGCGCTCAGGCAGCACCAGCAATGTCGTGCGCGAGCCGGTGGGTGTTTGCGTGCTCATCACGCCCTGGAACTGGCCCATGAACCAGATTGCCGCCAAGGTAGCGCCGGCACTCATCGCCGGCTGCACCGTGGTGCTGAAGCCCAGCGAACAAAGCCCGCTATCGGCCGCCCTGTTCGCAGAGTTCATCCACGAAGCCGGCTTCCCGCCGGGCGTATTCAATATGGTGTTCGGTTCGGGCCCCGTGGTCGGCAACGTGCTCAGCGCTCACCCCGATGTGGATATGGTGTCGTTCACCGGCTCCACGCGCGCCGGCATTCAAGTAGCGAAGAACGCCGCGGATACCGTCAAGCGCATAGCCCAGGAACTCGGTGGCAAGTCGGCGAATATTGTTTTCGCGGATTCCGACCTCGAGGCCGCCATCACGCGCGGCGTACTCCACTGCTTCAATAACACGGGGCAAAGCTGCAATTCGCCCACGCGCATGCTGGTGGAAGACAGCGTCTACGCCCGCGCCGTGGAACTGGCTGCCAAGGCCGGCGCCGAAGTACAGGTAGGCGACCCCACCCAGCGCGGTGGCCATATCGGCCCGCTGGCTTCGCGCATGCAGTTCGACAAAGTGCAGGGCTGTATTGAACGCGGCATTGCCGAAGGTGCTCGCGTGGTGCTCGGCGGCCTCGGCAAGCCCGCCGGCTTCGAGCAGGGCTTCTTCGTGAAGCCCACCATCTTCGCCGACGTGAACAATCAGATGTTCATCGCCCGCGAAGAAGTGTTCGGCCCAGTGCTGGTCATGATTCCCTTCCACGGGGTGGAAGAGGCGGTGGCCATTGCGAACGACAGCCCGTACGGCCTGGCGGCCTACGTGCAAACGCAAGACAAGACCAAGGCCCGCGCCGTGGCACGCAGGCTCCGCGCCGGCAGCGTTCATCTGAACGGCAGTGGCCAGGACTACGAATCGCCGTTCGGTGGTTACAAGCAGTCCGGCAATGGCCGCGAATGGGGCAAGCATGGTCTGCTCGACTTCCTCGAGCTGAAGGCCATCAACGGTTATCACGCAGACTGAATTTTCTGGGAACGTGACATGAAACTTCAAACCATCCAAACCTTTGTCGTCGGCAACCCGCCCCCGCACTACGGCGGGCGCTATTTCGTGTTCTGCAAGCTCACCACGGCTTGCGGTATCAGTGGCATTGGTGAGGCTTACTGCCTGCCGTTCCACCCGGATATCGTCGCGCAGATGCTGCAAGACACCTTCGGCCGCTACATGGAAGGCCAGAACCCGCACCACATCGAAAAGATGTGGCGTCGCATGTACTCAGCGGCGTTCACGCAGCGCCCGGATCTCAGCATGTCGGGTGTTATCAGCGCGCTGGAAATGGCTTGCTGGGACATCGTGGGCAAGGCCGCGGGCCAGCCCATCTACAACCTGCTCGGCGGCCAGGTGCACGAGAAGCTGCGTTCCTACACCTATATTTACGCCCGCCCCGGCGACAAGGTGGACGTCTACCAAGACCCCGATCTTTCCGCCGAGCGCGCTGCTGAAATCGTCAAGCAGGGCTTCACTGCCGTGAAGTTCGACCCGGCCGGCCCTTACACCGCTTTCGATGGTCGCCATCTGTCGATCGAGGCGATGGACCTCTGCGAGCGCTTCTGCAAGCAACTGCGCGAAGCGGTGGGTGGCAAGGCCGACCTGCTGTTTGGAACGCACGGGCAGATGACCGCTTCGGGCGCCATTCGCCTGGCGAAGCGGCTGGAGAAGTACGAACCACTGTGGTTCGAAGAGCCTGTCCCGCCGGATGCACCCGAAGAGATGGCGAAGGTGGCCCGCGCGACGTGCATTCCCATTGCTGCTGGCGAGCGTCTAGTCACCAAGTACGAGTTTGGGCGTTTACTGAAGTGCGGCGGCGCCGCCATTTTGCAGATGAACTTAAGCCGTGTTGGCGGCATTCTCGAGGCCAAGAAGATTGCCTCCATGGCCGAAGTGGACCATGTGCAGATTGCCCCGCACCTCTACAATGGCCCAGTGGCGGGCGCTGCCAATGTGCAGCTCGGCGCTTGCAGCCCCAACTTCCTCATTCAGGAAAGCATCGAGCGCTGGGATGGCTTCCATGCGGCCATTTTGAAGAAGCCGCTGCAGTGGGAAGATGGTTACATCATCCCGCCGACAGAACCTGGCCTCGGTATTGAGCTAAACGAAGAAGTGATTGCGCAGCACCCCTACAAGGGCAACGCGCTGCACTTGGAGATGACGCAAGATCCGTTCGTGGTTTGAGCCTGAGTCTGACTTTAGGCGAACGGGTCAGTCGTAATCTTGGTGGCGCGGGTCGCATCGCGCAGCGCCATCAGCCAGGGGCTGGCTCGATAGTGCCGGCCTCTTTTCTCTCCGTGGGCCACCAGCATGCCCTGGTCCACTAGCAAAGAGAGGTCCCGGCTAGCGACCGTTTCGGTGACATCCGCGGCATGCCGGTAAGTGGCATTGCGAACGCGGTAACCAAGCGCTGCATCACTCAAGGCCATCAGTAGCCGCTCGTTCAAGCGGCGTTCCTTGAGGTGTCCTTCCAACAGATCCCAGAGGCGCTGTTGTTCGTTGGTTCTACGCAGCAGCGTTTCCGCCTGACGATAGTGTGCCGTCAGGGAAAAGCGTACCCATGGAGTCGGGTCGTTTGCGGGGCTCCACGTACCCTGCCCCACTTCAGCCAGCACCGCGTAGTAGGCCTGCGTATTCTGCCCGAGATACTCCTCGATGCTGGAGAAGGTCGGGTCGAGCAAGCCTTCACGAGCGAGGACGAGTGTTTGTAGCGCTCGGGCCATACGACCATTGCCATCCGAGAACGGGTGGATCATGACGAGGTTCAGGTGGGCCATCGCCGCACGCACCATGACTGGCAGGCCTTCCGGCGCGTTCAACGTCGTGACCAAATCGTGCATCAAGGCCGGCACGTGCTCCGCGGGCGGGCCCTCATAGACGGTGGTGCCGTCCGGTTCCGCACGCACATAGATGGCCCCGGGCCGCCACAGACCGGGACGGCGGGGGGCCTCGTGGCCAAGCATCATGAAGTGCAGGCCGCGCAGGGTGCCAACGTTGTGGGCGAAATATGGGTCCGTGGCGAGTTGTAGGACGTAGGAAAGGGCGTTTCGGTAGCCCTGCACCGCCAGCCAAGCCGCGGAGCGCTCGTCTAGCGGCTCTTCGCCTTCTACGGCGGCAATCGCATCGTCCACAGTGACATGGTAGCCCTCGATACTGTTCGAGGCCTGGATGGCGCGAGCGAAGGTGGACCGGCGAAGCAGGCCGGTCCAGCGGCGCGGCTGCTGCTGCAGGAAGTAATGCAGCCGACGGCGGAGGTCGTCGATGGCGTCGACGACTTCCGCGTAACCAACCGGCAGTGATGGAAAAGAGTAGAGCATGGAGCAGATAATATCTGCTCCATGCGCAGATTGTAATTACTTATCCAACACCTGCACTGCCGCGAACAGCAGATTACGGAAGTCGTCGTCCGTCCGCGCTTCCTTGCGACCCATCGGGTTGACCTGCGTCATGAGCACCGCCACCACGCCCGTCTTCGGGCTGGCCACCCAATGGGTGTCCAGAATGCCGCCCCAGGAATAGTCACCATCCATGCCGGCATGCGGCGCGATGCGGGCATCAATTTCCGGCGCGACGCCAAGACCATAGCCCAAGCCCTTCGAGCTTTCACCCCAGTACAGGCGCTGCGCGTCAGCAGGCACTTGGTTGCTGCTCATCAGCGCCACGGTGATTGGCGACAGGTACTGCCGGCCCTCGAAGGTGCCGCCATTGGCGAGCATCTGCGCGAAGCGCAGGTAATCACCCGCGGTGGAGATGAGCCCACCACCACCCGAGATGAACGCTGGGCGCGTGGTCTGCGCCGACAGCGGTCCAAATTCACCCAGTTCCAGCTTGCCAGCGGCGTCGTGCTTGTAGGCCCGTGCCACCAGTTGAACGTCTTGTGGCTGCACGTAGAAGTCCGTGTGCTTCATTCCTAAGGGGTTGAACAGGCTCTGCTTGAGGTAGTCGTCAAACGGCATGCCGCTGACCACTTCCACCAAACGACCGAGAACGTCATTAGCCACGCTATAGCGCCAGCCGTCGCCCGGGTGAAAGTTCAGCGGCAGCTTGGCAATCTCAGCGGTCTTCTGTGCCAGCGTAGCGCCGTCACCAAGGCCCACCTTCGCCCAAGCCTTGCTGGCCGGCGAATTGCCATCGAACAGCGCTCCATAGCCGAAGCCCGCCGTGTGCGTCATGACGTGGCGAATAGTAATGGGGCGCTTGGCGGCTTCCATCTTCAAGTTGCCGGCTTCGTCCATGCCTACCGCCACCTGCATATCCTTGAACTCGGGCAGGTAGCGCGAGAGAGGGTCGTCGAGGTGGAACTTGCCCTGCTCGTAAAGCATTAGAGCGGCAGTAGCGGTCACCGGCTTGGTCATGCTCGCGATACGGAAGCGGGTATCGAGAGTCATGGGCAGGTGCTGTTCGCGGTCGCGCTCGCCCACCGCGGTGGAGTAAAGCAGCTTGCCGTTACGCGCCACCACAATGACGTAGCCCGCCGCAGTTTCTTTAGCGACCTCGCCCTGAAAGAACGCACCCATGCGTTCGAGGCGTTCCGTCGACATCCCTTGGCTTTCCGGCTTCGCCACCGGCAATGGCGTAGCGCCGCGCGGGTAGGAGGCTGCCATGACCAAACCCGGAAACGTCAGAGCCAACAAAAGCCCAACACGAATGATCCGCTGCATGTATTTATCCTTGAGGAGCTAAGGGACCCAGGGCTTCCTTCAGAGGCCCGAGCCAGGATTCGTACGGACGCCATTGGCCAACGCCGTCACGGTTGATGGGGCGGCGCACTTGCTCACTGCTGGCGGTGTGCACCTTGCGCTTGTTCTTGTGGAATTCAACGCAGCCTTCCTCGAACGGCAAACCGCAGTAATCGAGGATACGCTTCACGGTGCCTTCGAGGTCGGCCAACACGTCTTCGTGTTGCACGCGTAGCACGCGGCCCGGCAACACTTGGTCCCAGTGGTCCATCAGTTCCACATACAGGCGATAGTAATGGCCGATGTCGTCGAGACCATAGGTGAACTGCTGCCCGGTAGCGAACAACTGCTTGAAGTTGCTGAAACAGCAGTCCATGGGCTCACGCCGCGCGTCGATGATTTTTGCGTTTGGCAAAATAAGGTGCAGCAGGGCGATATGCCGGAAGTTGTTCGGCATCTTGTCGATGAAGAACGGCTTGCCGGTGCTCCGGTACGCGCGGGTATCGCGTATGTAAGCTTCGCCGAATTCGCGGCACTGTTCGGCAGTTAAGTCCGCAAGGATGGCTGGGTACCCGGACTCTTCGAAGCCATCTCGACCGCCCAGCGAACCGACCAGGCGTGGAATGTCCGCCAGCTCCATGGTGCCTTCCACCATGGAGTGCGAAGCGAGAATTTGCTCTAGCAAAGTACTGCCCGCGCGTGGCAGGCCGAGAATGAAGATGGGAGAAGCATCAGGGCAGCCCCAGCCTTCACGTGTCTTGAAGAATTCTGGTGTGCACAGTTCGCGATGCCGCTGCGCCGTACGCTCGATGGGGTCCATCTTGAAGCGCGCTTCTTCACGGCGCAGCTCGTTGCCGAGTGCGTAGTAGTGGAAGGACTCTTCGGCCTCGCCGCGGTCTTCCAAGGCCTTCGCCAGTGCGAAGGCCACATGGTAGCGGTCTACCGCTTGCAACACCGGACGCGCGGCGAGAGCGCGCATCTCTTGTAGCTCACTATCGGTAAAACGATACGTCTTGAGGTTCGCGAGGCTCCAATAGGCCTCGCCGAACGTCGGGCGTAACTGGATGGCCTTTCGGTAGGCGACGACGGCTTCTTCCTGCCTACCCAAGGTCTTCAAGGCATGCCCGAGCGATTGCTGCAGTTCCGGGTCCGCGGGCAATTGCTTGGCAATCTCGCGGTAGCGCTGGATGGCTTCTTCGAGTTCGCCGAGGCTGAAGAGAATGCTCGCATACGAAACGCGTGCGCCGGCATTCTCTGGCTCGGCCCGCATAAGCTTTTCCACTTCCTCGCGGGCTTTCTGGTGCTTGTGCACATCCACTAGCGCCTGGACGTAGTCGTAGCGAGCGGCTTGATAGTCGGGCGCCGCCTTCAGCACGGCCTCAAGCAATATTTCAGCGTCATTCGCGAAATCGTTCTGGCGCGCAATATTCGCGAGGATGCGCATGCCCTCCATGTCGCGCGGGTTCTCCTGCAAGTAAGGCCGAATAATGTCCTCGGCCTCGCGGAGATTGCCATCGGCGAGCATGGCCCTGGCAGTAACAATGACGGGCGGCAAGCTGGCGAGCTTCTTGACGTGCTCGCCGGCGATGGTCGATTCCTGATGGCGTCCCACCATGCGGTAGAGCGTTTGCAGCGCAGTCCAGCTGGCGGGCAGGGCAGGGCTGAGCTGAATGGCGCGCTCGAAAGCATCGATGGCCGCTTGCGCATCGCGCCGGAAAATATGGCAATGCCCACGTTCCTGATGAAGGCGCGGGAAGGCAGGGTACCAAGCTTCAAGCTCGGATAACGTCGCGAGCGCGTCCGGAATACGCGTTTGCATGCGCTGGGCTACGGCCAGCGCATAGAGCGCCTCGCGGTTTCCCGGTTGCTGGCGCACACAGGCCGCCGCTAGCTGCTCGGCTTCCGGATAGCGCGACTGCAGCAAGGCATCGCGTGCCTGCAGCAACACAGCTTCAAAGTCCGGCTCGTTTTCGGGCAGAGGCTCCATGGCGAATCCTGAAGCAGACAGACAAAAAAATGGCGGGCACGAGGCCCGCCACATTGTAGCCGTCCGGCAGGCCAGAAGGCCTGCCGGGTGTTAGCTACTTACTCGCTGAACTTGTAACCGATGCGCAGGCCCAGCGTACGGGGACGCTGCACGGTTTCGGTCAGAATGAACTGCGAGGCGCCGGTCAGGAGGCTCTTGTTCAGGTCCGTGAGGTTCGAACCAACGAACTCCACCGACCAGTTGCCCTTCGAGATACCAGCGGAGGCATCAAACTGGGTCCAAGCCGGCTGGGCGTAGGCGTTGACGGCAGTCGCCGAGGAGAACGACTCCGCCTGGTGGGCCGCACCGACCTGCCAGTAGTAGTCAAACTCGCCCATGGACCACTCGTAGCGAGCGCGAACGTTGGCCTGGAGCTTCGGCGACATTGCCGTACGCTGACCCTGCACACCGAACACGTTCTCTACGCTAACGACCGGGTTAACACCGCCCACGTAAGCCGTGGTGATAGGCTGACCAAACGCTGCGCTACCCGGGATGTTCCCGATGAGCTGCGGCGAGTTCAC
>CAIOHZ010000003.1 GCA_903858165.1 uncultured Pseudomonadota bacterium
CATGACGAACTTGGCACCCATCTTTCACCGTCCGGAGCTTGCCAAAAAGCTGGCAGACCAGATTCTGGTTACTGGTGCCGGCAGTGCGGCAGGTTCGGGCGTCTTTCTGGCTGCACCGCGGCGCACCGGGAAATCGACATTCGTACGCGAAGACCTGCGTCCGGCACTGGAGATGGCGGGGGCACTGGTCGTCTATGCGGACCTCTGGGCCAACCCGACGACGGACCCGGGCGCCGTAATCACCAACGCAATTCGCTCGGCACTGGTCGGGCGCGAAGGCGTCATACTGCGCCTCGCGAAGAGCGCCGGCATGAACAAAATCTCGGTCGGCAACCTGTCGTTCGACCTTGACCGGATCGGCTTAGGCCAGAACGTTTCTCTTACGGATGCCCTAGCCGCCCTATCGGACGAAACCGGAGGGATGATTGTCCTCGTCATCGACGAGGCGCAGCATGCGATGACTACGGATGTCGGAAGTTCCGCGTTGTTCGCGCTTAAAGCCGCACGCGACGAATTGAACAGCAGCCGGCATAACGGACTACGCATCGTCTGTACCGGCTCGAACCGGGACAAGCTGGCAATGCTGCGCAGTGGGAAAGATCAGGCCTTTTTCGGTGCGCCTTTGGTGAACTTCCCGTTGTTGGGGCGGGACTACGTTGAATGGTTCTGCAACGAAGTGAAATTGCCCTTCTCTCTGTCTTCGGCAGAGGTTTGGCCCTTGTTCGTCGAAGCAGGATGCCGCCCGGAGCTGTTGGGCTCGGCCGCCGACCAGTTCCGCTTCGCTCTTGGAGTGGATATGGCGGCAGCCCCGCAGCAGTTTGCCGACGAAGTTCGGCGGCTCGCTGAAGAACTGAATGAGGTGGCACGCGGAGTCATTCACAGCCTCACCCCCATCCAATCCGCCGTGCTTAGAGTGATGGCGGCCTCCGACCAACGCTACGCGCCTTTCGAAGCCGCCACTCTGGAAAAATACCGCAAGGCCATGCAGCTTTCTGGACAAGCGCCGGACGAAGCAAAGGTCGATGTACCCGGGGTACAGCAAGCGCTTATCGCCCTGCAGGAGAAGAAATTGGTCTGGCGTGCCGCACGCGGCGTTTACGCGGTTGAGGAGAAACACACGGTCGATGTTCTACGCGCGGAAGGTCTGCTCGTTGGGCTTCTTTAGCGCAGCAGCATCATTCGAGCGCTGATTACCTCGCGGCATCCCCTGCTCTTCGTTACCCGCGGCCAGCAGCTTCGCCACCCCCGAGATTTATTTTGAAAAATGTTATTGACAACATTCGATGTCATCGTTACATTGAACGTCGTCACTAACATTCTTCACCGGCCCAGTTGGCGCTACAGCCCAGCCCCCGGGGGAGCCAGACAGGAGGTCTCCGCCATGCCCCACTCGTCCATGTCCACGCCCACGTTCACCGTCAGCATCCAGCCGGAGCGCAGCGCTCTGCTCGCCGGCCACGCCCAGTCCGTCCACGCCTTGGTGCGCATCCAGGCGCCGGCCGCGCCGGCCGCCCACCAGCAGCGCCAGCCGCTGAACCTTGCGCTCGTCATCGACCGCTCCGGCTCCATGTCCGGCACCCCGCTGCGCGAGGCCCGCCGGTGCGTGCAAATGATCCTCCGCTCGCTGCAGCCCACGGACAGCGTCGCGTTGGTCTCATTCGATACCGAAATCACGGTGAACATCCCGCATCAGGTGGTGGGCACGCAGGCCGAAAAGCTCTGCCATGTCGTCGACAGCATCCACTCGGGCGGCAGCACGGCTCTCTACGACGGCTGGCATGCTGGCGTCGGCCAAGCTCTGCAGGGCCCGAAGGGCACGGCACTCAGCCGCGTGCTGCTGCTGTCGGACGGTGGCGCCAACCACGGCCTCGCGGACCCGGAAGAAATTGCCAACCGCGTGGCTGCCATGGCGCAGGCCGGCGTCAGCACGTCCACGTACGGGCTCGGCAGCGGCTTCAACGAACACCTCATGATTGGTATGGGCCGCGCCGGCCGAGGCAACCACTATTACGGCGCCACGGCGGAAGACCTCGAGGACCCGTTCCGCGAAGAGTTCGACTTGCTGCGCGCCCTGCATGCCCGCGGCCTGCGGCTGCACCTGCAAGCGCCGGATGGCGTGAAGGTGGAAGTGCTGAACGGCTACACGCAAGACCCCGAGCGCGGCGTCTACTGCCTGCCGGACCTGCCCTACGGCGGTGAAGCCTGGGCGCTGGTGAAACTGACGGTGCCCGCGGCGCTGGTGCCGGCACTGGAAGCCACGCCCGCCATGCTGCTGGAAGCTACCGTCACGGGCGTCGACCTGGAAAACCAGCCGCTGCCGCCGCAGTCCGGTTGGCTGTCGCTGGCTTCGCTGCCGGCGGCTGCCTACGGGGTGCTGGTAGAAGACGAGCTAGTTGCCGCGCGCCGCAGTGAACTGCGGGCTGCGGACTTGCAGGAGCGGGCCCAGGCCGCTGCGCGCAACCGTGACTGGCGCTTGGTGGACAAGCTGCTGGCCGAAGCGCTGCGTGAAGCGGAAAACAACCCGTGGCTGAAGGGCGTGGTGGAAAGTCTGCAGCGCTACGCGGCCATGCGACAGGAAGAAGCCATGGCGAAGGAAGCGATGTATAGCTCGCAGCGTATGCGTAACCGCGTCACGGCCCAAGA
>CAIOHZ010000004.1 GCA_903858165.1 uncultured Pseudomonadota bacterium
CATTGAACACGACGCGGTTCCTCGCACAAAAACTGGCGTGAACAAAATCACGCTTGATGTCCTGCGGCGTACGCCACTGTGCTTTGATCGCTTCGTCATGCCAGCTTTGGAGCGGGCCACGCGCACTCGCGCCACCGGGCGATTCCCAGAACCGCTGAAGGGTGCCTTTGGAAATGACCCGCACAATCAGAATCTCCCATTTTGGGAGGGACGTCAAGTCGCGAAGACGAATTCACGCCCCGGAACTGGAGGGAGCGGGAAACTAGCAGAAGCGAACCCAGGGGAAAATGGGTGGCAGTCTAATTGTGTCGATATCGCCCAATACAAACTGGCGGAGCCTACCGCAACGCAGCGTTCAGCTTATCCAGCACGGCCTGCCCAGGGCAGAGCTCCGCTTCCGTCAACTGGTTCAGCGGCTTGGCCACCGTGTTCAGGTGATGGTGCAGGTCGTCCGCACCCTCTTCCACAAACAGCAACCCGGTCAGAATTTCGCCCTTGGCATTCCACTCGTGTAGTTGGTTCATTGCACGGTTGCGGTCCGTGGGGTCGTAGTCCAGCCCCAGCTGGCGCAGCAGAAGGGCGGTACCATCATGCTGCATCACCCGCCGCACACTGCCGGGTTCGTATTCCGTGGTTATCTCGTGCCGCGGCTGAATGACCTCCACACGGTTCACGGCCTCATTGTGCTCGCGCACATAGTCGTAGCTCTTCGTGGAACCGGCATGGTTATTGAAGGTGACACATGGGCTGATGACGTCAATGAACGCCGCGCCCTGGTGCCGTAGCGCACCCTTGATAAGCGGCACGAGCTGGTCCTTGTCGCCCGAAAAACTGCGGGCCACATACGTAGCGCCCAACTGCAGCGCCAGCGCCACCAAGTCGATGGGCGCGTCGGCGTTCAGCACCCCTTTCTTGCTCTTCGAGCCCTTGTCAGCCGTGGCCGAAAACTGGCCTTTCGTCAGGCCATACACGCCGTTATTCTCGACGATATAAGCAATGTTCAAGCCACGGCGCATAGCGTGCGCAAACTGGCCAATGCCGATAGACGCGGAATCACCGTCACCGGAAATACCGATAAGCGTCAGCTCGCGGTTGGCCAGCGAAGCGCCCGTAGCTACCGAAGGCATACGCCCGTGCACGGAGTTGAAGCCGTGCGAAGCGCCGAGAAAGTAATCAGGCGTCTTCGAGGAACAACCAATGCCCGACATCTTCGCCACGCGGTGTGGCTCGATCTCCAGTTCGTAGAAAGCCTGCACGATGGCGGCGCTGACCGAGTCGTGGCCACAGCCCGCACAAAGCGTGGAGATAGCGCCTTCGTAGTCGCGCTTGGTGAAGCCGATGGCGTTGCGCGGCTGCACATCGGCAAGGAGACGGGGCTTGGCGAGATAGGTCATGGCTTTACCCGTGGCTCTGTTGGGGAGCGAGCTTGGCAGCGCCGTCAGCCGCGCGAATGGCGCCCGCAATGAAACGCGCGGTGATAGGCGTACCGTCGTAATGCAGCACCTTCACCAGTTTCTTGGGCGAATAATCGCCTTCATTGATGAGCAGCGTGCGCAACTGGGCACTTTCGTTC
>CAIOHZ010000005.1 GCA_903858165.1 uncultured Pseudomonadota bacterium
AACACATATCCTGGCTACAAGCCAGCAAACACTGAATCCACTTGCCCCGGTCCTACCATCAACATAACCCCCACGATTTTATTTGGTTTAGGTAGGACGCTGCCCCAGCCGACACTACACTGGCAGCATGCTTTTAGATGCCCTGCCAAAGTTCACAGCGCCCCTCAAGCGTGCCTCAAGTGGCGAGCAAGCAATCGCTACAGCCTCGCTGCTGCGGCACGCACGAATGGACGAGCCTGTGTCTAAGCGCCCTTACTGCGCGCTAACGCAACGCCAGTGCCACTCACTGCCGCATCAACTACCGCTCAAGCAGCCACCAAGCCGAATCCAAGCGCACGCTCGGCCTCATCCGCCAAGCGCAACCCAAGCAGCCCAGTACGAATTACATGCGTTCGCCTGCGTCCCGCCAAAAACCGCAAGGATTTCAGCAGCTTGCGCCTAGTCGCGGAAATTGTTGAAGCCTATCGGCCGGTCGGTGGCGGACTGCTTCAATAGCCGCATGGCCGCCTGCAGTTCGTCTCTGCTCTTGCCGGTCACGCGCAGCTTGTCGCCCATCAGCGCGGCCGTCACCTTCAGCTTGCTGTCTTTGATCGCCTTGTGCAGCGTCTTGCCTGTCTCGGCGTCAATACCGTGCCGTAGCTTCACCACCTGCTTGGCGCGCGCTAGGTTTTTGTCGATGTCTTCTTCTTCCACGCAGCCCATGTCAATGCCGCGCTTGCTCATGCGCATCTTCAGTATCTCCACCATCTGCTTCAGCTGGAACTGCTCGGGGGCTTCCAGAATGACGCTGAAGCCTTCGCGGGTGTAGGTAGCCTTCACACCTTTGAAGTCGAAGCGGGTTTCCAGTTCGCGGTTGGCCTGGTCCACGGCATTCGCCAGTTCGTGGCCTTCAATCTCGGAGACGCAGTCGAAGGTGGGCATGGCGGGCTACTCCTCTGGACGGAAACACCAGTTTATCAGGGGGTGGGGATGGGACGGATGAGGGCGGCGGTGCTTGCAGAGTGCCCGCAATACGAAGAAAAAAAGTAAAAGAACGTTGATTTTATCTTGCTCTGATCATTCGGGCACGGCAGAATTCAACGGTCGTTTATCTTTTTGAGGGCGCCATGACCCGTGAAGTCAGTATTTCCTCTATCCGGGAACTGGGAGTCACCCTCCGCCGGGTTCGGAAAGAATCGGGGCTGACACAACGGGATGCGGCAGCCCTGTGCAACGTGAGCCTGCCGTTTCTAAATGGGCTTGAGCGGGGCAAGGCGACGGCACAGATTGGCAAAGTGCTGATTGTTTGCCAGCGCTTCGGCATCAATGTCCGCTTGCGCTTGCCGATGGCGCCCGATAGTGGCGGCGACGCATGAGCCAGTTGCGCGTCCTGTCTGATGGCGTATGCATCGGTACCCTCGATGTCACCAAAGGCCGGTGGTCGTTTTCCTATGTACATGAATGGACGTTGCATCCTATCGCCCCCGGATTTCCGTTAACCGTCCGTGATTATCAGGATGCCGGCGAGCATCGGCCTGTGGAGTGGTTTTTCGAGAACCTGTTGCCGGAAGGACGGTTACGAGAGCTCATCGCCTTACGTGACCGGATAGATCCACGAGACAGTTGGGCCTTTCTCGTGCGTCACGGCCAGGACACAGCCGGTGCCTTGTCTCTCGTGCCAGTCAATCCCGAAAGCGATATTTCCGGCGAAGTGCTGGTGCCGCTTTCAGAGGAAGAACTGCAGGCGAAGATTAGGGAATCGCGGAAGCGCAATTTGCCATTGATGGCGTCTTGGGACGACATCCGTATGTCACTAGCCGGGGCTCAAGAGAAGCTTGGCTTGCGGATCGATCCTGATGGCGTGATGTTCCTGCCGGAGGGCACGGCGGCATCCACGCACATCGTGAAGCCCGAGAATGCCAGTGCGGATTTCCCGTTTTGCCCTGCCAACGAATTCTTTTGCATGCGTCTGGCGGATGAACTCAAGGTGCCCGTTCCGCAGGTGTCCTTGCGGCACTTGCCCGAACCGTTGTACATCATCGAACGCTTCGATCGTGTCAGGTCGAAACCTAGGAGTGGCAGGGAGGTTGCCCCCATCAAGCGGCTTCACCAGATCGATTTGTGTCAGGCGCTCGGCGTATCGCCGTCACGGAAATACGAAAGCGAAGGTGGACTGGGTCTGCATCACCTGTTCGAGGTGCTACAGGGTCCATTCATCGATCGGCCTGCAGTTGCCGTGAATACAGTCATCCAGTGGGTGGCGTTCAATTATCTGATTGGCAACCTTGACGCCCATGCAAAGAACATCGCTTTCCTGCTGCGTGGGCAGAAGGCTGCGGTGGCCCCCTTCTACGACATGCTGTGTGTGGAGGCCTATTTGCCGCGTGCCACCATGTCGATGAGTATTGCTGGTGAGAACAAACCCGGTTGGGTGGGAGGCACCCATTGGGATGCTTTGGCCTGCGAGGCGAGAGTGGCGCCGCGTTTGGTCCGTGGAGTCTTGTCGCGCATGAATGCTGCCCTGCCCGGTGCTGTTTCCAAGGTCATCGGCGATGAGCGTTTGCAACCTGTCGAGTCGGATTTCATCCGCACAAAAATCCTGCCGGTGATTGCCGAGCGCCAAGAGTTTCTGGTCGATGCATTGAAATCCCGTCAGTCACCTCTTTCCGATCTCATCAATTCACGGGAGCTTTCCGCTGAAGTGGTTGACAGGCTGAGGCGTCCTGCCGCTTTTGAGTAGCAGCATGGATTAGCACCCGACCGTAGCCGAAGTCGCCCCATCCCATGCCGGGAGGCACCGGCTCCGACGGCCCCGTTTGGTTACGGTTTCTCCGCCAGCAGTTTGTCGATGAAGCTGGTGAACTCGCGCTGGAACTGGGTGTACTTTTCGCCGGTGGCCGGGCCGTTGAACCCGGTGTGAATCTTGCGCACGCGGCCTTGGCGGTCAATGACGAGCGTCGTCGGAAACGCATACACGCGGTCCAGCTGTGGCATGCGGGTGCCCGCGTCGTCTTTGTCGCTGGTGCCAGCAATCAGCAGCGGGTAAGTCATGCCGAACTCGCTCTGGAAGCGCTTTACAGCCTGCACCGCCTGGGGCATATCGCCGAAGTGTTCGAACATGAGCATTACCGCCGCCAAGCCCTTGCCTTCGCGTGCCTTCACGAACGGCACCATGAAGGTGGTTTCGTCATGACAGTTGGGGCACCAGCTGCCACCCAGCATCACTATCACTACTTGGTCATTGAAGCGCGTGTCCGAAAGGGACACGGGCTTGCCTTCCAAGTCCGGGAAGGTGAAATCAAAACGCGCCCCGGGGTTGCGCAAGTGCGTCAGCATGCTGGCGTCGGGCAAGGCGGCGTTCGCGTCGCGGTGGGCCTGCACAGCATCCGCGCCCCAGTTGCCGTAGAACACGTGCCCGCTCATTTCTTTCTGTTTTGCTGTCAGCTTCAGCTTGTAAAGAAACGCGGTGCCACCATCGAAGCGCGACAGCAGCACTTCATCGCCGCGCACTTCGCCGGCCAGAAAGCGGTGGTCGCCGGTGGGTGTAAGCACGGTGCCGGTGACCATGGCCCCGGTTTGCTGCAGTTCCGCCACGCCAGCGCTGGGCTTGCCTTGGTCGTCGGTGAACACCACGGACCAGCGACCGGCCACGTCCGCTATCGGCGCAGCCGCTGCGGGCGCAACGCCATCCGCTGTAGTCTCTGCCGCGCTCGGCGCAAAAAACCGATGGGTCTTTCCCCGCTCACCTCGGAGTGCCAGCGTCTTCCACTCGCCACGCTTGCGCAGAATCTTCACGCTACCCGTGAGCACGCCGTCCTTTTCTTGCATCGTCAGCGTGTTTTCGTAGCCTGGCATCTCGGCTGTCAGCGTGCCGTCCAAAATCTTCACTTCCGGCACGCGCACACGCTCGGGGCCGTTGGTCAAGAACAGCACTAGGCGCGTGCCTTCTTTGCCCGCTTCTTGATTAGGCTCCTGCGCAATCTCCAGGCCAAACGGCAGTTCGCCGCCGGGGGTTTCCAGCGTGGCGCGGAACACGCCGGGCGAAAGCGGGGCAGGGGCTTTGGGGCCGCAAGCAGCGAGGCTCAGCCCCAGCAACAGTACAAAAACACTACGACGCATGGGGTTTAAAACTCCGGCAGCTTCACGTCCCCGAACAGCTTTTCGGTTACTTCGCGGGTGCTGGTGCGGATAGCTTCATTCACTGCGCGTTTTGTGAGGTGCGGCGCCAAGCGGTGCAGGAACTCGTACATATAGCCGCGCATCAGGCGGCCGCGACGGAAACCCACCCAAGTAATGTGCGGGCGGAACAGGTGCGAAGCATCCAGCGACACCAGGTCTAGGTCGTCTTTGGCATCCACTGCCTGGCTGGCCACGATGCCCACGCCAAGGCCTAAACGCACATAGGTCTTGATGACGTCCGCATCACTGGCGGTCAGCGACACATTCAGCTTCAAGCCCTGTGCTTCGAACAGTGCCGGCAGCGAACTGCGGCCACGGAAGCTGAACGTGTAGGTGACGATGGGGTACTGCGCAATCGCCTTCAGCGTTAGCGTTTTTAGTTGGACCAACGGGTGGTCGCGCGGCACCACAATGCGGCGATGCCAGCGGTACACGGGCAGCAATACCATGTTCGGGAACTGTTCTTCGCCGCCGGTAGCAACAGCGAAGTCGATACGGTCGGCCGCGGCCATGTCCGCTATCTGTTCGGTGGTGCCTTGGTGCAGGTGCAGGTCCACTTCGGGGTAGGTCTTGCGGAACTGCGCCACCACCGGCGGCAGAACGTAGCGCGCCTGGGTGTGGGTGGTGCCTATGCTTAGCGAACCGCTCTTCTCGTCGAGGTGCTCGGCCGAAAGGCGGCGGATGTTCTGCACTTCTTCAAGGATGCGCAGGGTGCGGTCCACCACTTCCTGGCCGGCGGGAGTAAGCCCCGAAAGGTTGCGGCCGTCGCGTTCGAACAGCGGAAAACCCAGTTCATCTTCCAGCAATTTCAGTTGCTTGGACACGCCCGGCTGCGAGGTGTGCAGCTTTTTGGCGGCCGCCGTAATGTTCAGGCCGTTCTGCACGGTGGCGGCCAGATAGCGGAGCTGGTGGAGTTTCATACCGCCCAGTATAAGCGTCGGCGCCGTCCCGCTGCCTTCCCGGAAGATTGGCGTACCACCGTCCAAAATAATGCTGGCATTCGCACGGTAGGTGGTATAAAAAACAAGCATGACTGTTTTTTAATTCGGCGAGACCCATTCGGGTCGGCCGATAACCGATGGCACAACAATTTCGATCAGGGTGGGCATTGCGCCGCCCGGGGGCACGAACATGGCCGATCTGCGTCAGGACCGTATTCGCGAGCAACTCGCCCAGGAAAACTGGGATGCCATCGTCCTAACGAACACCCACGACGTGGTCTATGCCACGGGGTATAGCTCCATCATGGAGTACTGGACCCTGCAAGAGCCCATCTGTGCGGCCATCGTCGCGCGGGACCCGTCCATTCCGGTCATTCTTGTCATGCCCGAGGCCAACGTTGGCCTCCTCGCCGTGTCGGCCGCCTCCGGTGAACCGGACCGTGCTCAGGAGCTCCGGCTAACGGAGTTGCTTACCTTCTGCGTCATGGCCCGTGCGAAAGACCCGTATGCCAAGGCCACGCCATTGGCCGACCGTGCCATGGAAATCTTCGGCACGCGGGTTCGGGGCACCACCCGCAACAATGTGGTCGAAGGCATCACGGATGCGTTGGCGGACCATGGTCTGGCCGGCAAGCGCGTGGCCTTCGACGAACTGCGCGTCTGGAACTGGGTTCGTCAGGACACTCGCTTCAACAGCTACCAGCCGCTGGATGGTGTCGATGCCATGGTGCGCGCGCGCAGCATCAAGACGCCGGTGGAACTGGCGGCCGTCCGTGCCGGCGGACCGAAGGCCGACGCTGCCATCGCCTTCGCCGCTTCCCGGTTGCAGCCGGGTGTGAGCTGGACCGACCTGACCCTCTCTGTGGCCGGCTACATGGCCAGCATCGGCATCACGCCCGTGGACGAGGGAAGCATGCTCTTCGGCGGTGCTTTCGAGGGCGAGTTCATTCCCGAACTGTTCCGCACGCGGCACGACCAGTCCTTCAGCGCCGGCCAGATTGTCATTCTCGAGACGCTCGGCAAGACGGGTGGCTTCTGGATCGACATCAACCGCACCGCCGTTATCGGCAAGCCTACAGACGAGTACCAAGCGCTACACGACGCGGTGCGCGACGGTTACCTGGAACTGATGGCCCAGCTCAAGCCCGGTGTTGGCACCGGCTTTTTGCTCGAGGCCGGGCATGACGTGATGCGCCGAGCGGGGGTTGCGGCGCCGGAGAAGCTGCTGGTGCTGGCACACGGCATTGGCATGATGCCGGTGGAGATGCCACTGAACGCGCCGACCATGGGCACGGTCGGTGCCGCGGGCTTCACGCTGGAAGAGAACATGGTCATCTCGGTGGACTGCCTCTACTTCGGTTCGAAGATAGGGCCCTGCCATATGGAAAACGTATTTATCGTCGGTAAGGACGGCTGCGAGCCGGTCTACCGGACACCGCTGGAGTTGATGGGCCCGCGTTGAGCGTGGCCGGCAGACTCTCCGGGCGAAGCCCCGGCGAGCTGTAATAGTGAAGTCGTCCGAGGGGGAATTTGGATGAGTTACGACCCGATCATGCTGCTCGACGCCTATCGGCGTATGCGGGCAATCCGCGAATTCGAAGAGACGATGCGCCGTGAAGTGCAGGCCGGCACCGTGCCCGGCTTCGTCCACTTGTACTGCGGTGAGGAAGCTATCGCCGTAGGTGCTTGTATGCACCTGGCAGATACTGACTACATCGGTAGTACGCACCGTGGGCATGGCCACTGCATCGCCAAGGGCTGTGATTTCGAGGGGCTGCTGCTCGAGATTTATTGTAAGCAAGGCGGCCTGTGCAATGGCAAGGGCGGCTCTATGCACATGGCAGACTTGCGCAAGGGCATGCTGGGTGCCAACGCCATCGTTGGCGGTGCTCCGCCCATCGCCATCGGTGCGGCCTTGTCCGCGCAGGTGCTGGGGAACAAGGGCGTTGCTCTGGCGTTCATCGGCGACGGCGCCTCGAACCAGGGCACCGTGTTCGAAAGCATGAACATGGCTTCGTGCCTGAAGCTGCCAATGATCTTCATGTACGAGAACAACGGCTATGCCGAATTCTCTGGCGTGAAGTGGCACATGGGTAGCGCGGACATCACGAGCCGTGCTGCCGGGTTCGGCATGTCTTCGGTGAAGGTGGACGGTACCGACTTCTTCGCGGTCTATGACGCTATGAACGACGCGGTGACCCGTGCGCGCAATGGAGAGGGCCCGAGCTCCATCGAAGCGGTTGCCATGCGTTGGTACGGCCACTTCGAGGGCGACATGCAGAAGTACCGCAAGTCCGGCGAAGTGGACGAACTGCGCCGTACCTCGGACCCCCTCGTGAAGTTCGAGGCTAGAGCTACCGCCGAGTTCGGCATCGATGCCGATGAGTTGCGGGAGATTGACGAGGAACTCCGGGAGATGATCGAGGACGCTCTGGCTATCGCCAAGGCTGCCCCGAAGCCGACCCCCGATGCCCTCTACACCGACGTCTACGCGAGCTACTGACATGCCAGTCAAGAACATACGTGATGCAATCAACGAAACCCTGAAGCTGGAGATGCGCCGCGATGACCGCGTGGTCGTTATCGGCGAGGACGTGGTAGGCGGCCTCGGTGGCAGCAGTGGTGTCGAAGAAGCCGCCGGCGGCACCTTTGGCATCACCACCGGTCTTGCCGCGGAGTTTGGTCGCCGCCGTGTCATCGACACGCCGATCACCGAATCCGCCATCATCGGCATGGCCGGCGGCGCAGCCCTCACGGGCTTGCGGCCAGTGGCCGAGCTGATGTTCATCGACTTCATCGGCGTTTGCTTCGACCAAATCCTCAACCAGATTGCCAAGTTCCGGTACATGTTCGGTGGTCGCGCCGACGTGCCGGTGGTCATCCGCACCATGATCGGCGCTGGCGCCGGCACGGGGCCGCAGCACTCGCAGGCGCTCTACAACATGCTCATGCATGTGCCGGGCATCAAGGTGGTGTTGCCCTCGAACGCCTACGACGCGAAGGGCTTGTTGGCCACTGCCATTCGTGACAACGACCCGGTGGTGTTCTGCGAGCATAAGTGCATGTACCTCGAGACCTGCGAGGTGCCCGAGGAGAGCTACACCATTCCGTTTGGCGTTGCGAAGGTAACGCGCGAAGGTACCGACGTGACCATCGTCGCTCTTTCGCGCATGGTGATGCTGGCCAACCAGGTGGCAGACAAGCTGAAGAGCGAGGGGATCTCGGTAGAGGTTATCGACCCGCGGACCATCTCGCCGCTGGATACGGGCGCCATTCTGGCCAGCGTGCGCAAGACCGGTCGACTGGTCGCCGTCGATGAATGCAACCCGTACTGCAGCGTGGCTTCTGAAATCACTAGTTTGGTAGCCTGTGAGGCCATCAGCAGTCTCAAGTCGGCACCCGTGAAGGTGACATCACCGCACACGCCAGTGCCGGCCGCGCCGAACCTTGAGCAGTTGTATGCACCGGATGCGGCTGCCATCGAGGCGGCTGTCCGTCGGGTGTTGGGGTGAGCATCGCGCAGGGGACGGGCTACGCCTGCAACATGCGGGTGAAGGTGCTTGCCGAAAAACGCGATGAATTCGTGGGCCTAGTGCGGCAGCTGCGTGTCGATGTGGCACGCGAGCTGTCGTCCGTGGTGTTCTACGAATTCCTCGCTACGGGCAACCCGCTCGAGTTCGTGTTCATGCTCGGTTTCGCGGACGAGGCGGCTTACCAGCAATATGCCGATGCGCCGTTTCATCTGGCGATGGCACCATTGGGCTGGGCTTGCCTCGACGGCGAGCCCACCATAGAGTTCCTGCGTCCGGCAGTGAAGTAAAGAGAGACATGATGCGCAAGCGTGCTCTGGGTCGTAGCTGGGTGTTGTCTTTGTTGGCGCTGGGTTTCGCGGGGCTGGCCGCTCCGGCCGGCGCCGTGGATGCCGGCTGGTCGCACTACGGCGGTGACCAAGCCGGTCGCCGTTACTCTACGGCGACGGAAATTACGCCGCAGAACGTTGGTGACCTTGCCGTGGCATGGCGCTACTCCACGGGTGAACTCAAGCGACGGGGCCCTGCGCTCATCGCCAACAGTTCCACGGAAACAACGCCCGTGCTTGTTGAAGGCAACCTCGTCTTCTGCACGCCCTTCAATCGTGTTGTTGCACTCGACCCTGCTACTGGTCGCGAGAAATGGGTGAACGACCCGCAGGTCGACCTCGGGCATCCCATTCCCTACCACTACAACTGCCGTGGCGTAACACCCTGGAAGGACCCGCAGGCAGCAGCGGATGCCACCTGTGCCGTGCGCATCTTTACCGGAACCAACGACTCGCGCGTCGTTGCTTTGGATGCACGCACGGGGCGGCGCTGCCCTGGCTTTGGCTTGAACGGCGAGGTGCGAGTGCCGCGTGAAACCCCCGCGAAGTTCGCCGGGGAAATCAAGATCAGTTCGGCGCCACTCGTGGCGGGCGGCATGGTCGTGGTCGGGTCGTTCATCATGGACAACCTGCGGGTGGATGCGCCCCGCGGCACGCTGAACGCCTTCGATGCGCGAACCGGCGTGTTGCGCTGGCAGTGGGACCCCATTCCGCGGAACCCGTCGGACCCCGCGGCGGCCACCTGGGAGGGCAATAGCGCGCAGGTGACCGGTGCAGCGAACGTCTGGTCCACCATGGTGGCGGACGAGACCCGCGGCCTGCTGTACGCCCCCGTGGGCTCCGCGTCGCCGGACTTCTGGGGCGGCGAGCGCAAGGGGGCGAACCTCTACTCCAGTTCTGTCGTTGCTCTGGAACTGGCCACCGGAAAGCTGCGCTGGCACTTTCAGGTGGTGCACCACGATATCTTCGACTACGAGGCGGCCTCGCCGCCAATGTTGGTGGACCTGCCCTTGCCCGGTGGCGGCACTCGGCCGCTGGTGGTGCAGAACACCAAGATGGGGTTTTCGTGGATTCTCGATCGCGAGACTGGCAAACCCGTATTCGGTGCCGTCGAAAAGCCGGTTCCCACCCGGGCGATGCCCGGTGAATGGGTCTCACCGACGCAGCCGTTTCCGGTCAAGCCGGCCCCACTGGTCCCTACGCGCGTCACGCCGGACGATGCCTGGGGCTTCACCTTCTGGGACCGCGGCAAGTGCCGGGAGCTCATCTCCAGCCTGCGTAGCGAAGGTATCTTCACGCCGGCCAGCCTTAAGCCCGGCACCATCCTGTCGCCTGGCAATGCGGGTGGCATGAACTGGGGTGGCCCGGCCTACGACCCCGCGCGCAAGTGGATGATCGTCAACGTGAACAACGTGGCGCAAGTGGTCCGTCTGCTGCCGCGCGCTGAAATCGGCAACATCGAGGGCATCTCGCTCGCCAGTGGCCGTGACATTGCCGCGCAGCAAGGTACGCCTTATGGCACCAACCGCGATTGGCTTTTGTCGCCGTGGGGCGCGCCCTGCACGCCGCCACCATGGGGCGAGTTGGTTGCCGTGTCACTCGAGGATGGCAGCGTGAAGTGGCGGGTGCCGCTCGGTTCCATCGAGGACAAGCTGCCTATCCACTTCGAGTGGAATCTGGGCACCCCGAACCTCGGTGGCCCGGTGGTCACGGCGGGTGGCGTGGTGTTCATCGCAGCGACGATGGACAACGTCATCCGTGCCTTCGATGTGCGCAACGGCAAGATGCTGTGGCGCGCCAAGCTGCCGGCCGGTGGGCAAGCGACTCCAATGACGTACACCGTCAACGGGCGACAGTTTCTGGTGATGGTCACCGGTAACCACATGTGGTTCGGTTCGCCCGCGGGCGACGAAGTGGTTGCCTACGCGCTTCCGCAGAAGGCGCGTTGAGGCGGCTGCGCTAAGGGCCGCCCCGAGGTCCTCACCACGGTTCCGGCGAACGCTTTAGCGTCGCCGGAGCGTGATGGGTAGCTGCACGAGATTGCGCCCGAAGAAGCTCGGGGTATACGCGGGGGCCGCAGCCCCCGGTGCCATCTCGAAACCGTCATAGCGCGCGAACAGGGCCTTGAAGGCACTGGCGATTTCTTGCCGTGCCAGCGCCGCACCGATGCAGTGGTGCCGCCCGATGCCAAGGGCCAAATGCTTGCCGGGCTGGCTGCGATGCAGGTCGATGCGTTCCGCCACGGGGAACTGTTCCTCGTCGCGGTTGGCTGCCCCGAAGCGCAGGCTGAGCAGGGTGCCTTCCTTCAAAGCTACGCCGGCAAGCACCGTGTCGGCATTCACGCGGCGGAACATGCCTTGCGCCGGCGACTCGAGTCGCAGGATTTCCTCGACCAGGTTGCGCATCAAACCCGGGTTGGCGCGAATCTCTTCGATGGGGGCGGGGTCCTCAATCAGCAACTTCATGCCGGAGGTGATGGCGGCTGTGGTGGTCTCGTTGCCCGAAGCCAGCAAATCAATCATGACAATGGTCAGCTGCTCTTCGAGGTCGAAGCCATCGGGCCCTTCGCTGGCACGCACCACAGCGGTGAGTAGGTCATCACGCGGGTGTTCGCGTCGCTCTTCCAGCAGCGCCTTGAAGTAGTGCTGCATCTCTACCACCAAGCGCGCGCATTCCAGTTCGCGCTCGGGCGACACCATCATGCTGAAGGGTTCGACGATGGCATCCGACCAAGCCTTGAAGCGCGTGAGGTCGCCATCGGGAACGCCGAGCAATTCGGCGATGACCATCATTGGCAAGGGGTGGGAGAACGCCTGCACGAACTCCACCTCACCCTCGGCCGGCAAGTCATCCAACAACCGGTTGGCGATGCGGTCGATGAGCGGCGTGATTTCGCGGATGCGCTGCACAGTGAAGAGCGGCTCGAGGAAATCGCGGACGCGTGTATGCGAGGGTGGGTCGGACGTAGAACAAGAGGCCCGGGGTAACCAGCCTTCCTTCACATAGACGTCTACCACCGCCTGCGGCACCCCACCAGGCCGCAGCGCCATCGGGTTGACGCCGCTGCCGAAGAGGTCCGGCTGCCGGATGACCTCGCGGCAGACGTCGAAGGCGGTGACGAGATGAATGCCCGTCCCCGGCATTTCGTAGACCGGTGCCTCGCGGCGCAGCCGTGCATAGGCCGCATAAGGGCACTGCTGGATGGCCGGATCGAGCAGGTTGGTTCCTGCGATTTCCCTAGCTGACATGAGTGCGTCTCCTATTTGCCGTCAACAGTGAACGCCAGCAGCACATTGCCTGGCATGCGTCCCCCGAACAGATAGCCGGAATTCACGAGGACGTAGCCATCGCCCACCATCGCTCCGGCCGACTCGATGGAACCACCATGCGCCGTTTCGCCGGAAACTGTTACGTATTCGCGCGCCGTATCGAAACTCCAGAGCAGTTGGCCGGCCGGGTTATAGGCCCGCAGGTAACCATCGAAGCCCGGTGCAAACACCGCGCCTTCCATGGCAGTTGCTGGCGCTGAATAGCCCGGGTCGCAGGCGGGTTTCTGCTCGTCGCGGCACACCAGTGGCGCGGGAGCGAACCACTTCACTTGGCCGTTAGTCGGGTCGATGGCGAAGAGCCCGGGTTTGGCCTCGCCTTTCTCGGTGCCGAGAAAGATGGTGTCGGCATTCGGCGCATAAAGCGTGGTGGCGTCGGTTGCCATACCCCAGTGCACACCGCCGGCATAGCCGCCGCGGCCTTCCTTGATGCGCCAGCGTAGTGCGCCGGTTTCCGGGTCGAGTGCGAACACGTGGGCAGACTTCTGGCCGACCAGCAGGAGGTCCTTGCCGTCTGGCAGCCGCTGCAGGATAGGCGAGGCACCGATATCGAGGTCGGGACCGTTCTCTACGGGGCAGTTAGGCCCGCCACCGATGAAGCAGGCGAGATTCCAAGCATCCCCGGAGAGGGACTGGTAGTGCCACAAGAGTTTGCCGTTATCGAGATCGATGGCCAGCACGGAGTCGCTGGTACCAGCGGCCGGCGAGGTGTAGGCCTCGCCAGTGCCGACATAAAGCCGACGGCGCTTCAAGTCGATAGTGGGGCTGTTCCACACCGGGGCGCCGGCGGGGGCAATCACCGCCGCTCCCGCCTTGTTGCGCTCGCCGGTGGGCTTGGGCGTTTCGGGAATGGAGTAGGTAATCCACAGTCGCTGGCCCGTGGCTGCGTCCAGCGCGGCTACGCCACCGCGGAAGCTGCAGCATTCGTAGGCCGGGTCGGCGGCGGCGGCCCATTCGTTCGAGGACATCGGCACGTAGAGCCGCCCTTCGGCCATGCGTGGCGAGCCGGTGATGGTCAGGCGCGGGTGCGTATCGACGCGCACCTTCCACAGCAGGCGGCCAGTGAAGGCGTCGAGCGCATAAGCATTGCCGTCGAGGTCGCCGAACCATACGCGGGGCTTGGCTTGCGTGTCACCCGCCCGCCAAGTCTCGACGACGGGGCTGGCCCGCACTTCGTTGTCCGCCTTGAACGACCAGCGGACGCAACCCGTGGCCAAGTCCAGCGCGTACACGGTGCCATCTTGGCTGCCAACGAAAGCGGCGCCGCCGGCGAGGGTGGGTTGCGACCTGGCACGCGTGGCGCCTTGGAAGGCGAACGCCCATTTGAGCTTGAGCCGCGGAATGTCCGCCGCGGCTAAGCCGGCGACCGCCGGCGGCACGAACCGGGTGTTGCTGTTGTCGACGCCCCAACCGGTACTTTGCGCGGGGCGGGCGATATCGAAGGCGTTATCGGCCGGGCAGGACTTGGGTGGCGTACCGGTGGAGTTGCCCAGTGCACGACCGCCAAGGAACTCTGCCAGACGCCGCTTGTCTTGATCTGTAATGCCTTCTGCCATGGGGGCCATGACCCCGCCCATCAGTGCGCGCAGGACGGTCTCCGGGCCGAGCATCTGGAACTTGAGGGAGTGTGGTGCGCGCGCAACGCCACCTTCGTGGCAAGCCGCACAACGGGCCTTGTAGAGGTCGGCGGCGGGCATCTCGGGAGGTGCCGCCGCGGGCGTTGCCGCGAGCGTTGCCTCGACTGGAAGCCCTAGGGACAGCAGCAGGAGCAGGCCACCGCTTGCACTAAAAAAACGCTGGAAAATCCGGGATTTCATGCGATTCCGCCCCCTCGTCGTGCCGCTCCGGGGACTGGTTCCAGAAGCGATTTTGTTGTGCCTTGGTAGTTTTTACCACGACCGCTCGGGCCGTTGGGAAAAAAAAATCAGTCAGGATTGCTTTTTTTATATGGAGTGGCTTAGAGTCGACCCCGAGGTAGGGAAAACTCCCTGTCTAGCAATCCTCGTGCGGGGTCATAACTGCACTGGGGGTTTAGTCAACCTTGAGGGGGTCTCATGTTGAAAACGTACCGTTTCCCGGTCGGCACCGCTATCGCGGCAGCCGTCTCCTTAATTCTCGCCGGCGCCGCACACGCGCAGGCACCTGCCGCTACGGAAGAGGCGGGAAAGCTCGAAGAAGTCATCGTTACGGGTACCAAGCGAGCTGAATCGTCGCAGGAAGTACCTATCTCCATTTCCGCTATCAGCGCCGCTGAACTGAGCCGCACGCAGATCAATGACGTGCGTGCCCTCGGCGCCGTCGCTCCAGGATTGGTGCTGTCCGCCCCCGCGGGCTTCAACGCCACTGGCGGCGGCATGCGCGGTACCGGCACCAACATCATCCTCGTGACGCAGGACGCACCCGTCAGCTTCCTGGTGGACGAATTCGCCCTGAGCCACGTCACCTCGCAGTTCGTTTCGCTGTTCGACCTGGAGCAGGTCGAGGTATACCGCGGTCCGCAGGGTACCCTGTTCGGCAAGAACACCACGGGCGGCGTCATCTCGCTGACCTCCAAGAAGCCAGTGCTCGGCCAGTATTCTGCTGATGCGCAAGTCGGTGTCGGCCAATACGAGAACGGCGCCAGCTTCAACTCGGTGAAGGTCTCCTTGAACCTGCCGCTGGGTGAAACCCTTGCCCTGCGTATCGCTGCCATCTCCGACAAGGACGACGGCTTCTATACGGACGACAAGACCAGCGCGACGTTCCCCAATAACGTACCGCTCTGGGGCCTGTTCGGCATTCCCGCCGGGTCGCGTCCGCCAGCGGAAGTGGATACGACGGTTACGGGTACGGGCGATCGCCTCGGGGGCAAGGACGTGCTTGCCGCGAAGGCCAAACTGCTGTGGCAGCCCAACGACAGCTATAGCGCCTACGGCATTGTGGAACTGGTGCGTGACCGTTCCGGCTCCCCGCCGGGCGTGAACGAGAACACCTCCAGCGACCTGCTGACGCTGCTTGGGTTCCCAGGCATCCAACTCACTGGCCAGAAGAACGTGTTCAGCACGCTCATCTCGCACAACGAAGACATCGGGATGGACAAGGGCCATCGCGTTGATACCACCGGCGTGTACCTCACCCAGACACTCGATGTCGGGGTCGGCGAAGTCAAGTCCATCACGGGCTACCGTGAAGAGCAGCAGCGTCTGCCGAGCACCTACACGGGCGAGGCCTTCCAGACCCTGTTCGACTCCACGCGCAACACGGAACGCTACACGTTCCAGCAGGAACTCCGCTTCGCCTCGAAGCTGGATGGCCCGTTCAATTTCGTCGCTGGCGGTAACTACTACAAGGACGCGTTCAACTTCCGTGCGTTCTTCTCGGTGGGCTTGGTCGCGCTGCTGCCGTCCGTCAATCCGACGACTGGCACATTCTTGCGGCCGGATGGCCGGGTGAACCTCGACACGCGTTCGCTGTTCGATTACCAGTTGCAATACACCGAGCAGGACCGCACCGAGAACGCGGTGTTCTGGGACGGTACCTACAAGGTTAACGACCAGTGGTCGCTCAGCGCTGGCCTGCGCTATAGCAAGGACAAGAAGTCGTTCATCCGTGCGGTGGACGGTGGCGGTCTTTGCAACGCGTTCTCCGAGGCGCAAGACAAAATCACCGTCAATGGCGTGTGCCGCGACGTGCGTTCGCAGAACATCAGCCGTGCCGGCCTGACGCCGCGCCAGTGGAACGGTCGTGACGTCCCCTTGCCCCCGAGTTCTTTCGGCACGTACTTGGATACGGAAAACAACTGGAGCAAGTCCACGTACCGCCTCGTCCTCGACTACAAGCCCGTCGATGGGCAGATGTTCTACTTGAGCTACGCCACGGGCTTCCTGTCCGGCGGCTTCGCGGAAACCTGCGCCACTGTGTCGCGCTGTGCCTATGACCCGGAGACCAACAAGAACCTCGAACTGGGTTACAAGGCGGACCTGCTCGACAACACGCTGCGAGTGAACCTCTCTGCTTACATCACCAAGTACGACAACCTGCAGCGTGCAGTGGTGGCGGCTTACACTTCGGCGGACGGCTCCGGCCAGCAGGAGACCGTGACGGTGAACACGGGTTCTTCGAAGGCCAAGGGCTTCGATGCCGAGGTCACCTGGATAGCTTCCGAACGCCTGCGGGTCGGCGCTTCGCTGAACTGGTTGGACCACGAGTACACCAGCGGCATCCTGCCGGACCTGCGTGGTGGTAACGCGCCGGTGTCGTTGCTGCCGTACACGGTTCCGTTCTCGCCGAAGCTGAAGATGGCTGTGAATGCCGGATACGACATCCCGATGTCGAACGGCTCGCGCATTGCCTTGGCTGGCGACGTGAACTACCAGGGCGAGGCTGAGACGGACGTGTTCAACGGCACGAACACTCAGATGCAGAAGCGGACGCTCGTCAACCTCTCCGCCACTTGGCATGAGGCTGAAGGCCGTTACTCCATCGGCTTGTATGGTGCGAATCTCACCAACGAGATTTACCGTATGGCCGCGCTGCCGGTGGCTGGCTTGTGGAACTTCACCAACTATGGTGCTCCGCGTTCCTACGGCGTGAACTTCAACGTGAAGTTCGGCGAGTAAGGCGGTGCGTCGCCGGCCCCCGAGGGCCGGACGACGGGCCTAGGCTGCTTTGGCGGCCTAACGCAACTTGGGGGGCTAGCTGTGAGGCTAGCCCCCTTTTTATTGTGGTGCGCAGTCCGTTACAGTCGAGCCTTGCTTCGGGGGGCCTGCCATGAACCGATTTGCGCCATTCCTACTCGTGATGCTGTCCTGTTGGTCTGCGGTGGCATCGGCCACGCCCGCTGAGGATCTGCGCCAGTTGTTCGCCGACGAACGCGCGGCCTACTATCGCGACGAGCCGCTGGCCGCCACGAGCGAGGGTGTCCACGACTACGACGACCGCCTGCCCAGCGTGACGCCTGAGTCGCAGGCGCGGCGGCTGAACGCGGACCGTCAGTGGCTAAAGCGGCTCGAGGCCATCGACCTCGTGGGCCTGTCCGCGCAGGACCGGGTGTCCGCTGGGCTGTTCAAGTTCATGGTGGAGCAGCGCGTGCTGCTGGGCCAGCACCGCGACTGGCGCATGCCTATGACCACCGACAGCGGCTTCCACGCAGACTTGCTGCTATTGCACGAGGCCATGCCGTTTCGAACCGTAGCCGACTACGAGCGCTACCTGCAGCGCTTGGCGGACTTGCCGCGATATTTTGCTGAGCAGGTAGCGAACCTGCGTACTGGTGTGCGGGAAGGGTTCACTATTCCCGCGGAAATTCTGCCGAACTTGGCGAAGGTGATTGCTGCCGAGCAGTATGCGAAGCCCGAGGACTGCCCCCTCTATTCACCTTTTGCGAACCTGCCGTCGACGATGTCGGCCGCCGAGCAGGAGCGGTTACGCGCCGCGGGCCGTGAGGCCATCGCCACCAACGTGCTCCCCACGTATGCGGCGTTCCAACGGTTCTTCGATGGTGAATATGTGCCCGGGGCCCGCAAGACGCTTGGTGCGTCTGCCATGCCCAGCGGGGCGGCTTACTACGCCGATCTTGTGCGCTACTACACCACGCTGCCGGACGCCACGCCAGAAGGCATTCATGCCTTGGGCCTTGCTGAAGTGAAGCGCATCCGTGCAGACATGGAAGCGATCATCGACGAGTTGGGCTTTCAAGCGCCAGCGGGCCAGAACCGTTTCCGGGCTTTTCTGGAGTTCCTGCGCACGGACCCGCAGTTCTACCCGAAGACCGCAGGCGAACTGCTGCGCGAGGCTGCATTCATCGCCAAGGACATCGACTGGAAGTTGCCGCGCTACTTCGGCCGGCTTCCACGAACGCCGTACGGGGTACGCCCGGTGCCGGCGGTGCTGGCACCCAATTACACGGCGGGCCGCTACAGCGGCGGCCCTACTGGCGGTGCTGGCGAATACTGGGTGAACACCACTTCGCTCGACAAGCGACCGCTGTATGCGCTGCCGTCGTTGACGCTGCACGAATCCGTGCCTGGGCATCATCTGCAAGGCGCGCTGGCGCGTGAAATGCAGAACGTTCCGCTATTTCGCCTGAACTTCTATCCGCACGCTTTCGGCGAAGGCTGGGGGCTTTATTCCGAATGGCTGGGGCAGGAGATGGGCGTGTACCGCACGCCCTATGAGCGTTTTGGTCGCCTGACCTATGAGATGTGGCGCGCCTGCCGCCTAGTGGTGGACACGGGCATGCACTCGAAGGGCTGGACGCGCGACCAAGCGCTGGAGTTTATGGCGGCGAACACGGCGCTCTCCACGCTTGAGATACGCACCGAGACGGACCGCTACATCTCCTGGCCCGGGCAAGCGCTGGCCTACAAGATGGGCGAGCTGAAGATTCGCGAACTGCGTACGCGTGCTGAAAAAGCGCTAGGTGAGAAGTTTGATATCCGTGCCTTTCACGACACCGTGCTGGGCAATGGCGGCGTAACGCTGGCAGTGCTGGAACAGCAGGTAGACGCATGGATTGCGCTCGTGCAGGCGGGGAACTGATGTGGGAGATAGCTGGCTGCCGACTCTTAGGTATAGCCGCGCGCTTGTAGCTTGAACAAGGCGGCGTAGCGGCCATCCTGCGCCAGCAGCTGTTCATGGCTGCCTAGTTCTTGTAGGCGGCCATGTTCCAGCACGGCAATCTGGTCTGCCATGCGCACCGTGCTGAAGCGGTGCGAGATCAGTACCGCAATTCGTCCTGCTGTCAGTTCACGGAAGTGGGCGAACACTTCGGCTTCGGCGCCTGCGTCCATGGCGGCGGTCGGTTCATCCAGCACCACAATGTCGGCACCGGTACGCATGAAGGCGCGGCTTAGCGCCACCTTCTGCCACTGCCCGCCAGACAGTTCGCGGCCGTCGTCGAACCACTTGCCCAGCCGCGTATGGAACTGCTGCGGCAGCCCTTCGATGAACGGCATTGCCAGGCCCGCCGTGGCCGCCTCGCGCCAGCGCGCTTCGTCGCTGAACGCATTCACATCGCCCACGCCCACGTTTTCGCCCACCGGCAATTGGTAGCGCGCGAAGTCCTGAAAGATGACGCCGATGCGCTCGCGCAGGCGCTTCTCGTTCCATTCCTGCAGGTCCAAGCCGTCGAGCAGGATGCGGCCGCTGGTGGGCACGTAGAGCCGTGTCAGCAATTTGATGAGCGTGGTCTTGCCGCTACCGTTTTCGCCAACAATCGCCAGTGCTTGGCCCGGGCGTATGTGCAGGGACAGGTCCTGCAGCGCAGGTTCGCTGCTACCGGGGTAGGTAAAACTGACGTTCTCGAAGCGTACCCCATCAGTCGGGTTCGTTCCGCTCGTGGCGTCACCGCCACGCTTCGGCGTGGGCTGTGCCAAGTACTCGGTCAGTGTCGACAGGTAGAGATTGTCTTCGTAGAGCCCACCGATAGCCGACAGCACGCCGCTAAGCGCGCCTTGGCCTTGGCGAAACAACATGACGTAGAGCGTCATTTGGCCAAGCGTTAGCGCGCCGGCAATAGCGGTGACTGCCACCCAGCCATAAGCACCGTAAAGCGCGGCGGTGCCTAGTAGGCCAAGGCCCAATCCCCAGCTGTCACGCTGGAGTGTCAGTTCGCGGTCGGCGCTGTAAAGCTTGCTGAAGATACCGCGGTAACGCCCAAGGAACAGTTCCCCCAAGCCATACAGCTGCACTTCCTTGGCGTGGTCTTCGCGGGCAAGAACGCTTTCCAAGTACATCTGCATGCGCGCTTCGGGTGAACGCCAGCGGAACAACTGGAAAGCAGCGCCACTGAACTTGGTTTCGGCGATGAACGAGGGTAGGCCGGCGAGGAACAGCACAGCCATCGCCCAGGCAGAGAATTGCCAAAGCAGCGCGCCGAAGCTAGCCAGTTGCACCAAGTCGCGGATTAACCCGAAGGCGCGCATCACCATCGACAGCGGCCGCGAAGACGCTTCGCGACGCGCACGCGTCAGGCGGTCGTAAAAGGCGCTGTCCTCGAACTGCTCGAGCGACAGCGTCAGCGCCTTCTCCAAAATCATGACATTCACGCGCTGGCCGAGCAGTGCCCGCAGCAAGGACTGGCAAGTGGACTGGGCCCGCAGCGCGGCGGCCAGCAAGGCCACCAGCCCGGCTTCCAGCGCTACCAGCTTCAGGACAGGGCGGTAGGCCTCGGTGCCGATGCTGCCGTATGCCGCCATGGCGGCCACCACGCTGTCGACAATATGCGCGCCTACCCAAGCGATGCCCGCCGGCAGCAAGCCGGACACCAGCGACAGCACCGCCAGCGCGACGGTCAAGCCGCGGTGGGTTCCCCACACCAGTCGCAGCGCCTCCAGCATGTGGGCATAGACGTCAGTCAGGCCCTTCAACAGCGCCGCGGTTTTCGGGGCACCAGGGGCTGCAGGCGGATGACGTGGTGGGTTGCGACGCATGCGAATGCTCTAGGCGGCCGTGAGGCCGGCATACCGGTCGAGGTGCTGCGCGGCGGTGCCGCAGCGGAGCCCCGTGGCCAGCAAGCGCTTGAAGTGATGGCTGATGGCCATCTCGTCTGTGACGCCCATGCCGCCATGCAATTGCACGGCTTGCTGACTAACGTAGCGCGCGGCTTCCAGCACCAGTACCTGCATGGCAGCCACGGCTTGCGTGCGGCTCGTGGACCCCTGCGCTTGCGCCTCGCTGTCGCCGGTATCGATGAGCGACGCCGCCAAATACACCAGCGAGCGCGCTTGCTCTACATGGGTTTGCATGTCCACCATGCGGTGCTGCAGCACTTGGAAGCGCGCCAATGGCATGCCGAACTGCTGGCGGTTCCGGGTGTAGTCCACGGTTAGGGCCACGGCTTGTTCCATAGAGCCCAAGGCCTCGGCGCAAAGGGTAAATAAGGCGAGGTCGGCCAAGGCTGCGATGGCTGTGGAACTATCGCCATCGCCGAGGCGAGCGCTCGCCGCCACTTCCATGTTGTTGAACGCTAGGTCTGCGGCGCTTTGGCTGTCGACGGTGATATAGCGGGTTTGCTGAACACCGGCGCCGTTGGCAGAGACCAGGAACAAGGTATCCGCTGTGCCTTCGCCTGCAGCAACCCGGGCTGCTACCACGAACGCCTGGGCTGCCGGCGCGTGATAAACCGCGCGTGCCTTGCCGTTCAGGCGCCAACCATCGTTCGTCACTGTAGCCGTCACCGCGGCATCCGTCGACGCTGCTGTTCCGCCGAGCACCGGTACTACGATGGCTTTACCTTCGGCCATGGCTGGGAGCCACTGCGCGCGTTGTTCAGGCGTGCCCAGCATGGCGATGGCCCGCGTGGCCACGACGGCGCTACTGATAAAAGGCTCCACCACCATATGGCCGCCGAGAGCTTGCGCCACTACCAATGTTTCGAAGGCACCGCCGCCGAGGCCGCCGTCCTTCTCCGGCACCAGCAAAGCGAGTACGCCAAGGCCAGCCAGTTCGTTCCAAACCGTGGGCGAGTGGGCGGCGCCGTCGCCCATGGCTTTCAGCCATTGCTTGCGGGCTTCAAAGGAATAGCGGTCGTCCAGATAGCGCTGCACGCTTTCAGCCAGCAGGGTTTGTTCTTCAGTGAAGGAAAAATCCATTTGCCTGCCCCTTACACGCCGACCAGCGATTGCGAAATGATGTTCTTTTGAATTTCGTTCGAGCCGCCGTAGATGCTTAGTTTGCGCAGGTTCATGTAAGCGGCTGTGACGCCGCGTGCGTGCTCAGCGCCTTGATCGTCGAAGCGCAAGGCACCTGCGCCCAGCGCTTCCATCGTTAGCTCCGCAATGGCTTGGCGTATTTCAGAACCGCGAATCTTCAGGATGGACGCTTGCATCGTAATGCTCGCGGCGTCCTTCGCCGACAGCACGCGCAGGTTGGTGTACTCCAGCGCGAGCAGGTCAATCTCCACGCGCGCAATGCGCCGGCCGAACTCCGGGTCTTCAGCCAAAGGCCGGCCTTGGCGCTGCTCCACGCTAGCGACGGTCTTTAAGTCGAGCAGGTCACGCTTCGAAGCCCCCACACCGGCAATGCCCGCGCGCTCGTGGCCCAGCAAGTACTTCGCGTACGTCCAGCCTTGGTTCTCTTCGCCCACCAAGTTCGCCACCGGTACGCGCACGTCGGTGAAGAAAATCTCGTTCACCTCATAAGTGCCGTCCAGCAAGCGCGTCGGCTTCACGGTAATGCCCGGCGTCTTCATGTTGAACAGCAACATGGAGATGCCGCGCTGTGCCTTCGCAGAAGTGTCCGTGCGCACCAGACAGAAGATCCAGTCGGCGTGTTGGCCTAGCGTGTTCCAGCACTTCTGGCCGTTTACCACGTAGTGTTCGCCGTCGCGTACCGCTTGCGTCTTCAGCGAGGCAAGGTCCGAACCGGAGCCCGGCTCCGAATAGCCCTGACACCACCAATGTTCGCCACTGAGAATGCGCGGCAGAAAGTACTGCTGGTGTTCACGGCTGCCGTAGCGCATGAGCACCGGCGCCAGCATCTTCACGCCGAACGCCACCTGCTGCGGAGCGCCGGCTAGCGCGCACTCGAGCTGGAACAGGTGTTGCTCCACTGGGGTGGCCGCCAAACCGCCGAATTCCACTGGCCAATGAATGGCGCCCCAACCGTGGGCGTGCAAGAGGCCCTGCCAGGCACGAATGTCCGCCACGCTCGCGGGGCCGCCGCCCAAGGTACGGGCGGCCATGTCCGCCGTCAGGTGCTCCGCCAGAAAGGCGCGCACCCGCGCTTGGAAGTCCAGTTCACTCGCCGAGTAGTTCAGGTCCATGGGGTCTCCGGAGGCCGGTAATGCCAGACCGCAAGGGTAACCCGTCGCGGCCCTCCTTGACCGCTTGCCCCCCTTCCGGTGATACTCAATCCCATGTACGAGCGTTGCAACACTGCCCCTGCCAATTGGTGGTGGTGCCCCCTCACGGAGTGGGCGCCCGGCGCCGCGTAACGCACTAGTTACCGAACACCGGAACCCATCTCCGCCATGCCGGGGGTGGGTTTTTTGTTGTCCGCTCCCCGGTGCCGAAAGGACCCGAAGAGGAGCTTATGTCCACCACCCCCGCCGCCGCGAATCCTGCTTCCCAGCCTTTTGGTGGGACTCCGTTCGATATCACGGCCGACCTCGACACGCCGGTTTCCGCCTTCCTGAAGCTGCGGCCCTTCCGGCCGCGTTTTCTGCTGGAAAGTGTGGAAGGCGGTGAGCGCGTCGCCCGCTATTCCTTCATCGGCTTCGGGGATTGCTTGGAAGTGCGCCTCGATGCGGCCGGCTTTACGGTCGACGGCGTTACCGGCCCGGCGCCTGCCACCCAAGCAGAGCTGCTGGACGCCCTGCGCGCCGCGCTGAAGCAGGCACCGCGCCCTTTGCCCGAAGTGCCGGGCGTACCGCTCGCGGGTGGTTTGGTCGGCTTTTCCGCCTACGACCTCGTCCGTCGCTTCGAACGCCTGCCCGCCCGCAAGGATGCGATGACGGTGCCCGAGGGCTGCTGGGTCGCCCCGCAGAGCTTTCTGGTGTTCGACCACGTCACCCGCGGCATGGCTTTGCTGCACGCCGGCCCCGAGGAAGAGCGGCAAGCGCTCCGCAAGGAAATCATCCGCGCGCTGCGCGGGGGCCTCAATACCGGCCGGCCGCTCGCCAAGGTGAGCCCGCCCACGGCCAGCTTGTCTAAGCCCGAGTTCCTCGAGGGTGTCGCCAAAGTGAAGGAGCGTATTGCCGCTGGCGACGTCTATCAGTTGGTGTTGTCCGTGCGTTTCGCCGGCAAGCACACGGTGGACCCGTTCGAGGCCTACCGCGCACTGCGCCTCATCAACCCTTCGCCGTATATGTTCTATCTCGACATTGCCGGCCTGCAGGTGGTGGGCTCTTCCCCCGAAGCACTGGTGAAGCTGCAGGGCGGGCGTGCGCAGTTGCGCCCCATCGCAGGCACGCGTCCGCGCGGCGCCGATATAGCAGCGGATCTTGAGCATGAAACCAGCTTGCTGGCGGATGTGAAGGAAAATGCCGAGCACGTGATGCTAGTGGACTTGGCCCGCAACGACCTCGGACGCGTGGCGGCTGCAGGCACGGTGGGTGTCGCGCCGTACCGCGTCATTGAACGCTATAGCCATGTCATGCATATCGTCAGTGGCGTGAATGGCCAGTTGGCTGCCGGCAAAGATGCTTTCGATCTATTTGCGGCGACGTTCCCGGCGGGAACGCTGGTGGGTGCCCCGAAAGTGAAGGCGATGGAAATCATCGATCAGCTCGAGCCCGTGCGGCGTGGGCTGTATGGCGGAACGGTGGGCTACTTCGGCGAAACGGGCGACATGGACCAAGCGATCACCATTCGGTCGCTGGTGTTTCAGCGTGACGAATACACCTATCAGGCAGGTGCCGGCATTGTCGCGGACAGCGATCCGGAAGCCGAATATGCCGAGGTGTTGGCGAAGAGTGCGGCCTTGCGGCGTGCACTGCAGTTGGCGGAGGAAGGACTGTGAGCGTGCGTCTGTTGCTGGTCGATAACTACGACTCTTTCACCTATAACTTGGTGCAGGCCTTCCTGGTGCTGGGCGCCGAAGTGGAAGTGCATCGCAATGACGAGATTACCGTCGAACAGGCGCTGGCGCGTGCGCCCACGCATGTGTGCATCTCGCCGGGCCCCGGCACGCCCTACGATGCCGGCGTTTCCATGGACATCATCCGCGCTTTCGCCGGCAAAGTGCCGGTGCTGGGCGTGTGCCTTGGGCATCAGTCCATCACGGAAGTGTTCGGTGGCAAGGTGGTGCGCAACTCGCGCCTCATGCACGGCAAGACGTCGCCCGTGAATCACGATGGTTTGGGCGTGTTCGCCGGCTTGCCGCAGCCCATGTTGGTGGGGCGCTATCACTCGCTGGTAGCGAAGCCGGAAAGCTTGCCCGCCTGCCTGCAAGTAACGGCCACCACCGCCGAGGGCGAAATCATGGGGTTGCGCCATACGGAGCTCGTGGTGGAAGGCGTGCAGTTCCATCCGGAAAGCGTGCTGACGCCCGATGGCCCGCAGTTGCTGGGCAACTTTCTGCGTATGCAGGGTGGGGTGCGTTAAGCCATGTCTGTGAACCATCCCGCCGTGAGTCCTGTGGCCACCGCACCGCTGGTGTTGCGCGAAGTATTGGAACGCCTGCTGGCGGGCGAATCGCTCGCTGAAGCGGAAGCGCAGCAGTTGCTGGTGCAGCTGACGGACGAGAGTCTTTCGCCGGCGATGGTGGCCGCGCAGTTGGTGGCGTTGCGCGCCAAGGGCGTGGTGGCAGAAGAAGTGCGCGGCTTTGCCAAGGGCATGCGAGCGCTGGCGCGTCGCCCCGAATTGCCTTTTGTTGGTAAGACGGTGGATGTGGTGGGCACCGGCGGCGATGGCTCTGGCAGCGTGAACCTGTCCACTGGCGCGGCGCTGCTCGCGGCAGCCGCCGGTGCGCAAGTGGTGAAGCACGGCAACCGCAGCATTAGCAGCCGCTCAGGTAGTGCGGACCTGCTCGAAGCGCTGGGCCTGAAGTTGCCGCTGCAAGGCGCGGATATTGGCGGTTGCCTGACGGCCACCGGCTTCACGTTCCTGTTCGCGCCCCATCACCACCCCGCTATGAAGGCGGTAGGCCCGGTGCGTGGCGCCATGGGTATTCGCACGGTGTTCAATCTGTTGGGCCCGCTGACAAACCCCGCTGCGCCGCCGTTTGGTCTCATCGGTGCGTTCAATCTCGACACGGCCAGACTCATGGCAGAAGCCTTCGCTGGCTTACCTGTCGAGCGCGTGTTCGTAGTGCACGGCGAGCCAGGCTGGGACGAGCCCACGCCGTGCGGGCCGTTTCACTTGTTTGATGTGCAGAAGACGGACGGCAGCGAGCTTGCGACTGTGGCGCACACGGTGCGCGACCCGCTCACCGACTACGGCCTGCCGCGCTGCCTCCCCGAAGAGTTGGCCGGCGGCGACGGTGCCCACAATGCCGAACGCCTGCTGCAAGTGTTCCGCGGCGAAGACCAGGGCGCCCATCGCCATGCCTTGCTACTAGGTGCAGCGCTGGTGTTGGAAGTGACGGCGCAAGCCGCCACGCCGCGCGATGCGCTGGCTATGGCCGCTGCCGCCATCGACAGTGGTGCGGCTTTGCGGATGGCAGAAGCCTTGCGTGCCTTCGGTGCCAGCGCGAGCGCTACCGCGTGAGCGGCTTCCTCGACCAGATGGCGGCTTCCAGCACAGCGCGGTATGCCGCGGCGCTGGCGGCTGTGCCATTGGCCGAGGTGCGCGCAGCGGCCTTGGCGCGTGCGCCGGCACCGCCGTTGCGTTTGGATGGCCGCTTTGATCTGATTGCCGAACTGAAGCTGCGTTCGCCGGCGCTCGGGCAATTGGGCACGCTTCAACAAGACGATGCGCTGGAGCAGCGCGTAGCCGCTTATGCGCGCGGTGGCGCCGCGGCAGTGTCTGTGCTCACCGAGCCCGACCGCTTCGATGGCAGTCTTGAACACTTGCGCCGCGCCGTGGCCGTGCTGGACCCGCTTGGTGTTCCGGCCATGCGTAAAGATTTTCTGGTGGCGCCTTATCAGTTGTATGAAGCGCGCGCGACAGGCGCTGGCGGTGCACTGCTCATCGTGCGCATGCTGTCGGCGGAAGTGTTGGAAGAGATGCTGGATGTGGCCGCAGAACTTGGCCTATGGATTCTGCTCGAGGCTTTCGACGAAGCGGACATTGCCGTAATGAACGCGCTGGTGGCACGGCGCAATACGCAGCAGGGTTTGCTGCTCGGCGTGAACAGCCGCGATTTGCAAACGCTGCAGGTGGTGCCGGAACGGTTGTTGACAATGGCTGGCCTATTGCCCGCGCATTTGCCCCGCGTGGCGGAAAGTGGTGTCGCTAATGCCGCCGATGCCGCGGCCATGGCGCGTGCTGGCTGGACTCTGGCCTTGGTGGGCACGGCGTTGATGTCTGCGACTGCCGGCGCTGAGCCGCTTGCACAGGCCATGCTTGCTGCGGCGCGCGATGTGGGTGGCAGCGCATGAGCCTCTGGGTAAAAGTCTGTGGCTTGCGAACGCCCGCGGATGTCGCCGCGGCCTGCGCTGCGGGCGCCGACGCCATCGGCTTCGTGTTTGCGCCTTCCGTGCGCCGCGTGTCGCCGGCAGAAGCGACTGTCGCCGCTGCGGTAGCCCCCGCGAACGTGCAGCGTGTAGCGGTGTTGCTGCACCCTACGCAAGCGGAACTAGACGAAGTGCTCGCGGGCTTCAAGCCCGATATCGTACAAACGGACGCAGCTGATTTCGCGTTGCTGCAGGTGCCGACCGATATAGCCCTGTTGCCGGTGCTGCGTGCGAGTGATCGCCGGGAGCAAGCTTCCTCCCCCAAAGTCATTGGGGAGCAAGCTTCCATTGATGGCGTGGCTTCTTCTGTCGAGGGCCATTTGCTGCCGACCCGCTGCCTCGTGGAAGGGCCACGCAGTGGCACCGGGCAGGTGGCGGACTGGACCGTGGCCGCCGAGATAGCCGCCCGCACGCAAGTAGTGCTGGCCGGTGGCCTGCATGCCGGCAATGTCGCCGCGGCAGTACAAGCCGTACGCCCTTGGGGCGTCGATGTATCCAGTGGCGTGGAAAGCGCTCCAGGCGTCAAGGACGCTGCGCGCATCCACGAGTTTGTCTTTGCTGCGCGGCAGGCCTTGGTGGCCACAGCAGCTTCAATGAATACTTTGGAACCTGAGGGAAAGTAGATGGCTATGGCAATCGACGCGGCACAGGCCGCAGAGTGGCTGGACCGCGAACTGAAGGGCGATTACCCCGATGCACGCGGCCGTTTTGGTCCTTATGGTGGCGCCTATGTGCCCGAGACGCTCATTCCCTCGTTGGAGAAACTTGCGGCTGGCGTTAAGCGCTGGCTGGCAGACCCGGACTATCTCGCGGATTTTCATAGCGAGCTGAATACGTTCGTGGGCCGGCCGACGGCGCTCACGTTCGCACCGACGCTGTCGAAGCAGTGGGGCGCGGAAGTGTGGCTGAAGCGCGAAGACCTCGCGCATACGGGCGCCCACAAGATCAACAACGCTATCGGCCAGGCTTTGCTTGCCAAGCGCTTGGGCGCTACGCGCATCGTGGCGGAAACCGGAGCCGGGCAGCACGGCGTGGCCAGTGCCGCCGCATGTGCGCGCCTTGGCTTACCTTGCACGGTGTACATGGGCGCGGTGGATATTGAACGCCAAGCGCCGAACGTCGGCCGGATGAAGTTGCTTGGCGCCACGGTGGTGCCAGTCACTGCTGGCGACCAGACGCTACGTGCCGCCGTGGATGAAGCGTTGCGCGACTGGGTGACGAACCCCGATGGCACTTATTACTTGCTCGGTTCGGCCATTGGCCCACACCCGTACCCGTACATCGTGCGTGAACTGCAGAGCGTTATCGGCCGTGAATCCCGCGAGCAGATGCTGAAGCAAGCCGCTGCGCTGCCGGACCTCGTGGTCGCCTGCGTGGGTGGTGGTAGCAACAGCATTGGCATGTTCCATCCATTCATTAACGACGCCAGCGTACAAATTCTCGGCATCGAGGCTGGTGGCCGTGGCGCTGGCCTGGGCGACAACTCCGCTACCCTGAGCTTCGGGCGCCCGGGCGTGCTGCAGGGCTGCTATTCCATGCTGCTGCAAGATAGCGATGGCCAGATTCAGGAGACGCATTCGGTGTCGGCTGGCCTCGACTACCCGGGCGTGGGCCCGGAACACGCCTTGCTGCACTCGGCTGGGCGCGTTAGCTATGAAAGCGTCACCGACGACGAAGCGCTCGAAGCGCTGGCGGAGTGCTGCGAAGCAGAAGGCATTATTCCTGCCATCGAAACGGCGCACGCCTTCTTCGGTGCCCGCCGCTACGCGCATGCCAACCCGGGCAAGCGCATTCTCATTTGCTTATCTGGCCGTGGCGACAAGGACATGCCCACGCTCCAGAAGACCTTGTTGAAGGGGAAGATCTGATGAGTACTCCTGCTGAAAGCATCAGCGTTGCCATTCGTGCCGCGCATGACGCGGGTCGCCCGGCCTTGGTGGCCTTCGTCACCGCCGGTTTCCCGAAGGTGGAGCAGTTCACCGACAATCTGTTGAAGGTGGCCGATGCTGCCGATGTGGTGGAGATTGGTGTGCCCTTCTCGGACCCCATGGCCGACGGCGCCACCATTCAATTGGCCAGTCGTGCGGCTTTGGCGCAGGGCGTGTCCATGGTGTGGATTCTGGAAACCGTAGCGGCATTGCCGCGTCGCCCCAAGGCGCCGTTGCTGCTCATGAGTTATTTGAATCCGTTGCTGTCGTACGGCCTCGACAAACTACCGGCTGCCGCTCGCGCTGCGGGCATCAGTGGCTTCATCGTTCCGGACTTGCCGCATGAAGAGGCTGCCGATCTTGAGGCTGCGCTGGCTCGCGAGGGTTTGGCGCTCATCCAGATGGTCACCCCGGTCACTCCGCAAGCGCGCCTAGAGCGGCTGTGTGGTGCGGCGAAGGGCTTTGTCTACGCGGTCACCATGACGGGCACTACGGGCAAGAACGTGGCAGTGCCGGAAGAGGTAACGACTTACCTCGACCGTGTGCGTGCTGCCTCCAATGTGCCGGTCTGCGCAGGCTTCGGTATTCGCGCCAAGGAACAAGTGGCACGCTTGGCTGGTCACGTCGAAGGCGTGGTGGTGGGTAGCGCGCTACTCGAAGTGCTGGAGCGCGGCGAAGACCCTGCAGCGTTCCTCGCGTCGCTCCGCTGAACCGGGCGGCGGGGGCTAACGCTCCCGCTTCCACCAGCGTTCCATTTCCATGAATGTGAACGAAGCGGACCACGTGACTAGCAAGAAGCCAGTCAGTGCCTCCGTACCGACCATGAAGCGCATGGTGCCATGCGGCAGCACGTCGCCTAGACCTAACGTGCTGTACACCACGGCGCTGAAATAGACGTAGTCGGGGAGCCCGGCCTCGCTGCCGTTCAGTAATTGCAGCATGCCGCCGTCGGCATCGCCGCTTAGCCACCAGTACCCCAAGCCGAATATCCAGATTTCCACGATGTGCAGCAGGATAAGGCTAAACATGAGCACCAGCAGGCGTGGCCGCCGCCAGTGCGCATGGATACGCAGTAACAAGCGGTCCAGCCCGTTCAGCACTTCGTAATGCAACAGCACGCAAGCCATGACCGCCAGCAACGTGGCGATAGCGGACGCCCAGTGTGCTGGCGTCAACATCAGTTGCGGTAGTTCAGCGGCGGTGTGCGGTCGCCGACGATGGATACGTATTCGAAGTTCGGACCGCGAAGCTTGTCGAACTCAGCGCGCGCTGCAGCGACTAGCTGCGGGTCCTTGAACAGTGCTAAGCCGGTGAGTGCCAGT
>CAIOHZ010000006.1 GCA_903858165.1 uncultured Pseudomonadota bacterium
GCTACCACCCGCCGCACCACTTCGGGAAAGTCCTGCAGCGTGGCTTCCAGGAAGGGCAGCACCGCATCGCCGCTTGGGCGCGCATAGCGCTCCGTGTCGAACTGCACGAACCACACCACGTGGCCGTCGCCCACGGGTACCAGACCTACCGCCAAGCCGCCTGCGGGGTGTACGAACTTCAGGAAGGTATATTCCAGTTCCTCAGCGAGGTCTGGCAAATACGCCGCACACACAATTTCCTTAACGCGCCCAGGCGTCGAGCCGGCCCCGGGCGAAACCGCCTCACGGCACTTGGACACCACGCCATCAGCGCCCACGAAAACATCGGCAACCGCACGACTTCCGTCAGTGAATAGGGCCGCACGCGCTTGCTCGCCCTCCCATTCGAATCCGGCAAACACGCGCCCGGACACCAGGCATTCAGGCGGCAGTCCGTCGCTCAGTGCCGCCAGCAGTCGTCCCCGGTCTATAGCGAGCACGTCGGCGAGCGGTTCGTCGGCCAAGACACGACCGCAAGTAGTGAAAATCCGCGTGCGCTGCAGAGCGCAGCCTAGCTGCAGCGGGTCCATGCCAAGGCCAATGTCGCGCAGGGCCTGGAGGCCGTTGGTTTGCAGCAGGAAGCCGAAGCCCCGCTTTTCCGTGTGGGTGGCACGTTCAAACAAGGTCACCGGCGCGCCACGCTGGTACAGCGCCCGCGCCAAAGCCAGGCCCGCCACTCCCCCGCCCATGATGGCTGTCTTCATCAGCGGAACTCCCAAGGGCAGCGCCCACGTGCCGCCAGTGTGGCACGCGGTCAGAATAACTGGCGTCTCTTTGCTAACGAGCCTCCATGGCCCGAGGCTTATTCGACCCGCGCCAGCCCATTGTTGAGCACCACGGCACCACGAGCGTCCACGTGAGCGCGCAGGCGCCACTCACCGCCGCCTTGGTGCCAGCATTCGAAACGGAGGATTTCGCCCGGGTAAACAGGTGCGGTGAAGCGCACCGCAATCTCTCGCAATTGCTCCGCAAGCGTGGCGCCAGCCGCCTTCAGGAGTGCGCGTGCCGCAACACCATAGGTACACAATCCATGAAGGATGGGGCGGTCAAAGCCAGCCGCCTTGGCTACCGCGGGGTCGGCATGCAGCGGATTGTAGTCGCCGCTCAGGCGGTAGATGAGCGCCTGGCCGGGCAGCGTCGCCAACGACAGTTCCACATCAGGTGCGCGCTCCGGAACCGGGGGTAATGATGCCGGGCCGGGGTCGCTAGGTGAACCGTTAGCACTGAAGCCACCATCGGCCCGCAGAAAATACGTCTGGCGGCATTCGGCCAGAAGCTCGTCATAGCCTTGTTCGCGTAGCTCGCGAACCACCACCAAAATAGCGCCCTTGCCAGCGCCTTTATCGGTGACCGAAACCACGCGGTTAGTCGCGACGACTATCGTTGCCGCGGGTAAAGGCTTGCAGATTTTTACTGCTTGTTCGCCGTGAACCAGCTTGGAATAGTCGATGCCGCTGCGGGGGTCGCGCATCCAAGGTCCGGGCGAACCCAGCACGGCGGCCATGGTGGGGACGACTTGCAGCCGGTCCTCGTAGACGAAGGCGAGTTCGGCTTCATTCAACGGGTCCGTGCCCATGCCAAGGCCGAGCGCGTAAAGCATGGTGTCCCGGATGCCGTAAGACTGAACGACCTCCGGGAACGACCAGTTCTTGACGCATTGGTAATCGAGCATGGTTGCGCCTATCCAGGGAACCGCCACGGCGCCGCCACGCCACCGAGCGCGGCAGCGACAGTGTTCGACGGCTTAGTGGCCGGCCGACTTGGCATCCTTGGCCGGAGTACCTACCGTGAACGCGTAGCCAGGGGTCCCGTTCAAGGGGTAGGCAGCCAAGGAACTAATCTTGTCCTTGTCAGGGTACAGCACGCCGAACGCGCTGTGGCCCGCCGGTGCGCCGTAGCGCGGTGCGTACCATACTGCACCGTCTGTCGTGTGCTCCAGACGCGAGGAGTCCGCAACAAACTGCAAACGCGGATAGAACGTGAACTTCTCGGTGCGCGGATTGAAGCGGGCAATGAGTGAAGGCGAATCGGGGTTGCCCGTCTCCGGGAACCAGATGTTGTCCTCGGCATCGACACTGGCCTCGTAAGGCTGTGCGCCGCGGTGCGGAATGTTCCACTCCGTCCAGTGGCCGGTCGTTTGGTCGAGTTTGGCTATCTTGCCGGAACGTGGACCACCCGCCCAGATACCAACCCACACATTGTTCTTCGCATCGACTGCCGGGCCGCGTCGGAAATTGGCGGGCTGCGTGGGCGGCGTGAACTCAGTCCACTGCTCCACGCTAGTATCAAATTTCCCGAGTTTCCCGCCGTTCCACAGCGCCACCCAAACGTTGTCCTTGGCATCGATGGCGGCGCCATAGGGCGTCGCGCCAGGGGTAGGAATGCGGAACACTTTCATCTTCTGGTCGCCGGGGTTCCACTTGGCGATCGCCCCACGCAGCATCCAGTTCAAGTAAACATTGCCCTTCGAGTCGACCGTCGGCGACATCAAAGGCCCCTTCGGCAACGCCCCGATAACGCCGTCCGGATCGGCGTCGAGGATGTGATCCCATTTCAGGGTCTTCGGATTGAAACCCAATAGGCGCGGCGGATTAGCATCCCCAGCGCCACTGCCAAAGAAGTCGCGAGTGAACTCCGTAACCCAAATGGTCCCGTCTCGCCCGATGACCAAGTCATGAACACCGGCCGTCGGGTCGGGCAGAACATAGAAAAACTGCTCGCCCGTGCGTGGGTCTAGTTTGACCAACTGCGACGGAATGGCGCGGTTCACTGCCCAAACGTTGCCTTCGCCATCCAGCTGCATCGTGATGAGCGTTTGCTGCCCTTCCGTCGCAGTGGCGTCGCCCTCGGAACCCGTGGCAGTTGACTGCACCGGCTTGGCGCCAGGCGCCGCTTCCTTGCCGACGTAGTACTCGATGAGCTGGGCTTTGGCCAACTCGCTTTCATCGAAAGGTACCGGCACATCGGTACGTACAGCACGCGAAGGCTGGTCTGGACCGAGATACTTAGTCAAGTACTCCAGCAAATCCTTGCGATCCTGGATGGTGAAACGGAAATTGCTGGCCGAACCAGCCAAAGTGCCCTCGCCAAAACCCACGCGCTCGCGCTGGTCGAGAAAGGCACCGCGCATGTAATCGATGGCGTACTTCCAAGCGTCTTCGCTACGCGGAGAAAGTGCGAACGTGTTTTCACCATGGCAGCTGAAACACATATTCTCAAGGACTACTCGTCCCGGCCCTGGCGGATAAATCTCGTCGTAGCTACCAAATTTCACCGGCGCAGAGACATTGTTCCAGCCGGCGGCATTGAACAGCGTGTTGGTCGCATTGGGAACCGAAGAGGGGAACAGCGAAGGGTCGGCAGCCTCCTTCATCGCCAGCGTCAAGTTATCGATTTTCCCGTTTTTGACAACGATGCGCTGCGTTGCCGATTCCATGCCGACTGCACGCGCAGTTACCTCATAGTGTCCAGGAAAGAGCGACACCGCACGAAATGCACCACCGCTGGTAAACACCATGTACTGGATACGCTTGTCGATATTTTTCAAATAAACCTGCGCCCACTTGAACGGCTTGCCAGCCGTTACGGCGCCGGAAACGGTCGCTAGCGAAGTCACCGGCGTAGGGGCCGCCGCGGCACGCGACGCGGCATGCCCCAAGTCGACTGGGAGAACCACGCAAGACAAAAACAACAAGCCGGACAGCACCGCCGTCATGACCCGTCCACCGAGCCGGTAGCCCAAAGAGTTCGGGACGTCTTTCATGAAATTGCGCATCGTGGTCTCCCAGGTGCGCGTCGTCGCCGACGCGCACCAAACGTCTGTAGCTTCAGCCTTAGAAGTTGTAGTTCAGGTCAACGGACACCCAGCGAGGACGGCCGTAGAAGCCATAACGTTCGTTCGCAATGCCCGCGCCCAGCAAGAACACTGAGGTAACGTAGCGCTTGTCGAAAAGGTTCTTCACAGAAAGCGAACCTTCCCACTTGCCGGCCTCATCGGCGAGGTAAACACGCGCATTCGCGATGGAATACGAGGGCACCTTTGCCGCGGAGTCGTTACCCGGGTTGTTGTAGAAGTAGGAGCGCATGCGCCCTGACAATTCCGCTCCCGCAATCTTGTCGCCGAAAGCCGGCGTCTGATAAGCGATGGAGGCGGCCAGCGTTTGCTTCGGGTTGATTGGCATTTCGCGGTCCGCCGAGACGCCATTGGCGTTGCGAACATTGAACAACGTGGACTTAGACAAGCTGCCATTCAAGCTGAGCAGGAGGTGCTCGGTAGGCTTGGCCACCAGGTCGAATTCCACGCCGTATGCTTCGGCTTTTGCATTGTTGATGAGCGAGCCGACACCAGCGAAATTCAGGACCTGATAGTCCTTGTAGTCGTAGTAGTAGCCGCTCACGTTCAACCGAACGCGATTATCAGCCAGCAGCGACTTGATACCCACTTCATAGGCAGTGAGCTTTTCGGCTTTGTAGAGATAGTCGGCATTCGGCAGGCCCGGGGAGATGAAGCCGTTATTGAAGCCAGGGGCCTTTGCTCCAAGGCTGATAGAACCGTAGATAAGTTGGCCAGGAGCCGGCTTGTAGTCCAATTCCAGCTTGCCCGAACCCATTGTCTTCGAGAAGCGATTCAGACCACCTGGCGTGGAATCGTTGAAGAGGAACGGGCCAGCAGCGTAGCCGCCAATCTGGATGTTTGCCGTATCCACATAGTTGGGGAACGGGTTTGGTGGCAGGTTGGTAGCCAGCGGCACCACGATGGCAGCGCTATGGTTGATGTGCTTCTGGTCCCGGGCACCACGCAAACCGGCAATCAACGTGAACTGGTCGTTGAGGTCAAATTCACCATTGACGAACAACGCCGTTCCCTTGGAGGTTTGCTCGCCTTCGGCCTTCAGAGCCACACCGCCCACGAAGCCGAACAAGCCGGCGACCTGATTCAGCGTCTGGGTCTGGTCCAGCAGGTAGGCGCCGACCGTATACCGCTGCTTGCCGTAGTCGAAGAACGCACGAACTTCCTGCGAGAACTGGTGGCTCGGGTTCTGGTAGTGCGTCATGCACACCTGCAACTGGCCGCCGTCACAATCTTCGAGCAGATCGCGGTAGTACTTGTTGTAGCCCGTTACGGACGTGACGTCGACTTGGTCGTTTATCTTCCAGCTGAACTTGTTCACGAACAGCATGGAGCGCGCGGCCTTGATACCACGGTACTGGCCGTTGTCGGCGACGAACCCGTAAAGAGGCTGCTGACCGGCGCCGTCGGGCCCCGGCGTCACATACTGGTCACCAGTCACTGGCGCGCTGGCAGTGGTGTCGTGCCAAATGCCACTGGTACGCCCGGTGGTATTCGCCCAACTGAACTTCAGCACGTTGCTCATGTCTTCGTTCGGCTGGAACGCCAACTGTGCGCGGACCGCTTGAGTCTTCGCCTGACCCGGGTCGGGCTGGTTACCGGTGAGGTGGCGGATATAGCCATCGTTCTGGTCGTGATAAACCGCCACGCGTGCCTGCACGGTGTCGCTGAGCGGCAGGTTCAGTGCCCCGGAGAAGTTCATCGTGGAGTGGGAACCGAAGCCCACCTTGGCGGACCCCCCGAGTTCCTTACCGGGCTCATTGCTGATGAACTGAATGGCACCGCCGGTGCTGTTGCGACCGAACAATGTCCCCTGCGGGCCGCGGAGTACTTCCACGCGGTTCATGTCGAACAACGGAATGGAGCTGGCACCCGTGGCAACGAGGTACACATCATCCACGTAGGCGGCGATAGGCGACTCGGTGGCGTCGTTGAAGTCGTTCTGGGTCACGCCGCGAACAGAATAGTTCGGGTTTGTGCCGGGCCCGAAGATCGAGGTGATCTCGATGTTGGGCATGACGTTGACGATGTCCTCGGAACGCCTGATGCCGTTCGCAGCCAGGGCGTCTGCATTGACGACCGAGATGGAAACACCCACGTCGCTCGCGCTCTGTTCACGGCGCTGGGCCGTCACAATGACTTCTTCCAAGGCGCCGGCTTCTGCCTGGCCCGGAGTCTGCGCAACCGCGACAGCGCTGTAGGCAGAAATGCCGGTGACGGCTACGACGCCGGCCAACCACGGACCATATTGTTTGCTGATGTTCATCGAGCCCCCTCCAGAGGAAAAAAACCGTGTCTGGCGATTCGTTTCGCCTTGTGTTCGCAGTGTGCTCGGCCTTCTGCCGACTTTTGACGTATATCTTTTATATCAACGTCTAACATAAGTGTCAACTGGCTGTTATACTTGCCCCGCCGGTCCGCATCCGGCAGCAACAGCTGGTAGCAAGCCGCTGCCAGGGGTATGGAAAAACGAAAACTTGGGGGCAATCCAGATGTCTCTCGACTACAAGCTCGGCGATTTAGTCGTCACTCGATTCGTGGCCGTTGTACTCGCGGTTTTTGGCCTGCTGCTGGCAGCTGGCGGCGCAAAACTCGTCATGCTCGGTGGTTCGCTTTACTACCTACCTGCAGGCATTCTGTGTATTGCCGCAGCAGTTCTCATGTGGATGCGTCGGCCTCTCGGTGCCACGCTCTATGGTGCTTTCCTCCTGGCCACGCTCGTGTGGGCCCTCTGGGAAGCAGGAGCGGATGGCTGGGCGCTCGCCCCGCGATTGATTGCACCAGCGGTGGTCGGGCTGATGTTCGCAACGCCTTGGTTGGCGCGCATCCTGTGTCGTGACCAAATAGGCCTTTCGGCTCTGCGGCCCGAACGGATTGCAGTGTTGTCATTAGTCGTTTTGGCGGCCATTGCCATTTGGACGTCACGCGAACCGCCGAGCGTTGAGAGAGTGCTTCGTGCTGGCGTTAGTAGCGATCCGTCCGGCGCAGCGCCCGGTGAATGGACCGACTGGGGCCGCACGCTCGCCGGCGACAGGCACTCGCCGCTAGAACAAATTACGCCGGCGAATGTTGGGCAACTCAAAACGGCGTGGACCTATCGCACCGGCGTCCCGCAAATTGCGGCGCGGGGAGGCCCGGAAGCGACGCCATTGATGATCGACGACACGTTGTATCTGTGCACGCAGAACAATATCGTCATCGCACTCGACGCAGACAGCGGTAAAGAGCGCTGGCGCTTCGACCCCAAAGTAGACGCCAGCGCGGCTTCCGGCGTGGCTACCTGCCGCGGGGTCGCTTTCTATCGCGCCGCCCAAGCCACGGACTGCCCTGAGCGGATCGTCTCTGCCACCTTCAGCGGTCTGTTGATTGCGGTCGATGCCAAGAACGGTAAACCTTGCGCCACTTTCGGCGACCAAGGTTTCGTGGACTTGAAGAAGGGGATGGGTGATGTGCCCAGTGGCTTTTACTACGTCAGTTCAGCACCCACCATCGTCAACGGTACGGTCATCGTCGGTGGCTGGGTAGCAGACAACCAGTCCACCGATGAACCTTCGGGTGTCGTCCGTGGCTACAGTGCCGAGACCGGAGCATTTGTCTGGGCATGGGACATGGGCCGGCCCGGCGACCACAGCGAGCCAGGCCCGGGCCAAACTTATACCCGCTCTACACCGAATGCCTGGGCACCCATGAGCGCCGACGCGGCGCTCGGGCTGGTGTATGTTCCTACCGGCAACCCCACGCCCGACCACTGGGGTGGAAATCGCCCGGACTACTCGGAAAAATACGGTAGCGCGGTCGTCGCTATCGATGTCGCTAGCGGGGATGTCCGATGGTCATTCCAGACCACCCACCACGATGTCTGGGACTATGACGTTCCCTCCCAACCCACGCTGTTCGAAGCCAATGTTGGCGGCAAGTTGATCCCGGCATTGGTTCAGCCCACCAAGCGTGGTGAATTGTTCGTGCTTGATCGGCGTACCGGCACACCGCTGGCCGAGGTGAAAGAACTGCCAGTGCCGCAGCGCGGCGCCATATCGGACGAGAAACTCGCGCCTACCCAGCCCTTCTCCACGGGCATGCCAGCGTTCGGTCGCGATCGCCTCACCGAGTCGGACATGTGGGGCATCTCACCGCTGGACCAGCTCTGGTGTCGTATCGAATTCAAGGGTCTACGTAACGACGGCCCCCTGACGCCGCTGGGCCTCGACCGCTCGCTTATCTATCCAAGTATTGGCGGCGGCATGAACTGGGGTGGCGTCTCTGTCGACCCGCATCGCGACATCATGATTACCAACAACATGTACTACGCGTCCATCGGCCAACTGCTGCCCCGCGCAGAGACGGACCGGCGGCTTGCTATTCTTGCCAAGGGCGGCCTTTCGGTTACCAATTTCGCCATTCCGCTGCCCATGCAGAACACACCCTACGGCGTCCTGCTGTCAGGTTTGATGTCGCCGCTGGATGCTCCTTGCAACAAGCCACCTTACGGAACGCTCAGCGCTATCGACCTGCGCAATAACAAACTGCTGTGGACCCGTCCCATCGGTTCCGCACGCGACACCGGGCCATTGGGAATCGATTCGCACTTGCCCATCCCTATGGGCATGCCGATGTTTGGTGGCGCCATCACCACGCGCAGCGGCCTGCTGTTCATCGGCGCGACTCAGGACAGCACGTTCCGTGCCTTCGAGACGGCGAGCGGACGCTTGCTATGGTCTGCGCGTTTGCCAGCCGGTGGCAACTCCAACCCCATGACGTATGTTTCCCCGAAGACCGGTAAGCAGTACGTCCTCATCTATGCAGGCGGCCACGTTTTGTTGCGGTCGAAACCTGGCGATTCGGTCATTGCCTACGCTCTGCCAGCTAATGCGCCTGCAGCGGTAGCGACCAAAGCGAACTAGTCTCCACAGACGCTATGGTGCCCGCGGCCTGCGTATTTTTACGTGCGCCGCGGGTCACTTCAAACGGCCCTATCGCAGGGTAAGTTGCTCGTTGATGGCAACTGATGCAGTTACTGACCATTCCACTCCCCTGGCCACTATCCGCAAAGCGGGCCTCGAGCCAGGGATTGAAAACCACTCGCGGTGAACCGTCACGCTCACGTGGGTGAACCGCATCAAACGCGACATTCATCAAATAGTTCGACCAAGGACCGCCCAAATTCTTTGGACGGTCGGCAGCAAACGGGCCGCTCATAGCACTGTCATGCCACCAGAGGGTTCCCCAAACCCAGTCGGGCAGCTCACGCGTGGCTACGTGGAGCGCCACCAATGCCAGATGGTCGCCAGTGCGGAAACCCCGCCCGAGAACCATTGCGGCCAGTTTGCGAGCCGTAGGTTCGTTCCTCAACTGCTCGACCATCGCTGCATCCAACCGTAGGTGATAAAAGCGGTCGATGCCGACACAGTTAAGCCGACGAGTTCGCCCCATCAACTGTACCTCGACCGTCCTTGGGGCTCCGTGGGTTGGGCATACGGCCACCATGCGGCGCCAGCTCGGATAATCGTTTCCGCCTGCCGCCGCAATATGCAATTCAGCGTCCCAGACAGGCATTGCTACGGGAGCATCGCCGGCCACTGGCCACCACGCAGACTTCAGGACGATGGCTGAGCGCGGAAACGTTGGAACGTCTCTCGAAACAGTGTCTAGCTTTCCGCCTTTTCGCGACACCGTCATCGACTGTAGCGTGGCGCGCCGCTGCAGCGCGTTCGCCCGAATATGCCTGGCGGCTGCTTCGTTGTAGTGCGCCACGACGATGAGCGGCGGACCGCTGGAATGTGCCGCACGCGCTGCAGCCGACTCTTCCACTTCGAAAGCCCTTAGCGGGCTTCGAGTAGCCAAGGGTGCAGCGCTAGTGATGGCAAAAACATCCTTCGCCCCGGACCATGTCAGGAATTGTGGCAAGCGTGAAGGACTATGACTACGGGTCAATTCGCCTAGCACATGCCATAAGTGGCGCCGTTGTCCGCCGAGATCCGCGGTTCGTTTCAACTTTTCGAGCGAGGCCTCAGGGGCAGGGAACTGGGCCCGCTCCACGTCACGAACCGCAGGCTTTTCAGCGGCCGTGCGAGCGCCCAAGGTGCCAGGAACCGTGGCCAGCGCGGCAAACAGCACGCCCGCCGACCAGCGACCTAGCCGAGAATTCATCCGGCGCTAGTGCGCTTCGGCGCCAGCACGCAGTCCGCTTGTACTGGGGAGACGGCGCCTCCGGGGGGGCGACGCTTGGTTGCCCTGGCCAGAACGAAGCCGGGCTTCGAGCAATTGAATTTCAGAGCGCTCGGCGCGAAGTACTTCGGAATATGTAACTTGAACCTGCCCGCGTCGTCCGTGACCATGATGTACGAGGTGTTCTCAGCGCTGAACTCCACAGTCACGCCACTGAGAAAACGGCCGGCGGTATCCTTGGTGGAGCCGAAGTAGGTATTGGCCGCCGTGTCTATGTCCATTTTAGGGTCCGGGAGATAGATTTGTGCCCGACCTGCCGACAACGGGGCCAGTAGCAACCCCAAACACCCGAAGTTAAGAAGGTGTCGTGCCGACAAACGGCGTCCGGATATCAATTTCATCTTCGGCCTCCTTGCGAGTGAGCCGATACGCAGCCACTCCTAGTAGAGGAAGTACGGCCGCAAATAGTAAAGACAGACAGCAACAGCGCCGTAAGGGAAGATCCACTGGAGGGATTTGAACCGTGCCGCCATCCAGTCGTCTTTCACCAAAAAAGCGCCCACCAAAGCCACCAGCGCGGCACTGGCCATAAGGCCGTACCAAGCCATACCAGGCCCTACATGAACAGCGGAGTCTGCGGCTCCCCAGGCAATTTCACCGTTGACCGGATAGTACCGGAACAAAGGCTTTTCGAAACCGTAAAAGCCCACATAGGCAAGACAAAACAAGGCGGAAAATGCACGCGGCGACCATGAGATTTTCATGCCAAACCCCTAATATTGTTGAGAAGGTGGCCCGCAATGAAATCGAACCAAACCACCCCTGCAATAAAAGCGGTAATCATGCGCCGATCCGTCAAGGTCGACGGATCTCCGGCCGAACGCCACGCGACTGCATAAAGTGGCAGAACGAAAACCCCGATGCCGCCGGCATGTTCTTTGATTTCGAAGAGACCTACCGCCCAGAGCAGCCCGAGTTCTTCAAATGGAATCCGCACATCAACGCGGTAAGCCGGGTAGATGACACTACCGAGAACAAACACGACGAGGTAGAGCCAAATGACCGGAACAGTGAAACGTCCAGCGTCTACCCGCGCGTAACGGGAAACGAAGGCTCCACCTGGCGTCGTTTGCCGGAAGAACAACGACGCAGCTTGATGCGACACTGCACCCAAAAGTGCTACCGCCGTCAGACCGTGGAGTATCAATAGCAAAGTGATCATGCTCTGCCCCCCATATTCAACATGGGTCTACCGGAATTACAAGCCCAGCCCGCCGTCCGTAACGAGTTCAGCTCCCGTCATGTTGCTCGACAAATCGCCGGCCAAGTAAACGACGATCTCAACGATATCGGCAGTGGTCGCCATGCGGCCCAGCGGCACCGCGGCCTCGAACTGCTTCAGAGCCTCTGGGTCATGATCATTCAGCATCGGCGTATCGACCAAACCCGGGTGGATTGAGTTGACCCGAATTTTGAATGGCGCCACTTCGCGAGCAACACACTTGGTCATTCCACGCAGGGCCCACTTGCTCCCGGCGTAGGCAATCATTCCCGGGAAGCCGCGCATACCAGCCACCGAAGAGATGTTGACGATGGAGCCGCCGCCAGCAGCCTTCATGGGCGCTAGAACTGCTTTCATCCCGAGGAATGGGCCGTACTGATTCACGCGGTAGTGCCGATCGAACGATTCTGCCGTCGTGTCCTCGAGCATTGCCGGGGTAAAAATTCCTGCATTGTTCACCAAGATATCAATGCGGCCGAACTTTTCGAGGGCAGTATCCACCACGCTGCGCCATTGGGCTTCATTCGCCACATCGTGTTGAATGAAGATAGCCGCGCTACCCAGTTCCGCAGCCAGGTCGGCACCACTCGGCAACAGGTCTGTCAGTACTACCCGAGCGCCTTCGGCAACAAACCGTCGGGCCTCATCGGCTCCTTGCCCGCGGGCAGCACCCGTGATGATGGCGACTTTTCCCTCAAGCTTCTTGCTAGTGGTGTTCATTTGTTACCCTCCGGTTCAATACAGACCAAGGAATCCATGCCGCCCTCAACCACCATTTCCATTGGCGGCATGGGGTTGCTTGAGGAACAGACGCGGCCGTCCCCTGGAAACACAACGTCGCGCATATAGGTGCCGCGCGCGGGTAGCGGATAGGAAATGAAGCGACCGCTCGCCTGCTGGAACCGGAACATACGGTCCGACTGGTTGGCCGTAACCCACACGTCCTGCGTCTTCGGGTCTACCCCAACCGCGTACGGAGCCTCCACCTCACCGGGCCCGAGCGTCGGAATCTTGTGCACGGTGAATTCCATGGTGCGCGTGTCCAACTTGGCAAGCGTGCCATCGCCGAACCCCGGTATCCACAAATTCCCCGACCGATCGAAGCGCAGACGACGTGGCCCGAAGACGGGAGGCTGGATTTCCTTGATTTCGAGTGTCTTGGGGTCGATGCGACCAACCATATTGGCCCACAGCTTGCTGTACCAAATGGACCCGTCTACAGGATTGATGTCGATACCGTAGGCACCGGGCTGACGTTCGTCAGGACGCGCCATCTTGTTTGGTAACTCAAGAAGCGTTGTCTTGCCGGTTGCCGGGTCAAAACGCCCGACCTGATTCGAAATGAACATGGTGAACCAGATCATGCCGTCAGGCGCGAACCGGAGCGTATGCGGGTAAAGGACCGAGCCGGCAAGCCGATGGGATTTGTATGTTTTCTTGATGGGATCGAAAACACCAATCGTCCCACCAATGGCGCCGGTCGTATAAATCAAGCCATCTGGACCGGTTTGCATGCTGTGCAACCCGTGGCGCGAAGTCAGGTTAAAAGGGATGGGATACCCTTTCTCCGTGAAACTTCCACCCACCGGGACCCCCGCGTCCGCCAGCGGCACAGTGGTCGTGATGTTGGTCTTCGTGTCGGTAACGTAAATCTGGTCTACCGCTTCGTCGGTGGTATAGAACTTCCCGTCCGGCGGATAGAACTCAGTATCATGGGCGATTAGTGCGCCCTTTAGCTTCCACTCCGTTACGCGCGCGAGCATGGCTTCCGGGTCTACGGTCACGGGGGCTGCTGCACCGAGCTTCGTTCCGTCAAACGCCTCGTGCATAGCCTTGGCATAGTCCGCCACCCGAACATCGGTGGAATAGCCACAATAGCGGGTCATCATTTGCATGATGGCCGTCCAGGCTTCGGGCTCACGCGGGAACCGGGTGTAGGGGTTCCCAACCGGGTGGCAACTCATGCAATCTGTCTGGAACTGTTTGCGCAGTTCCGGGTCCTTGAACTGGACGCGGGCAAAGTGCGTGCTAGCGGGTTGGCTATCGGAGATGGCCTGCGGGTCCGTTAGCCGCTTCAGACTGAAAGACTCCTGCAGGGTTGCATCCCCTGCAGGAACTTTCACCGCTACCGACGAGTCCTCGCTGGCTTGAGCCCGCGCGCGAAGACGAAGAGTGCCGGTCAACTCGGTCCGGAGACGGTAGCGTCCCGTTGTGTCGGTCAAGACGGTCTGCGAGACCAGCTTGGCATCGTCGTACAACGTTACCAAGGCACCAACTGCGGGCTGGCCGCCACTAGTGACCAGCCCGGAAAAAACCGCCGCCTGAGCTCCGCCGCAGAGCGCAAGCAATGCGGCAGCAGCCAATACCGATTTGATTCGTGAAGCCATGGAACCCCCCTACGCTCGGCGAACCGCAGAGCAGACTACCGCGTCTTTGTCGTCCAGGAAATACCATAGGTGGCAGGCATTCCGGCCCAACGAGCCGTGAAGTCAGACGACGTCACCACGTTGTTCCAGTAGTACTTGTTCCCGAGGTTCTTGCCCCAGACCATGACCGACCAGTTTCCATCCGCTCCCTCGAGACCGAAGCGGGCATCAACCGTCGAATAGGACTCGGTACGGAACGGGTAGACCACGCCTGGCTTCACGCGCGTGTGGGTGGAATTGGTGGCCACGATGGAGGAACCACCGGGAACCGTGTCCGCACCACTGCGTCCATTCAGGCTGATACCAAAGAATGGCGTGAAATTCGTCGCACCCTCGAAGCGGTAGTCCGCATTCAAGCCGTAGCTGAACTTGGGCGCAAACGGGAGCTCGGAGCCTGCAAAACTACGGGTCCGGCCAACATAGTCAACACCACTGTATTCCGTAATCTCCGTCTTGAGGTAGGTCAGCGGCACGCTGACAGTCAGGGCGGGAATCGGGCGGATCGTGAGATCCACTTCGACACCAGTCACCTTGGACTTCGGAATGTTACGCAGGATGTCGAGAATGCCGAAAATGGGGTCTGCAGCCTTGGTCAGCACCTGCTTGTCTTCGTAGCTATAGTGGAAGACGGCAGCATTCAACTGTGCTTTTCGATCAAGGAAGCTGGCCTTGAAGCCGGCTTCATAGGCAGTAACGGATTCCTGGGTCACCGGGGCGAACTGGCTAACCGTCGCCGCTGCCAAGATGGGGAAGCTGCCCGCCTTGAACCCGCGAGATGCATTGAAGTACACCAGGGTCGACGGCTGAATACGGTAGTCGACACCCACCCGCCAAGAGACGTTCGTTTCTTTTAGCGTCGTTGCCGTAGGCGTGCCACTGGGCGCGAGCCGCGAGTTCAGCGAGAAGCAGTTGTTGTCGAAGTATCCCACCGAATTGACAGGCGTATAGCTCCCGGGAGTCGGGTTGAAAAGCGAACCGAGGAAGTTGAAAAGACCAGCAATTTTGCCATCGCCCGCATCGAAGCCGCACTGCGCCGCGGCATTTTCCGAGCTCGTGTAGCGCGCACCGGCCTTCAACGTCAGGTCTGTGGAGATGTCGTATTCGACGTTACCGAACGCCGCATAGGTCTTGATGTCCTGTGCGCCTTGCTGGTAGTTCTGGAAAATGAAGTTTTTGCTGGCGCTAAAGCTGTTGTTGTCCGGATAAACCAGCAACTGCCGCTCGAACGTTTCGCTGTCTTCATAATTGGCACCAACCACCCAGCGGATTGCGCCGTCACCCTTGTTGGCCAACCGCAGTTCTTGATTCAACGAACGGATATGTCCAGCGTCTTCCTGAATGTCAGTCACGATCAACGCTGAACCGTCACCATCGGTGGTTTGGTTCTGCGTGTAGTGGTTATAAGAGGTGAGCGATGTCAGGGTCAGCGCATCGTTCAAGTCGACGTCGACCCGAACCGCGGGCTGGAAGAATGTTGCGCGACCACGAGGGGCATTAATCCCACCCGCCCAATCGGCAGCCTGCGGTTTGGAGGGCGAAAACGGCGCCGCTATCTCCTGAGGCTGCTCGTCACCCGGCGTTTGCGGCTGCAACAGGATGTACTGGCCGGCCTGCGGCTGCGAGGTGTCGTAGTAGCCGTTAAGGCTGAACGCCACGCGCACATTCGAAGACGGCTCCCAGTCGACCAGCCAACGGGCGGCGGCATAGCTTTGCTTGCCGTTCTTGTCCCACGGCCGGGTATAACTCTCCTGCCAACCGTCGGAATTCACTCCGCTGATGGCGACACGCGAGCGCAGATTTTCAGCCACCCGACCACTGAGGTAGGCGTTGCCCTCAACGCGGTTGAAACGGCCGTAACCCACCTGAACGCCAGCTTCAAATTCGTCCGTGGGCTTGGCGGCGACATAGTTGATGGCGCCACCGGTAGAGTTTTGTCCAAACAGCGTACCTTGGGGGCCCTTCAGCACTTCCACGCGTTCCACGTCGAAGGTGGAATGGCGAGCAAGCACCGCAAAGGGCAAAGGCGCCTGATCCACATAGACGCTTACTGCCGGATAGACGCCGATGGAGCTTTCGTTGAAGCCCACGCCACGCAGCGTGAGGATTGGCGTGCCGTTGACGCTGGGCGAAAACACCAGTCCGGGAACGACGCTCGCGAGACTCTCGAGCGAGTCCACACCACGCGCCGCGAGCTCAGCACCGGAGATTGGCGTGATGGTCATGCCTACCCGGTTAACCGACTCTTCGCGCTTGTTGGCGGTGACTACCACCTCGGTAAGCGTATCGCTGCTGGCGTCCGGCTCTGCCTGCGCGCCAGCTGCCGCCTGGGCGGCGCTATAGGAAGAAAAACCGACCGCGGCCAGCGTGCAGCCCACCAGTCCGATTGTCTGAATATGCTTGTTCATGATTCCCCCACTCGATGTGCGCAATGTTGTCGTTTCTAAACAACCGACCGCCACTTGTGCGTGGCTACGGGCTAACTGGACCGTCACTTGTCCTGATTATAAAGATTACTGATATGTATGTCTAACATCTTTGTTAAATTTCGCGGATTAGTGGCCTACCGGGCATGGCAGCGCGGTTAGCGGCGTTCTTTCCCCAAAATGGTGATGCCCGACGCGGCCGTTGGGCCCCCTATGTTGTGCGCCAGGCCAATTCGGGCGCCGTCGATCTGGTTGTGCGAATGCCCGCGCAACTGTTCAAAGATCTCGACGCACTGCGAAATGCCGGTGGCGCCCGGTGGGTGCCCCTTGGACTTCAGCCCACCACTCGGATTGATAGGGATACGCCCCCCGACGTAGTGGTCGCGGGCCTCGACGAGTTTGTGGGCCTCAAAGCGCTCCGCGAACCCCAAGTCCTCGTAGCTGATCAACTCCACGGCCGTAAAGCAGTCATGAACCTCGGCGAAGTCAATGTCGCGAGGACGAAGGCCAGCCATGGCATAAGCCGCTTTGGCGGCTTTGACCGTACAAGTGAAGGTGGTCATATCACGCTTGTGCTGGTGCATGACGCGGTCAATTCCCAGACCGAAACCCAGAACCCAAGCCGGATGGTCGGTGTACTTGGCGACATGCTCTTCCGCTACCAGAAGCACGGCCGCCGCACCGTCAGACTGCGGCGTACAGTCGAACATGCCAAAGGGCTCAGCTACCAGCGGCGCCTTCAGTACTTGTTCAACCGTAATCTCGGAACGAAGCTGCGCTTTCGGGTTTTTTACACCATGGAAATGATTCTTTACGGCAATCATCGCCATGTGCTCGCGGGTTGCCGGCGCTTCATGCAAGTAGCGGGAAGCGTGCAAGGCAAAGTTGGCGGGCGCCAATAGCCCAAGCGGGAAATCCCAAGCCATGTCGCGGGTTTGTGCCATCCAATCCCAAAAGGTGGACGTAGATGAGGTGTCGCGTACCTTGTCAGCGCCAATGGCCGCCACCACGTCAACATGACCGGAACTGATGGCGTAGATAGCCTGCCGGATGATGTCCTGGCCAGTAGCGCACGCGTTCTCGGTACGGGTTACGGGAATATCGAGCAGCCCGCAAGAGTCAGCCAAAATGCCGGCACCGAAGCCGTCGGTTGTTCCAACCTCGCCCAGCCACGCCGCACCGATATCGCGGCGGTCCATGCCCTTGTCGACTGAAGCCAAGGCTTCGCCTAGAGCCATCGGAATCAGCTCTTTGATACCGCGAGAAAAGTGCTCGCCGAAGGAGGTCATGCCCGCCCCCACGATGGCTACGCGCCTCATGCGGCACCTCCTTCTTGAACCGACACAGCATCTGGCGAAAAGGCATGCCCGTAGTCAGGCACGCCTGTCCGAATGGCCACACGACGCAGTACCAGCCGGCCATGAGTGCCAATCGTCACTTGGCCTGGCGGAACGTCGGTCACATGCATCAAGGAACGTACGTCCGTCCCGTCGCATTCGACAACGGCCAAGGTGTAGGGCGACTCCAACGAGGGAACAGACACATGAACTGTTGTGGTGGTGTAGATCGACCCGGTACGCGGCAGAGGTGCGAGCTCCCATTGATCGTCTGCACCGCAGCCCAGGCAGTGGTAGCGCGGTGGCGTGGAGAGCAACCCGCAAGCCGTGCACTTGCCAGCATGCCAACCCACCTTCGACTTGAATGCGCGATCGTAAGCCGCGAGGGATAGTTTGATATCTCCCCCCGGTGCCTTCTTGCGCGCAGCAGGCTTCTGCGCCTTGGGTTCGTGACGCTTAACCGTAGAGCCGGCAGCATTAAAATGCGCAACACTGAGCGTCGCTTGCTCCATTGCGCCCACCAAACCACTGCGGGCGCTGTCGATCAAAACTGCTAAAGCGAAAATAGGACTCGATGCGCCTAACGTGGGCAATGCAGGCGGGGGCTCGGAAGACCATACGGCCGCATCGCGAGCGCTCAGACCGGCAATCAATAGCGGCTTTTCGGGCAAATCCAGTGCCGACATCGACGTACGTAAACCGCTTTCGCGAAGTAGTCTTGGGTCATCGTCGCGGAAAGACTGCCCATCGGCATGTCGGGTTCTCTGCGGGAGGCTACGCTGCGCGCGCCCAGCCAAAACCAAAGGGCTGGAGCCATTCACCAACGCCGCCGCTGCACCGGCCGAAGAGCCAGCGTCGACAGCGATGACGAGCGTTCCTGAATTCGCGGAGAGGATTGCGTCCAGCGTCGCCGGTGCGCCACCTAGCTGCTCGACCACTTCCAACGTATCCGGCAACCGAAGTGCCGCAAGAAGCGGCGCCGTATTGCCACCTTCCAGCAGGGGAAGTTCGCGCGATATGAAAACGACGCGCGTAACCATACCGCCGGCGTCGACTACTTGACGCCCGGCTTCTACCGCCATCGTCAGCGCGTCCTCATCGTACCCGAGAACACGCCCTTGGCTGGTACCCCAGGGCGGTAAGTAGGTTCCCACTGAAATGCTCATCGTTTCTCCGCTTTGGGCCACTACGCCACTAGTCAGGCGTACTGGTCCTTGATGTTCGACATGAACTTATTGAGGTTTGGCAGGCCAGTCGTTGCCGACAGGCCACCGTCTACCGGAATGACGGCGCCTGTCATAAACGACGCCGCGCTAGAGGCGAGGAAAGCCACGACCTGCGCGACCTCCTCCGGCTTACCAATACGTTGCATGGGCACCGGCGCCAAAAACGCGTCCAATAAGCCTGGAATCTGGGCTACCCCTGCAACCATCGCGGTGTCAGTCACTCCGGGGCACACCGCATTAACGCGGATACCGGAAGTCGCGTAGTCCAAAGCCAAGTTGCGGGTGTAATTGATAACCGCGGCTTTGGACGCGTTGTACGATGCCATTCCGAAGTCGCCGTGCATGCCGGAGATGGAGGCGTTGTTGACGATGGCCCCACCACCGGTTTTGAGCATCTGCGGAATGGCGGCCCGGCAGCAGTAGTAAACCGAGAACAGATTAACGTCGATGACTCGTCGCCATAGTTCAGGCGTCGTGTCGGTGGTCGAGCCCATGCCCGTTATACCGGCGTTGTTCACCAACACGTCGAGTCGGCCAAACTGCTCTACCGCCGCTGACATCAATGCATTTACCTCGGCTTCGTTTGCCACATCGCAGTGGCGATACGCGACCCGGTCCGTGCCCAGCTCGGCGGCTACAGCGGAAGCACCCGCATCGTCCATATCGCCGATCATCACCTGAGCGCCCTCGGCGACCAACAAGCGAACCGTAGCTGCACCGATACCGGAGGCACCTCCAGTTACTACTGCGACATTGTTTTTGAACCGCATGCGTCATTCCCCCGAGGCTGTCAGACTTTTTTATCAAACGGCGATGGTGAAGCCGCCATTCACGGACAGAATCTGTCCGGTAATGTAGGAAGCCGCATTCGACAGAAGAAATACTGTCGGTGTAGCGGCTTCCTCGGGCGTCGACCAGCGGCCGAGCGGAATTTGTTCGAGGTATTTGTCGCGAAAGCGCTCATCGGACCGAACGACTTCGGTCATTGCGGTTTCCACCACCCCGAAGCACACAGCGTTGCAGCGCACATTGAACCGCGCCCACTCACGAGCAACAGTCATTGTCATGCCGAACATGGCGGATTTGGCAGCCGCATAGTTGATTTGCCCAAGACTTCCGCGCCGGCCCGCATCGGACGCAACGAAAACAATGGATCCGGGATTTTTCTCACCCGCAGAAGCTCGGTCCAGCATGTGCTGCCCAACCGCTTGCGTGAAGAGAAATGACCCGTTGACATGGACATCCATGACCGCTTGCCACGATTCCATGCTCATCTTGGAGATCAGCGCCGGGCGTGAAATACCTGCGTTGTTCACGAGTCCGTCGATGGAACCGAAGGCGGAGATACCAGCGGCGACTGCCGCATGGGCGACCGCTTGGTCCGTTACGCTGCCAACCACGGGTACAAACTTTCCGGCGGGCAAGCCAGCGGCTGCACTTTCCAATGTAGGCGCACTCATATCCACGCCAACGACCTGCCCGCCCAGCTCGATGACCAGTCGCGAGATGGCTAAGCCGATTCCTTGACCGGCGCCGGTGACGATAACGGTACGTCCGTCCATGGCCATCGGATTCATCATGGTTCACCCTGCGCGGTAGATGTGACCGGCGTCTTGCCGACCGAATCTGAAGGCGGAAACTCCGACAGAATTTCTGCCGTATGTTCGCCGTGGTTAGGCGGATGCCGATAGATATTCGATGGTGTAAGGCTGAAATTGACGGGCGACGAAACCGTCCTGATCTGCCCTTCTGTCGGATGGTCGATGGTCTTGATTAGATTCACAGAGAGGAGGTGTGGGTCTTCAACCAACTCCTCAATGCCGTTAACAGCGGCCCACGGAATGTCGTACGTATCAAAAGCGTCACGCCATTCGGCAGTCGTTTTGTTCTTCATCTCGCCAGCAAGGAATGTATGCACGTCGTCGTAGTTTCGCGTACGCGTCGCATGGTCATGGAATAGGGGATTGGCATAATAGTCGGCTGGACGGCCGACCAGTTCAAAGAACCGCTTCCAGTGCTGATCGGTGTAGACAACGATGGCCAGAAATCCATCGCTAGTGGCGTACGGGTGCCGCGTCGTAGAGAGCAACCGGTTGTAGCCGATGGGCCCGGTTGGTGGTTCGAACCCATAGCCCCCCAAGTGGTCGCTCAGCACGAACTGAGCCAAAGTCTCGAACATCGGCACTTCGACCGCCTGTCCGCAACCAGTTCGCTGCTTGTGCAGTAAGGCAGCGAGGATGGCATGCGTCGCAGTAATGCCGGCAATCTTGTCTGCCAGATTCAGGGGCACAAATTGAGGATCAACCCCTTGGGCGCGGCCTATGAGAGCGGATATTCCGGAGATGCCCTGCATCAAGTCATCGAATGCTGGACGCGCTTTGTACGTTCCTTGCTGGCCATAGCCGACCAGGGACACATACACGATTTGCGGATTGACGGCGCAGATGTCTTCATAGGCCAGACGGAGACGCGCCATTGCAGCGGGGCGGACATTGCTGATGAATACATCAGCCTTTTCGCACATGCGTAATACTGCCGCGCGACCCTCTGCTGTTTTGGCATCAAGAACAACACTGCGTTTGTTCCGGTTGCACTGGAGGTACAACTGGCCCATTCCGCGGTTACGCATGGCACCACCCATACGCAACAAGTCACCCTTCTCGTCTTCGATTTTGATGACGTCTGCGCCGTAGTCGGCGAGAATTTGGGTGGCGTATGGCCCCATCAGCACCGATGTCATATCCACGACTCGGATGCCAACGAGGGGGCCAGTGGGCTTCGTTTCTTCTTGCTGGCTCATGCTTTAGCGCCGCAACTCATCGTGCCCGTGCGCTGTTGTCGGATACCAGCGCGATGGTTTCGGCCAATTTTGCAGTGCAGGTATCTTGAAACAGCAGGGTATACGCGGCGTCTTCCCATGCCCCATCCCGCGGCGCGAGCGGGTCCGCGGGTTCAAGCCGATGCTCGAGCACGAAACGGCTAGTCAACAATTTGCGTGCATCGCCGTTGGGCTGGCAGGCTTCCCATGCCAACATCACTGCGCTCGTCGCGTGATACATGCCGCTGGCCGCTTGGCGAGACAAGTGTTCGTTTGCCGGTGAGGACGCCGTCTGTTCTGCGAACGAGAATGCGCGGTCCAAAGCAGTTTTCAGACGTTCGCGATACGCCTCAGGCAGTTGGGTTGCGTGGGCCAAACGTCCGTTAAGCAATTCCCGCAGCGGCTCATGCGCACGCGTCTTGCCAACCGCACGGCGAATGACGTCGATGGCGTTGATGTTACTCGTGCCTTCCCATACCAATGCGATATGAGCATCGCGTACCAGCTTCGAGTTCACCCACTCTTCGATCACGCCGTTTCCAGCACGCGATTCCAATGCGGACCTGGTGGCAGTGACGGCGTCACGGCAGGCACGGATTTTGATGAGAGGCGTAATCATGCGAACGATGGATGCGGCATCTGCCGAGCCGGCATTAGCTGCATCTAACTGCGAAGCCGCCAGCATGAAGACCGCGAGGCCCTGCTCCGCCGGGATGAGGATTTTAATCAGCTGGCGTCGCATCAACGGATGCTCAAGCAGCTTTTTTCCCCATGCCGTCCGGTTGCGGGCAACCTGCATCGACTCGTTGAAGGCGCGGCGCATTTGACCGGTCGCACGTACGCCGTGCGACAGCCGCGACATGTTCACTTCTTCCATCATCTGCTTGATACCGCGATCTTCGCGGCCGACCAGATAGGCTTCTGCGCCCTCCAGTACAACCTCGCAGCTAGCAAGAGAGCGGGTTCCCAGCTTTTCCTTGATGCGGACGATACGGTACTTGTTACGCGAGCCGTCCTTGAGGTAGCGCGGCAGCGCGAACATGGCGACACCGGCAATTCCCTCCGGTGCGCCTTCGGGGCGCGCCAGAGCAAGGGAGACATGCGCGTCCGTGTGGGAGGCAAACCACTTTTCGCCATACAAGCGCCAAACGCCATTCTCTTTTTTCGCGACTGTTTCCAGTGCGCCCACATCGGACCCACCGGCTTTTTCCGTCATCCATTGAGTGGCGCGCCACATGTCTTTCATGTTCGGCGCCATCAGCTTAGGCAGAAGGTAGGCTTTCAGCTCCTCGCTTCCGTACGACTTCAGCACATGAATGGTCGCATCCGACATGTTCATCGGGCACATCATCCCGATCTCTGACTGCGAGAACATGTAGCGGAACGTGTACTTCACCAGTTGGGGAACGTTGCCCGTCCACCCGTGGGCATTTTCCCGATGGCACATCGAGTGAATTTGAAAGTCCTCGAACCCAATCTTTTCCATCTGGTGATAGGCCGGATGGTATTCGATACGGTCGAAGTCGCGGCCGAAGCGGTCGCGCTGCTCCAACACCGGCGGGTTCTTGTCGACCAGTCGTGACAAGCGGTCGAGCTCGCCACCAGCTACTTCGCCGAAGCGCTGCATGATGGGCTGAAAGTGCGCATAGAGGTCGCTGCTCGCGTAAACGCGTAGCGAAGCCTGCAGGCTCTGGTCGATGTCAAAGAAGTTGAGACCCTCGGTATCCGGGGCGACGTGACCAAACTGCTTCGGGTCGTAACCCGAAGCTGCCGAAGTCGAAGGGGAGAAATTTTGGTCTGACATCGTGAAACCCCAAAACAGAAAGGTCGTCCCGAACAAGAATACCCATTACTGAGTATTGTGTCCAACATATATGTCTAAATTGCGGCCATAGCGGTCTCCGCACCCGCTTCACTCTTCGTGAAGCCAGGCGCGAGAGCTGTCGTCAGGTGGTAGCGCGTTTGCGGCGGAGCGAGAGGTTCAAGCCTGGCGACTTGATCTCGACCACCGGCAAATTGGTCATTTTCAGCAGCTTGCGGACTTGTTCCAGTTCCGGCGTCGACAGCAGTGGGTAACTGGTCTTGATGGGACCGGCCGCCCGCATACGCGCCAGGTCGGCTTCAGGCACGGTGATACGCAGAATCAGTTCGTCCTCGTCGTCTGTCCGGTACTGCTTTTTCAAGTCTTCCAGCGTCGGCTGTGGAGGGGGGTTGGCCAGAACGTCCTTGGCCCGCTGGGACGACAAGATTTTATCCAGCACATTTTGGTCGATGGGGCCGACCGCCTGACCGTAGAAGCCGGCCGCATACTGCACCACTTCGTCCGGTACCGTGCGGTAACGCTCACCGGTCACGACGTTCAGTACCGCCTGGATGCCAACAATTTGGCTGAATGGAGTCGCCATTCCCGGATACCCAAGTTCACGACGCACTCGGGCCGTTTCCTGAAGCACTTCATCTAGCTTGTCGCTCATGTGGTGCTGGGCGAGCTGTGCTTTGAAGGTTCCCATCATGCCGCCGGGTATCTGGTGCTGGATGGAAAGCACGTCGTATTCGGCGTACTGGTTCACCAGGAAACCGGCCGCCTTGCCGACTGCCTCGAAGTGGTCGGCCACCGGCTTGAACAGCGAGCTGTCGAGGTTGTGGGTATGGCCCATGAGCTCGATGTTGTTGACCATGACTTCGGTAGACGGCACCGATGGGCCATTCGCCATTGGACGGCTCGCCGTGTGGAGAATAGTGACGCCTAGATCCACCGCATCCAGATAGGCCTTGGCCGACATACCCAGCAGGTTGTTCGCATGGAACTCAATGGGTTTGCCGCGCGACTTGGCGATGATGGCTGGAAGCAGTGTCGTTAGCCGTTCTTTCTCAAGCACGCCGCCGGTATCGTAGAGGAGGATGGTGTCGACATCGGGCGAGGCAGATAGCTTATCCGCCTTGTCGGCAAAGAATTCGTCGCTATGCACTGGCGACAGCGTGAACATGATCGTCCCCGCCACTGTCGTCGTCGAAGGCGATTCCTTCGCCACCTTGGCCAGGCGGAGCATTTTGTCGATGTTGAATAGGACGTCGTAGATCCAGAAAGACCGGACGCCGTGTGCTGAAAGTCTGCGTATCCACAGATCCATCAGCGCGTCGGGGCTGACACCAAACGTGGAGATGGCATTCGATCGCATGCCGGCACGCGTCGGCGTGTTGGGCATAGAGCCCACCAAAAGGTCCATGCCATCCCAATAGTTCTCGTGGCAGAACCGCGTGAGCACGTCGATGTAGGTGCTACCGGTAAGGTCGATGGTGCTGAAACCAGTACGGTCTAGCAGCGGCGTGGCCGCCAGCGCCATACCCGCCTGCATACGCATGCCCCACAGGCTCTGCTGGCCATCACGGATGGTTTCGTCCAAAAATTCGATATGTGCCATGCGTAAAGCTCCTAGCGGCCCGTTGATCCACGGGCGAAAACGGCCTGAATCGCGCACTGTTTCAGCGCTTCCAACTTGCTGCTGCGAGCAGCCACTCGCGATTGAAGTCCGGCGTTTTTCACCTAGACTTCCCTCGCCGCATTGAACGGACCCAAGTCCTCTAACCACCGGGTAGTGATACGGTTAGCGCGGAAATCCGGATGGGCGACAACAAAGGCGGCCAGCGGCAAAGTGGTTTTGGGTCCCACCAGCCGGAATTCAGCAATGGCTGCCTGCAGACGGTCCAGAGCTTCGGCCCGGTCCGCGCCGCGGACAATCAGTTTGCCAATCATGGAATCGTAGAAGGGCGGCACCAGATAGCCGGCGCGCGCGTGCGTATCCAACCGGATGCCGACGCCCGTCGGTGGAGCCCAATCCGTGATGCGACCCGGCGACGGGGCGTAGTCGTTGGACGGGTCTTCGGCGTTCACGCGAATTTCGATGGCGTGCCCCGTGACCTTGATTTGCTCTTGCTCCAAGTGGAGCCCCTCACCGGCGGCCACTCGAAGCTGCCAAGCAATCAGGTCCTCCCCCGTGGTCTCCTCGGAAACCGGATGCTCTACCTGAATACGAGAGTTCACCTCGATGAAGTAGAAGTCGTCCCGATCAACGTCGTACAAGAACTCAACGGTTCCAGCATTTCGGTAGCGGGCATGGGACGTCAAACGGACGGCAGCGTCATGCAACCTCCGGCGGGTAGCCTCTGGAACCGCTGTCGCCGGCGCTTCTTCAATCAGTTTTTGGTAGCGACGCTGCACGGTGCAGTCGCGTTCGCCGAAGTGGATAACCTTGCCCTCGCCATCACCGAGAATCTGCACTTCCACGTGGCGTGCGCGGGTGACGAAACGTTCCATGTACAGGCGGCTATCGCCGAATGCCGCCAATGCTTCCCGCGATGCACGTTCGAATGAAGCATCCAACGCCGCCTCGTCTTCGGCTTTGAACATTCCACGGCCACCACCACCCGCCGAGGCCTTCATGACCACCGGATAGCCGAGCTGGCTCGCCGCCTGCTTGGCATCCTCGAGAGTCGCAATATGATCGGTGCCTGGAACTGTCTGCACGCCGGCGGCGCGCGCCATCGCACGTCCGCCGAGCTTGTCGCCGAGCGATTCGATGGTTTCTGCACGCGGCCCGACAAAAATGATGCCTTCTTCGGCGCACATCTTGGACAAGACGGGTTTTTCGGACAGAAAGCCGTAGCCGGGATGTAGTGCGTCGCAACCAGTAGCCTTCGCGGCGTGAACAATAAGATTCACGTCAAGGTAACTTTTCGCCGAAGGAGCAGGGCCCAAAACGACCGTGCGCGATGCCATCTCGGCCCCTAGGCTGCCGCGATCGGCTGCCGAGACACCCAGTACAGTTTCGATACCGAGCGCCTTCGCTGTGCGAATGATACGCACGGCAATTTCCCCACGGTTCGCGACGAACAAGCGCTTGATAGGCATATTCAGCTTGGATCGATGTAAAAGAGCGTTTGTCCGTGCTCGACCATGTCGGCGTCGTTCACACAGACACGCCGAACGGTTCCGCCGTGGCCCGCCTTGACGGTGGTGAACAGTTTCATCACTTCCAGCAAGCAGACGTCCGTAGCGGCTTCTACCCGCATGCCCACTTCGACAAACGGCGGAGCGCCTGGCTTCGGTGAGCGGTAGAACGTGCCGAGATTTGGCGCTGACACTGCTATCCAGTGGGCAGGTACTTCCTGAGCCGCGGCCGCTGCTGGCGCCGGTGCAGCCGCCGAGACAGCTGCTGCCGAGACAGTTGCTGTCGACGCGGCGACAACGGGAGCGGCACGCACTTCCGGCGCACTGCGCGGCAGGGAGCCATCATCGAGACGGGCGTTCGGGTCAGTCGACAAGAACAACTGGACGCCGTCGATCTCGACGTGCATTTCGTCCCATCCGGACGACCGGAACAGCTCGACTAAAGTCGCGATGTCCTCTGTTTTACCTTTCATCGTGGTTCCCCTCGACATTCGCTGAAAATTTACAGACAGGATGGATGCTCATGCTGTTGTAGCCAAGGCAGCAATCAACTGTTCGCGTACCGTCCTGCGCAAGATCTTGTTGGCCGCGCTTTTCGGCAACTCCGGCCAAATTTCAATCGCTTTCGGTTGCTTGAAAGCGGATAGATTGGTGCGGGCGTATTGCATTAACGCATTCGCATCAAGGCCCGCGCGACCAGTCACCACAGCCACCACGCGATCGCCCCACTTTTCGTCGGGCAAGCCCACAACCGCCGCCTCAATAACATCCGGAAACGACATCAAGACGTCTTCCACTTCACGCGGGTAGACGTTGTAGCCCCCGGATATCAACAAGTCGTTTTTGCGATCGACGATGTAGAAGAAGCCATCTTCGTCCATGACGCCGACATCGCCGGTGTGCAACCAACCGTTGCGGAAGGCCTCTGCGGTTTGTTCGGGGCGATTCCAGTAGCCCGCCATCGTTTGCGGACCGCGGCAAACTATTTCTCCCCGTTCTCCGGGAGGCAGAGGGCGATCTTTTTCATCCCAGATGGCTACTTCCACAACTGAGAAAGGGCGACCGCAGGACGCCTCGCGGTCATGATGCTCTGGCTTCAGGAAAGTGATGCACATCGGGCTTTCGGCTTGGCCGTAGCACTGCGCGAACAGACGGCCAAAGCGCGCCTCAGCGCGTTTCATCAGCGCCGGAGAGATGGACGCTGCACCATAAGCGATACGGCGGAACGACAGCTTGGCGGTGTCGATATTGCGCGCCTCAAGCAACATCGCAATCATGGTCGGCACCAGGAACGTGGCGCTAGCCTTGGACTGTTCCGCCAACTTCAGGAATTCTTCCGCATCGAACTTCGGCATGACAACGGCATGCGCCCCACGGACCAGTGCGGGTAGAAAGAAGGCACCTGAAGCATGCGCTATCGGCGCGGCGTGCAGGAATACATCCCCTTCGTTTATCTCCGGCACAAGATCGGTGAGAAACGCGCTGAGTTCGGTCAATTCACCCCGCGTAGTCAGGATGACTGCCTTGGATTTGCCGGTGGTTCCGCCGGTATAGCCGAAGCGCAAGGCCTCATCCAGCTCTCGGTCCACACTGCACGGATCGCTTCTGCCGGAACTGACCATGCTTGCCAGTTCGGCGCGCCCAATAAGAATTTCGGCATTCAGACCGTCGAGATCGTCGTGGATGACAGCACGGCTAGCGCTGTCTTGAACCTTGTAGACATGGTTCGCTAGGGTTTCTCGCACATTGAGTTGCACCCGAACCAAGCCGGCTTTGGCCAATGCGTAGTAGACGATGAGGCATTCGATGGAGTTCGGCAGGATGACACTGACGTGGTCACCTTTTTGCAGGCCACGGTCCAGAAGAGCGTTACCTACACGGTCGGTCGCAGCATCGAAGTCGGCAAAACTGAGGGTAGTGCTACCCTCAGTCAGGCAAGGCGCGGAACCGAACTGGCGCGCCGCGCGACGTATCAGTGAACCAATCTGCATGTCGACCCAATCCCCCGAATTCGTCCCCGAAACCGTCTCTGCCGACTAATCGGCGCAAACCTTCGGCGCAAACGTCATGGCAACCCCCAAGGCAAGCCCGAGCACGAATATTTATATATGTGTCAAACATGTCTGTCAACTACTGAGGCATGACAGATCTGACGCCGTTCGGAAGGAACCCGGGGCAACTCGAGACAAAGACTCCGGGCGAACTAGCCGTCGGCGAAATTACGGGGTCGTGGGACCTACCCAACGCACCTGATTGTCACCAGTCCGCCCATAGGCGCGGTGAATCGATGTATAGGTCCACTTGATGAGATCATCGAGCCGGTCAAAGCTGCTGCCAGATCGCGTTGCCTGCCCCGACACCGAGACAAGGCTGGTGATTTGGAGAGTAATGCCCGCCTGCGGGGCCTCTTCTACCAATTCACCACTCAGCACTGCCAGCCGCACACCCTCGGCGATGAAATCTTCGATTTTCTGTAGGGTGCTGCGCATCACCCGCTTCATGGGTGTGGAAAGCGCATCTGCGTCCATGGTGAAACGCGCCAACAAACCCCAAGAATGGCCACCCTTTCCACCGGGATTGAATTCCAGATAGTGGTCGTACATCCAGTCACGAGTACTGATCAATTTGGAAAACAAGGTGGTGGAGGGGTCGGCCCAAATTTTCTTCATGGACGCCAAAGTGGCATCGGAGACCTGCATCAACACGGCTTCTGCCAGCATCGGCTTGACGCGGAAGTAGTAGTGGATATTGGAATGACTGATGCCCAACTCTTTGGCGATGTTCAGGTAGCTGACACCGTGATAGCCGTGCGCGATGAACAGTCGAGCCGCCGCTTCAACAATCCGCGCCTGCTGGTCTGCACCCGGCGCATTGTCTTCCGGCAAGGTTTTTTTGGTTCTGGCCATGACTCAAACCCCAGTTCTTTTTAGCGCCGTCCCTGGCTGCAGGTACTCTTTTCCGCATATTGCACGCGGGCCGAGGAACCCCTGAGCGGCCTTCGAAAACGCTGAGCAGAAAACGGCAAAATTGACGTAATATAGTTCGCGCAGCGCACCACCAAGTAGCGTAGACAGACCTGATATAACTGTCAAACGTTTGTGTAAAATCCGTATCTTTTCCGTGCGAATGCTGTCCGCAATCTCAGCAAAGCCGCGCTTATGCGTATATCCGCTGTCATTTCTCGCGCATCTTCAGGCGATAGCGGGTCTCTACGAGCAGCGTCCCGCCCAGCGCAACAAGCAAAAAGACAAGGGTTTCTGGCGCGGCCCTGAGCCCATCAATGACCAGAAATGTGAAAAGCGCGAGGTTGACGAGGGCGCCCGACCACAGCACCCACGCGCGCGCACCCGTCTGGCGGCGAATGCGCAAATGACCCAGCATCGTGGCACTGAAGAACAGCAGAAACGCCATGCTGGCCATTTTCCCGACGGCAATCAATGGGAAATACAGGATCAGCAGAATGACGATGCCTGCGGAAAGCAGTAGGGGTCGGTGAGGTTGCTGCCCTAGTACACGGCGCATCAGGTTCGCAGCCGGATGATCGCCAATCACCGCAGTCAAAATCCGGGACGCTGTAAAGATGGAGGCGTTCACCGCGGCGGCGCAAGCCAACAAAGCGGCAATGGCGATGACCTTGGCGCCGGCACTTCCCGCGATAATCTCCGCGGCGGCCCCCAACAGGTTTCCGGCGTTCGCTGCCAATACTTCAGGCGGCGTTACCTGTACGGCCACCCAACTGACCACAAAGTAGAGCGCGCTGATAACGCCGATGGCAATGAACATTGCGCGCGGTACCGTCTTGGCGGGGTCGGCCATGGACTGCGAAGCGCTTACGACCATGCCAAAGCCCTGGAAATTGATATAAAGCATGGCGGTCGCCACCAAGACACCTTCCCATGAGACGCCAGAGAAGTTCGGCAACACAGGATGGACACGCGCTATGCCTACCGCGCTGAACCACAAAAGCGCCAAGAAGACGATGGCGATAAGCGCGCTCGCGACGCGTCCGACCCTGTTTGGTCCCAACAGATTGACCAAACCACATAGCACCACTAGCGCTGCTGGTAGCAGCTTCAGCTGAGTAGTTGTTAGGAATGGCCCCGCCAGCACGCTGATATACGCGGAAAAACCAGCCGCATAGAGCGCGGTAGAAAGCAGAAAGCAAACATACAAGAAGAGATTGATCCAGCCCGACAGCAGCCCTGGGCCGTAGCACACCAGGGCGAAGCGGGCTGGACCGCCTGGGCCGGGGTAAGCGGCAGCGAGCTTCGAGACGGCGTAGACGCTGAAAAGAATAGCCACGCTCGCGAGCATGAACGCGATAGGGAAGTTGGTGCCGTCCGCCAAATACGCGTGGCCGAGGATGGAAAACAAACCAGACCCCATCATGCCGCTGAGGCTGAGGGCAACTCCGGAGACCAGACCCACTTGAGGAAGGCCGCGTTTCGCCGCGGAAGGGTTCTCGTCCATTGGCGCAGGCTCCACGTCGAGTAATGCGCCTGAGCGAGTTCAAGCCGCCCAGTGATGGTACGTGATACGCAATGTTTCGAGTCTCTACGATTGTCGGCTTGCCTGTCAAACAAACCATAGCCACGGTACGTTTTTATTCGCGCGCGACGCTGGGTGACCGCTGCCAATACGAGACTGCACCATGTCCATCAGCTTGCTTGAAGAGTTCCTGCTGCTAACGCTGGAAGATGAAGGCGGGCAGTTCGACACCGTCTCGGAAATCTTCCTGACTGAGGGCGTTGCAGGAGCCAGCGTGGTATTTCGCTGTGGTGGCGCTGCTTACGGCCGTATTGGCCGCACCGATGCGTAGCTTGGACAACCGCACGACTTAAAGCGCGGCCTTGCCCGCAGTCGACATGGGCGAGGCAATACGCGCGTATTGCGGAAATCACCGCTAGCCGTCCGCGAACCGAGACCGACTAAATTACGGCGGCATGAACGTCGAGATGCCAGACAGAGGCTTCCGAACCAGATCAGGAACAACAGCGTCGGCGCCAGGATATCCAACGACCAGCAGCAAGTATGGGCGCTCAATCGCACGAGGTCGGTTCAGGATATCGGTAAGAAAACTCATCGGGTTCGGCGTGTGCGTCAGCGACACCAAGCCGGCACTGTGCACGGCGGCAATCATGAAACCCATCGCGATACCAACCGACTCGTCGGTGTAGTAGTGCTTGACCTTAGTTCCATCCGGCAGCCGCTCGTAGCGCTTTAAGAACACCGCGATCAGCCACGGAGCAGTCTCAAGGTACGGCTTGTGCTCGTCGGTTCCCAGCGGCCGCAAGGCATCCAGCCATTCCTTGGGCGCACGACGATGATAGAAGTTCCGTTCTTCCTCTTCAGCCGCAATCCGAATTTTTGCCTTCGTGGCCGGGTCGGAAACAGCAACGAAGTGCCAGGGCTGCTGGTGGGCGCCGCTTGGCGCAGTACCGGCAGCTAGAAGGCATTTCTCGATGATGGAACGAGGCACTGGTCTATCGGAAAACTGGCGGACCGTCCGCCGGCGCTGCAGCAGTTCCTCGAATTCATCAACACGCTGCTGCATCACGTCCGCAGGCAGCTCGCGATAACTTTTCAGTGGTACGAAACGTGGTTCATTCATGACTATACCTCGAGGACGAATGTAGGAAGACTACAGACAGCGAGGCGAGCTGGGTTCCCCGCAGAACAATCATTTGCCGTCATCAAGCAAAACTTTGCAGCGGCCATTCAAGGACAAGGCAGTACCGGACTAACGCTTCGCGTAAAAAACAAAGCGTCGTAAGCATTGCCGACAGAAATGGTATTGAGGGGCGGCGCTCCGAACTCATCACGATCTACTTTTAGCCAGTCCGTAACGTCACGCGGGGCAGACCGCAAGTCCAGCAAGAACGACGGCTTTTCGACAGCCGAGAACAGCGCCTCCACGGTACCCGGCGGCGGCGCAATCGAAGGCCGGCCACATTGCGCAGGTATCTCGGCGAAGAGATGCGCAAGCATGAAATTTTCGCGCCCATAACGCTGCTTCATGTACATACCGACCATGGGAGGCAGGGTGACTGTTCCTACGGGTGGCGGGAGATGGATGCGGGAAGGGGTATACATCAGATGGCCGCGATGCATGAAGACCAGAATGCGAGCGTTGGGCGCCATCTGCTGCAAAACCCATTCCAAATTCTCTGCTTTGGTGTGGTCTGCCGACGCGACCGTCGGATACATTCCGGCATACCCGTCTTTCGGCTTCCAGCCGATGGGGATCCAGCGCAAGTAGCTATCGACCTGCCTAGCCGAAATGGCTGCTCGGTAGGCCACCGCATATTCCCGGCGGGAGGTTGCAGCAGTCCACTGGGTTTCGTGAATCTCGAACTCGGCGATAATGTCCGCCACCGTGCTGGTCATCCGGTCACGGTCAGCCTGCGTCAATTCCGTATATTGGTTCGAAGCTTCCTTGATCCTGTCCAGCTTTAGGTAAGGGAGCAGATTCGCGACGCGCGCACGAAATGCATCCGCTTTGTTGGTGTCTCGCTTTTTCAGATAGTCCAGAGCAATCTGTAGCGGTAGCGTCATATCGGTTTCGTTTCCCGAAACGTCTACGCCATAAAACTCTATTTTTCGCGAAGTCTTTGGGTCGTCATTGTAAGAGCGCATCCAGCGCATCAAGTCTGCCTCTTGTGGCAGGCGCGCGAACCCGAAACTGAAACCGCGCTGTGCAACGCCTGCAAGGTCGTCCGTACCACCGAGCACGTAGTTGTTAACCTCGAACCCTTCCGCGATGCCCGACTCGATGGCAATGGCTGTGAAGCCCATCCGCTGCACGAGAAAGCGAAAAAGACGGTTTCTGAATTCCAGCGGCTCCGCGACGCCATGCATGCCTTCCCCCAGCGAAACGATTCGTGCCTCCCCGATCATCGCCCGCAGCGGCTCGAGATCACGAAAATCGTCTTTTTCCATTGGGGATACATGGCCCACTGGATGGAGATTCCTCTGAACCCACGTGCTGACCGTGGATTCCGCTGACGGCGCTGCAATCGCCACAGCAATACTCCCCATCGTGAGCGTAAGTGCCGCCGCGATTCGGACAAGCAATGAGCGCCATTTCTGCCGTCTTTCAATGCTAAAGAATTGCATGGCCAGTCTCCGTCGTCAGTGGGCAATTGCCGAGTTCACTTGATCGCGAGTTGCTCGCGCCTCTAGGGACTGCAGGCGCGAAATAATGACTCGATGTCGGCGCGCGTCTATCGGGAAATACCAGATAAGTGGCACTACTATTGCGAGCAAAACTGCTGGAATGACACTGAACGTAGTGAGCAGCGCCCACGTGCCGGTCACAGACTGTTCTGCAAGCCTGGCATCAAACCCGCCGTAACTGATAAGCGCGATGGCGAGCGCTGCACCAAAGCCAGGGACGGCTTTGTACATGACGTTGTAGATGGCGAAATAGGTTCCGGCGTGGTCCACGCCAAAACGTAGTTTGCCGTAATCGATGACATCAGCCAGCACGGCGGGCGCAGCGACTGGAAATCCGGCGTAAAGCAAGATTACAAGCAACTGTACCGCCACCATTCCCGTGACGCCGGTGGGTCCAGGCGGGACGAACAGGAAAAGCAAGATTGCCAGCGCTCCTCCGGCCGAGCCGGCGGCCCACGCTCGCTGTTTTCCGAAGTGACGGCAGGCCCAACCCCAAGCAGGCACGGCCAACGCTCCTAAGGGTAGGGTAAAAAGGAAAAGTGCCGCCATCCACATCCCCAGGTGCAAGTAACTGTCGATGTAAAAAAACATCACTCCGTTCATGATTCCGGAGGCGAGGTTGTATAGAAAAAACAATAGAGCGAAACGCAACAAAGGGCGGTTTTTAATAATTCCGCGCCATACGTTCCGCGGTGCCTGCGTAATGACTTTCGTCGCGCCGGCAGGAACAGTAACTGCCGCCACCAATGACAGCACCGGCAAGAGCACTATCGCCAGAATCGCTGTCCATCGCAGGCTCTGTAGCGTGAACTCCGTGGTGGGGAACATAGGCAGGTAAGGAATGGCGGCAAAGGTAATTGCGCCGCCGTACATGGCAATACCCCGCCAAGTAGCGAGCCGCGTGCGCTCATGGTAGTCGGTACTTATTTCGGCCATCCACGCGACATAAGGCACCTCGGCAATGGCCCAACTGATATAGGTCAACATCAGCCAAGTGCCGAAATACCAGACGGTTACTGGTGGCGCTGGTGCAAACAGAAACCAACAGGTTACAGCGCTCAACAAAGAGCCCGATAACAGCCACGCCCTGCGAACGCCCCCACGAGCACAATGCAAATCTGAAAAATAGCCCGCCGCGGGGCTGGCTAGGGCGTCGACGATACCTGCCACCAACAAAATAGTTGCTATAGCCTGAAGGGGAATACCAAGGTACTTCGCATACACCCCTTGAATGACGGAGCCCGTCGGGCCATGAATCATGGCCTGTGAGTAGGCAGGGGCTGCATAAGCCAGCAGCACACGCCAAGAGAGCCGCGGAGATGCGCTCGCGGAACTCATGTAATGCTAGAGGCGGAAAAGTGCACGATGGCTGAAGGGGGCACTAAAGCTGCAAGCACTTAAGCGTTCTGCTTCATTGTTTGTTCTATCAATGTCTTCAAAGCAGCGTGGTCAGCATCGAGTTTGTCATGGGTCGCCTTGCTGATCAGAGCAACATATTCAGCTAATGGCTGACGAAGTGTGACGGTACTGTCGAGCAAACAACGCGCAATGAAGTTGGCTACCAGGAACGTTCCAGTCGAACTTTTGGAAAGCGCGTAGGAGACATAGCCGTCAGTCATTTGGTTGGCCTCCGTAGAAATGGTCTGAACGCGCCACTCACTCGGCGTGGACCGCAAGGTACGCATGATGACGTAGACCGTTTCCTCTTCTGGCCGCTGACCAATTCTCAACGTCTCGCCTTCTTCTCCCGGGCTCCCCGCAATGCGTTCGATGGAAACAATACTCGACTTCCACTCCGTCGGTCGATGCAGGTAGTCCCACACGAGTGCAGCAGGCGCGAGTATTTCAATTTCACTGCGGATTGCCAGATGAAATGTCATTTCCGGTGTAGACACGTCTTTCAGCTCCGGCAAGGGTCGGCTTCAACAAACCTGGATTGACGGTAGCGGAATAGCAGCAGGCCTACCGAAAATTCGGTCAATCTTAATATGGAACGTCGCGTTTGGTTTGGAGCCAAACGCGACGCCCATAGGGCTTCGCGGTACTACTGATGCTTGTAGCTGAACTGAATGCCGAGAGTGCGAGGGCGCAGGCGCGCCACGCCACTATTCCCGCCAACGGAAATGCCTACAGCGCCATCTTCATTCGTCAAATTCTCAGCGCTGACGTAAACGGCCCAGGAAGCTGCTTCCACTCCAAACCGCGCGTTAACAGCGGTGATGGAATCCGAATTTGAGACCCCCAAGATGGTGCCACTGCGTGGCGAGGTGTGTTGTAGCTCGGCCCGCGCGAAGCCCGTCAGGCCATCGGACATCGGCCAGCGGTACATTCCACTTGCCGCGAACTGCGACTTCGGCACATCGACGATGGAGCTTCCTTTCCGAACGCTGGACCCCGCGACGTCAGAGGTGTATTTGGCATCTACCAGGCTGCCAGTAATCTGCAAGAGCAACCCACTAATCGGCCGGAGGCCGAGGGCAACTTCGACACCCTGTGTTCGGGCCGGGCCACCATTAATCAATGCGCCGATTCGCGGGGCCGGGAAGATAACCGTCTGCAGATTCTTCCAATTGTTGTAGAAGACATCGGCCTCGAGGGTGACCATTCCCTCCGCAAACTGGCCCTTGGTACCCACCTCATAGCTCCACAGAGTTTCCGGGTCGATGCCGATGGGAATGGAGATGGGCGGGTTGCTCAAAATAGCGCTTTGCAACGAGATAACTGGCTGCGCCAAGCCAGTGCGGAAGCCCTTGGCGACAGTCGCATATCCCAACCAGTCAGGTGAGAAGTGATACGCGAGATTGACCTTCGGATTCACGCTGTGGAAGCTGGGATTCGTTGTGCCAGTAAAGGTGGGATTTCTCTGCCTGATGAGTGCGAGCAGCGCAGGCGCAACTGGCTCACGAAACTGTTGGTCATCCTTGAAATAGCGAAGGCCGGCTGTCAAATCTAATTTTTCGGTGAAGCTCCAAGTCGCTTCGCCGAAGATGGCGTAAGAATCGCTCTTGTGGTATTGGTCCTGCGTAATGCCGAATGCCGGAATTGCCAGATTGGTCTGCTGCTTAAGGCTGCGGTAAGCCACGCCCGACGTCCAGCGGAACCGGCCACTGCCGGTGGAGGCCAAGCGCACTTCCTGGCTGAAGACGTCAATTTGTCTAGCCGTGTTGAAAGGTCCGAAGCCGAAATAGTCGCCAATATTGGCGTCATTGTTGTAGCTCATCTTCGAGCTTGCGCTGACGAGATCTACCGAATCAAATTTGTAACGAACGGTGGCGGCGTATAGATCGTACTGAGTGGTGTTGTCCGTTACCGGGTCTATCGACGTATAGTTCGGCAGCGAGGTCGAATCGCCCAGAACATGTTCCTTCGTATGCCACCCGGAAAGCACGATATCTAGGCGGTCGTTCACCGCAAAGCGCAGCTTTCCACGGAACGTATCCGCCGTTCTGCCATTCTGGTTTTTGTCGCCATTTGCAGCGTTATCTACCCAGCCACCGAGGTCTTCGTGAGAGGCCACCAATCGGGCCGCGATGGTATTTTCCTTCAACGGCAGGTTGAGCATTGCCTGCTCGGTGTTACTGGTCGTTCCGCCGCGCGTGGAGCCGGCTTCAAGATCGGCACCAAACTGCAGCTTCTCCAAATCGGGGTCGTTGGTCAGTACACGAATGGTGCCGCCAAGCGAGCCGTCGCCGTAGAGCGTACCTTGTGGGCCGCGCAACAATTCCACGCGCTGTACGTCATACATGCGAACGTCTGGAAGCTGTGTATTTCCCAAATACGTGAACGGCAACTCATCAAGGTAGTAACCCACGGGTGAGTTTCCATACACGGAGTTGATGCCGCGTATGTTGATGTTTTGGCTGCCAGACCCGCTATCCACCAAGCTGACTCCGGGAACCGTGCCGAGTACTTCGCCCAGCTGGGAAGCGCCGGCGTCGCGCATGGCGCGCTCGGTAATCGCCGCCATCGAAATAGGCACATCGATAAGCCGCTCACTACGCTTTTGCGCGGTGACGATGACTTCATCCAGCGTGTCGTCAGGTAATGCACTGCCCGCCGCGGAGGCGGCACCGCTGAAAGCCAGGGCAATCGCCGCGGCCAACCGACCAGTTCGCATCAGGTTTTTTGAAATCATGGCGCGTTATCCCTCTCTTGTATAAAAAATTCAAATCAACCCATCCAGAAATTGGCGCACGATTGGCGTCAACGTCTCTGGATCAAGAATCAAAGAGCTGTCATGGTCAGGAACTTCCACTACCTTCCAGCCCTGAAGCTCAAGTTGTGCACGGTGTTGACGAATGGTGGCGGCGGGACGTAGCGGAATTCCGCCTACATCGGCCTCGGCATTGGCACCAAAAACCACCATCCGTGGACACTGGATACCGGCAACGGCTTCCGCCTGGTCCGGCCATCCGTCGAGGCTTTCATAGAACGTTACCCATTGAGCGTATTGCGCCGGTTCACGCAGGATGGCGCGGGCGTGCTCTGGCGGATTCGACAGGTTCAGGCGCGTGCCCGCCAGCATCGCCGCATACGGGCCGCCGAGCGGCGGCCAGCCCGCACTCACCAGTGCAGAGACGCGGTCGCTACGCGTGGCCAACAGCAGTCCCGCAATAGCACCGAAGGTCCCGCCCCACCATGCGAACTGGTGGAAGCCCGCTGCATCGGCTACACCCAGCAAATCATCACAAACACGGTCAACGGTGAACTCCCCTACGGGCACTGTCGCACTACGGCCGATGCTCGGATAATCGGCAACCAAGACGCGGTAGCGGTCCGTCAGACTAGCGAGAAAGCGCGGCGCTATTCGAGACCCGCCAAATGCAGGAATTGCCTCCGGGGAGGCAGTCACCGGGAAGCCCAAAAACAACGGCGGGCCCGCAGCCCCGTGGACCTCGTAGTAGACGCCGGAGTCCGTCGTGCCCGTAGATACCGGGCCGGCAATGTGCGTTTTAGCGAGCATGGCGCTACGCGGCCCTTGGTTCCGCTGCGGAAATCCACGCCTCGATGTGTTCATCCAACAGGTCGAGCGTTACCGGACCGCAGTCACTGAAGCGGTCATGCAGGGCACGCAGATCCATCGCCGGTCCCAGGCGTTGCTCTGCTCGCTTCCGCAGTTCCCGTACCTTCAGTTCGCCTAGTTTGTAGCCCAGTGCTTGCCCGGGCCAACCGATATAGCGGTCGATCTCTGCCTCGATGGCCTCCTGCGGCAAAGTGACATAGGTCGCCATGTAGCGGATGGCTTCTGCACGGGTCCATTTCATGGCATGCAGGCCACTGTCGACCACTAGGCGCACTGCGCGCCAAATTTCCATATCGTACTGACCGAAGCGAGCGAATGGGTTGTCGTACAAGCCAAAGTCGTAGCCGAGCTGCTCGCAGTACATCGCCCAACCTTCGATGTACGCGGTGTAGTTCCCAAGCCCGTAGCGCCGGAACGCAGGTAGTTCCGTCATTTCCTGCAACAGCGCGATATGCATCAAATGCCCGGGCCACGCCTCGTGCATGGTGATGGGAACATGCATCGTCACCGGGCAGCGCGCCGGCAGACTGGTCACCCAAAAGACGCCAGCGGTGAGCCCACTGGGTGGATTCGGCTGGGCATACGCCGGTGGCAATTGGGCGGAAAGCGCCTCCGGAATTGACTCGATACCATAGGTCATGCGCGGTATTCGGCCAAAAAACTCCGGGATACGCCGCTCTATTCGCTTACTCAGTATCTGCAAGCGCTCCCGCAGGGCGTCCTTTGATGTGGCTACGAATTGCGGATCACCGGCCACATAGTCACGCATGCCTGCGAGGTTGCCGGCATAGCCCGCCTCTGCCGCAACAGCTTCCATCGCCGCCGTAATTCGGGCTACTTCATCGAGCCCTATGGCATGGATTTCAGCGGGTGTCAGCTTGGTTGTCGTGAAATGTCGCGCCAGAAACGCGTAGTAGTTCGCGCCTTCCGGCTCCTCGCTTATACCGACGGAGTCACGGCAATTTGGCTCATAGGCTCGCAAGGCGTCGAGCCATCGGCGAAAGGCTGGTAAAACCCGCTCTTCCATGAGTTTCAGGCCGGCAGCTTGAATGCCGGCAAAGCCCTGCGGATCACGAGCGGCCGCTACGGCAAGAGGACGATAACAGGCATGGGCGTCAACTGGTCCTTCACAGTACGCCGACACGCTGGCACAGACGCGGGCATACACTGCCCGCGGCAGGCGGTAGCCGGCGGCAACACCTGCCAGCAGCCGCTCCTGTTGATGCGCAAAATAGTCAGAAAGCGTCCGCAACCGCTCCAAAAAACATTCAGCGTCCGCTAGGTCGCGAATAACCGTCTTTTGCATCGCATGGGCCACCATGCCTTCCGGGCTCACAGGGAACAGCACGGGCCGGAGGTGCGAGGCGAACGCGTAGTGTTCACGGTCTTCACCGATCTCACGGGCTAGCAATTGATGCGTAATGCCGTCCGCCGGGCTCAGATCTTGGAGGTCGATAGCCGAAAGGCGCTCGAGAAAACCGCCGTTCTTTGCGTCCCGCCGCTGGAAATCCGCGATTGACTCATGAAAGAGTTCCCGCCGATAACGCTTATCGCCAATGTCATGAGCGAGCACCGGGTATTCGCGCAAACGAAATTCCCAGTAGTCAGCCGCCAAGGCGTGCAGAGTCGTGGTCGCCGTCATCGCTTAACGCCGGGCCACAGCGGCCCCCTCGTGTTACCCGATGGGTCGGGATAGCACTGAGGGTAGGGACATGACCGCCCGCAGGCTCGGGCTAGCGTTACTCAGAAATGGGGCTGGCGTTACTTTTATGTGACAGGGACCGCCGAGGGGCCGCGGGTCGCGTCTGTGATGGTAGGCGGCCATACTTGGCTTTGTACGCCTTGCCGAAGCTGCCTACGTCACTGTAGCCCGCTACCGAAGCCGCATAGGTGACCGAACCCGTTCGGTCCTCGAGAATGCGCCGCGCGCTTTCGAGCCGCACATCGCGTTGATATTCGCCAACCGTACACCCGAACAGGATTTTGAAGCCGAGAGCGAGTTTGCGTCGATTGATACCGACCCGCCGAGCGAGTTGCTCCAAGGGGTAATTGGCACTGGCGTGGTCGACCAGTCCCTTCGCCTCCTGAAGGGCACGGACGTCTCGATGACTAAGGCGTAGCGGTGGCTCACTCTGGGGTGCCGGACGACCCACCTGCTCGACGGCAAGGCAGACCAGTTCAACGGCCTTCGCCTTGAGGTAAAACGGGCGCATGCCGCCGCTGACGGCTGGCTTGAGGAGCGCGCTGGCTGCGGCACGCATTTCGGGGGTAAAAGGGCTGGCATAGCAGAATTCAACATTCGGGTCGCCGGCCCGGAATCGCTGCAGTTCCACGGGCAACATGCTGTCGGTGACGGGTAAATTCTGGAACGTATCGGAGGGGCGAAACGCGATGGTCACGACCTGCCAAACATCCGAAAGTACCTGCCGGGTAAACGCAGTCGGCCGGGACGAGGCACAAACGACAAAGGATCCACCACCGATGGTGCGGGCGGTGCCGTCCGGAAAGCGATCGACACTGATACCGTCCAGGCGGAAGTGCAGGTAAAGCCATCCTCGGGTATCAATTTCGAAGGAGGCATTGCGATCACGATCAATCAGTGTCGAATGCAGGTCGGATCGTACCAACACCAAATCGTCAGAGAGGCTGACAAGCTCATGGGAGTCATCAGTGACGCCCCTGTCCGCAGCGAGGTGCCATGCCGCCGTCGCGGGCGCCGGATTGCCATGAATGAGGCGGGGCATGACATACGAGCCACGCACCGCAGCCGCCTGTATTTCGGAGATAGACAGGGCATAAGAGCGGTCAGGAACCGGGTGATTCATTTCGGCGGGCCGGGCCATTAACTACCCCTCCTCGAGGGGCTCATACTCTCACCAGCCGAAAGCACGCGCAATGGCAACACTTCAACGCCACAAAATTCGCGTGCGCTTTACGTCGCAACGGACCAACTCGCCTGCAGGCGTCGAGGCTGATGGAATTCATAACCACTCGGTGCCTCCGAGACAGTAGCCACAACCCGGAACTCCGGCAGTTTCTCCAACAGGACCTCCAGTGCAATCTGCGCCTCGAGTTTCGCCAGATGAAAACCCAGGCAAGCGTGCGGACCCGCGGCGAAAGCAAGATGCTGTCGGATGTTGGGGCGGTGGAGCATGAAGCACTCCGGATTGCTGAAAATCCGGGGGTCACGATTGGCAGCGCCGAGCATGCAGTTGACGATCTCGCCTTCGAGGATATGCGCCACACCCATTTTCACGGCGCATCGGGTGTGCCTCGTCGCGGATTGCACCGGGCTGTGCCAGCGAATCGTCTCATCGACGATGGCGGCGATGAGTCCAGGGTTTCCCTTGGCGGCAATGCCTAACTCCGGATGCCTGGACAAAGCCCATAAGCAGTTGAGAATCAACGCTTCTACGGTCGAAATCCCTCCAAAAAAAACAATTCCAAGGTTGCGCTTCACCTCATCGTCCGTGAGTCGCCCAGCACCCGCCGTGCTGACCAAAGTACGGAGCAAGCACGGCTCCCCGGTCACGGGCAGGGTATCAATCTCGTCCTGCAAAAACCTGTAAAACTCGTCAATTGACCGGCCAGCATTTTGGCGCAGCAATTCGTCGCCTCGGAAGTTGGCTAGCGCTGCTTCAAAATGGTCATACCAGTGCCTAACCTGGCTCTCCATCACCAACGGCAGTCCGCACATCTCCAGCATCGCCTGAATGGGGAGCCGGCTCGCGAATACCCTGCGAATTTCTGCAGTACCGTCAGCTGCAACACTCTCAACGAGCCGCTCGGCAAGGATGCGCAGTTTTTCAGCTAAAGATTGGACACGGAACTTCGCAAACTCTCCTTGTAATGCGCGACGATAGCGGCCGTGGGCTAGCCCTTCACTCGTCAGGACTTGCTCACCAAAAGTCTCGTGGATTGGCGAGCGCTCGAAGACAGTGGTGAAGCGCGCAGTGTCTAGCAGAACACGCTGCACATCCTCATGGCGGGTCACGTACCACATCTCAAGTGCCGATAGCCAACTGATCGGCTCGGCTTCGCGCAGTGCCTCGTAAACGGCATATGGATCACGCGTCAGTGCATCCACCGTGACGCTTGCGCCGATGGGGAATGCGGCGCGTCGGGCCGCCAGGAGCGATTGTGGCGTTTGGTTCACCTTCGGCTCACTACGTCACTCGCGTCAATCACATCAACCGCCCCAAGCAACACCGTAGACCCGGGCCCAATTCTCGCCCTTCACCTTGGCAATCTCGGAAGGCGTCCAGCCGCGCGCTTGCAAACCTGCCACGACAGTTGGCAGCTGGTCGATACTCTGGAAGCCATCGGCGTAAAGAATAGTGCCTTCCGGGGTAAGCGTCCCCACCATGTCCATCGTGAAGCGTTCACCGGGCCATGCCCCAGGCTTCGCGAAATCGTGGCCATGAACGAAATCCGGACCGATACCGATATGGTCAGGCCCCACCAGACGCTTCAAGTAGTCGAGGTGATCCAAATACACGCTCAGTGGCGCCTGTGGTGAGGGCGCGCCCGCAACCGCATTGGAAGCATTCCGCATGAGGAAGTCGCTGAGGCAGAGAACCCCGATAACACCGCCGCTGCCGGCAATGGCTTCACAAACCCGGTCACTGGTATTGCGCGGGTTCGGGTTCAGCGCCGCCAAGGCCGTATGTGAGCAAATGACTGGACGACCGGCGGACATGGCGATGACATCAAGAGACGTCTGCTCACCGGTATGACCACCGACATCCATGAGCATCCCCAATGAATGTGCCTGTTCAACGAGAGACCGTCCATCTAACGTCAAACGAGCGCCCGGATCTAGACAGCCGCCACCATAGCGATTGGTAATGTTGTACGTAATACCAACAATACGCAGGCCAAGTTCATAGTAGGCACGCAGGGTTCCGTGCTCAGTACCGATAGGGTCGGCACCTTGCCAACCGAGCACCAGCGACAGTACTCCGCGTTGCTTGCAATCGCGTATTTCGGCGACTGTCTTGGCAATCTCCATGGCGCCACCCAATTCGTCCAGGCGCTCATAGACGAAGACAAACGGGTGCACATTACCGCGACCATCCATGTCTTCAATGCTCAGATGCATGCAGTCCACGCCGCCGGCACGCAATTTCTCCAGATACACCGCACTGGGTATCGAGCAGTCCAGTCCGTCAATGACGAGCGAGGATTCCAGGTTCATGTTGCTCTGCTATCCAAATAAAAGTCGGTCCGCCGGTGGATTCATGAATCAATGCTGCGACTTGGCTATCGGCAGCAAGTCAAACCGCCGAAACAGAGCGTCCGGATCCGGGTCGTGTCCGCGAAACTCGCGGAATGCCTCCTGCATCGGCTGCGTATTTCCAGCATCAAGAATTGTGCGCCTGTACCGCGCGGCAACCTCTTGATCATAGAACCCACCAGGAGCCTCCAGATAGGCTTCGGCGATATCGGCGGCGATAGCATCGGACCAGAGGTAAGTGTAGACACCGGCCGAATAGGCCTCGGTAAACGTATGGAAAGCACTGGAGACCGGCAGCAATGGCTTTATGGCTGCAGGCGTCTTGAGTGCCGCCAGAATCTTTTTTTCTTCCTCAACGGCATCAATGGAACGCCCATCGGCAAGCAAGTGGAGGCGAAGATCGACCAGCGCTGTTGCCAAAAACTCAAGATTCACGCTAAACACACGATCGTGCTTCAAGGAACGCTCTACCTTGTCGATCAGTTCCAAGGGCATTGGGGCTCCGGTCTGGTAGTGCCGAGCGAACCGCAGCAGCAGTTTGCGATCGAGTAACCATCGCTCATTCAGCAATGAAGGAACCTCGACGAAATCCCATGGCACGTTGGTCGAACCTAGAGCGCGGTAAGTCGACCGGTTCGAGAGCATGTGGAGCGCGTGGCCAAATTCATGACAGAGCACATTTGCCACTTCCCAAGCCAGTAATGGCGGCTCCGAATTCAGCGGGCGCATGACATTCGAGTGCAGTGTCACCACCGGCAGCAAGTGCGCAGGCCCACGAACAGCGGACTGATACTCTGCCGTCCAAGAAGCTGGGCCTTTACCAGTCCGCTGGAAAAGGTCGAGGTAGAGAACCCCAACTACTTCCCCGTCTCGAGATACTTCATACACACGAATTTCCGGAGCCAATACAGGAGCATCGTGTATTTCCTTGAATTTCAGTCCGTAGGTGCTTTCAGCCGCCCACATCATGCCGTCGACGACATTCTGCAGTGCCAGATAGGGACGGACAGCCTCGGCATCAAGCCCAAAGGCTTCCTGTCGGTACTTCTCGGCGTAGTACAACTTGTCCCAGGGCGCCAGCGTTATACCGGCATGTTCCCTGTTAGCCATTTTCTGCAAGTTCGCTATTTCTTCCTGCGTTTTCGGCAGTAACAGTTCCCACGCGCGTTCCAACATTACCGCGGCAGTCTCCGGTTTACCGACCATGCGTGGCGCTGTTGCATAATGAGCATAAGTTGAATAGCCAAAAAGCTTCGCGCGTTCTCCGCGGAGTTGCAGGATTTCTTTCATCACAGGCGCATTGTCGTAAGGGCCACGATTGTTGCCACGTGATTCCCAAAGGCGAAACACGCGTTCACGCAGCGGCCGTGATTCAGCCGAGGTCAATACCGGCCAGACACTCGGACGTTGCATGGGAATGGCCCATTTCGTTGCTTGCCCGCGAGCGACGGCAGCGGTTTTTGCTGCCGCTATGCGGTCTTCCTTTAGCCCTTTGAGTTCCGCGACATCATCTACATAGACGACGAGTGCTGCCTCTTCGCGAGTCAAATTCTGGCCAAATTGCGTGATGAGCGTGGCAATGCGCGCGTTTATCGTTTTGAGTTGCGCTTGTTTTTCCAGTTCGAGAGAAGCGCCACGGCGCACCATGTTGTCGCGCACAACAACCACCAATCGTCTGGCGTCTGGTGTTGGTGCAGAGGCCGGTAATGCCTTGAACACGGTGTCGATACGTCGAAACAGTTGGGGGTCAAAGGCAGTTTCATCTTCCAGTGCTGTCCAGAGAGGTAGTACCCGTCCAGCGACAGCGCGTAAATCATCGCTACTGGCAGCAGCCAGCAGTTCTTGCAGCAGTCCCTGGATTCTGGCCATCTCCAATCCACTGGCATCCAAAGCCGCTATCGTGTTTTCGAACGTTGGTGGCGCAGGGTTGGCAACGATGGCAGCCACTTCCTGGCGCTTCGTGGCGATGGCGTGCAGGCACGCAGCTTCGATATTCGCAGGCGTAGCGTGATCTACTGGCGGCAGTCCACCATACGGACCCGGCCACTCCACCAGCAGCCGTTCTGTTGGGTTCAGGTCCGCGGGTGTAGGTGCCGCAGAGGATACCCCGGCACTGGCGATCAGAAATCCGGCCAAGAGTGTGCCCGCTACCGCGATGGTGGTGGGTAAGCGCCACCCCCGGCGAACCGATGGATTTCGTTTCATGAACGCCCCCTAGTTTCGCCAGCCGTTGGAGCAGTGCTCTTTGGCCGATTTACAGAACACCGAATGCCCGAGTTTAGCCATTTCCGCCTCATCCATTCGGGCTGGCGTTACTCAAAATTGGGCTGGGCGTTACGGTTGGCGCGCGGACACTATCAGTCACTTCAATGGCAGTCGCTTCAATGGCTGCGCATAGCAGCCGGGCGCTGCGCGGGGTCCGTCCGACGTTCGAGGTATTCCAGCGCCAGCAGCAGCAACCAAGACACCGCGAAATACAACACCGAGATGATGAGCGGAGTGAATGCGTCGAAGGTTCGGCTGCGAATGATGTCAGCCGCTTCATTTATCGATTCCTGCGGAACGCCCCGCGGATTATTCCCTAGCGCCAAACCCCAGCCAATCTTACGGCGTGCCCGCCGCTCAGGGTAGTATTCAGCAACCCCCTCCACCGAGCCGCCATGTCCATTAGTTTTGAACGCCCCGTCTTCCTCATGGGTGCCCCCCGCTCCTGCAGCACCCTGCTGTTCCAAACGCTGGCGCAGAGCGGGCACCTTTGGTCCATCGGCGACGAAAGCCACCACCTCATCGAGCAGTTCCCCCAGCTGAACCCGCTGGAGCAGGCGGACTCGAACCGCGTGACGGCCGATGCTTTGGACGCGCCCCTGCGCGACGGGCTCCGTGAGGCCTTTGCGCAGCAGCTCCGTGACCGCACCGGCCGTTCGCCCACGCCCGATAGCGCCGTGCGGCTGCTGGAGAAAACGCCAAAAAACGCGCTGCGTATTCCGTTCCTGAACGCGCTGTTCCCGGACGCCCTGTTCATCCACTTGGTGCGGGACCCGAAAGACAACCTCAGCAGCATCATGGACGCCTGGCGCTCGCGTCGCTTCGTGACCTACCCCAGCTTCGGCACGGTAAATGGGCCGTGGTCCTTGCTGCTGCCTCCAGGTTGGCGCAGCCAACTGGGCCAGCCCTTGGCCGAAGTGGCAGCCTTTCAGTGGCAGGCCGCCCACCGACACATCCTCGACGACCTCGCCGCCATCGCGCCCGAGCGCCGCTGCACTGTCAATGCCGCCGAACTCCTGCAAGACCCGCGCACGTTGGTGGACAAGCTGTTCCGGTTCATCGGCATTCCGGTCGATGAGCAATTCGCGGCGTACTTGGCAAAGCCCCTGCCCACCTCGGTGCATACGCTCACCCCGCCGCAAGCCGAAAAATGGCGCCGCAACGGTGCTTCGGTGGTGCGCGTCTGGCCGCAGCTGGCCCCGCTCATCGCCGAGCTCAATGCTTCACTGAATCCGGGCACTCCGCCGCTGGATGCCACACCGCCGCCGGTCGATGCCCAAGACACGGCCAACGCCGTGTCGGTGAATGGCTTCGGCATGGCGGGGGAGCCCAGCCGCAATTCGCCGTGCCCCTGCGGTTCCGGCCTGCGCTTCAAAGCCTGCCACGGACAGCTGCCGTGAAGTTGGAAGCCCCGTTCATTCCATTGCCACTGCGGTTCGATGTGGCGCGTCTTGCCCACGAACTGGCCTTGTTGGAAAGCGCGCAGTGGCGCCTGCACCCGGACAAGACCAACGGCAACTCGGCGCTGCCGCTCATCTCGGCCGGCGGGGGCGACAACGACGACGCCACCGGCGACATGCAGCCCACGCCATGGCTGGAGCGTTCGCCTTATTTGCGCCAAGTCATCGCCAGCTTCAACGAAGTATTCGGCCGCTCGCGCTTCATGCGGCTAGCGCCCGGCTGCGAAGTGAGTGAACACGTCGACGTTCACCATCACTGGTTCAATCGCGTGCGCATCCATGTGCCGGTGGTCACCAACCCGGGCGTCATCTTTCACTGCGGCGGTGAACAGCGGCATATGGCGGCTGGTGAATGCTGGATCTTCGACACTTGGCGCCTGCACCGTGTCGTGAATGACGGTCAAGAAGAACGCACGCACTTGGTCATCGACACCGCGGGTTCCTCACGTTTCTGGGAGATGGCCGCGCGCGCTCATGCAGCCGTGCGTAACGGTACGCCGCTAGAGCCCAAGTTCATCCCGTACGTGGAAGGCTTGCAGTCCACGGTGCTCACCGAACGTTATGGCCAGCAAACGGTCATGTCTCCCGGCGAGGTGGACCACTTGGTCGGCGACCTCATTCGCGATTTCACTTCGTGCGCAGGCAATTCGCCGGCACTAGTCGCCACTTACGCGCGTGTACTGAGCGGATTCTGCAAAGACTGGCGCGCGCTGTGGTACCAGTACGGCATTCAGGAAGCCGGCTGGCTGCATTACGACGCTTTGCTGAAAGCCACGCTCGCCGCGCTGCCCGACACCACTCCCCCGCTATTACTGAGCAACAACGACGTGGAAGCCAAGCGCGCGTTCCTGGAACGTGTGGGCTACGCCGCCGTCGTACCGCGGGTACACGAGCAGTTCGTAAAGGGCGTGGCGCCGCTGAAGGTCGCGTCCGTAACGACCGCACCGCTGCCCGCGCCAGCGCGCCCAGCGCCCGCCTTCGACCCGAACCTCTCACGCAACGCGCCATGCCCTTGTGGCTCCGGCCAACGCTACAAGCACTGCCACGGCGCCAATCTCTAGGAACTCACCCATGAAACGCCACGCCACACCCATCCTGTTCGCCAGCGTCTTGCTCGCCACGGCATTGGCCGCGCCGCTAGCGAACGCTGCGGCCAAGCCAGCCGCTGACGCCGCCGCAGGAGAGACGGCCTTCCGCAGTCTCTACAAGGAATTGGTGGAAGTGGAGTCCACGTTGTCCGCGGGTAAATGCACTGAAGCGGCCGCTGCCATGCGCACGCGCTTGCTCGCCGCCGGCTTCCCGGCCGCAGACGCCGAGATGGTGGACGTACCCGGCCACCCGAATGATGGTGGCTTGGTGGCGGTGTACCGTGGCAAGAACCTCGCTTTGAAGCCGTTGCTGTTACTGGCACACGTGGATGTGGTGGAAGCCAACCGCGCCGACTGGGAACGTGACCCGTTCAAACTGGTGGAAGAGGATGGCTTTTTCTACGCACGTGGTGCCAGCGACGACAAAGCCATGGCCGCTATCTTCACCGACACGTTCATCCGTTTTCGACAGCAGGGCTACCAGCCGCAGCGCACCTTGAAGCTGGCGCTGACTTGCGGCGAAGAAACGCCCGACGACACAAATACCGTGAAGTGGTTGGTGGCGAACCGGCGCGATCTCATTGATGCCGTCTTCGCGCTGAACGAAGGCGCCGGTGGCGAACTCGATGCCAGCGGCAAGCCGGTGGCGCTGCAAATTCAGGCAGGCGAGAAGACCTATCAGAACTTCCAGCTCGAGGTTACTGACGGCGGTGGCCACAGCTCGCGCCCCAAGCAGTCCACAGCCATCAGTGTTCTGGCGCAGGGCTTGGTGAAGCTGACGGCTTACCGCTTTCCGGTGACTTTGAACTCGACCACGCGTGCGTACTTCACTGCGCAGGCCAGCACGGCTCCGGCAGAAGTAGCTGGAGCAATGCGCGAAGTGATGGCGCGCCCGGATAACCTGGCCGCGCAAGACATCATTTGGAATGCGAGCCCAGGCTGGAACAGCATGCTGCGTACCACCTGCGTGGCCACGCAGCTAAGCGGCGGCCATGCGCCGAACGCCCTGCCGCAACGTGCACGCGCCAACGTGAATTGCCGCGTCTTTCCCGGCGTGGCGATTGAAGACGTGCGCCAACAGCTTGTAGCGGCGGTAGGCGATACGCGTGTTGTCGTTACCACCGCTGGCGACCTGGGTTTTACCACCGTGCCGCCGGTCATCGGTGAAGACCTGCTGGCCACTGTGCGCCAAGTCGCCGCTGGCATTTGGCCCGGCGTCCCCGTGGTGCCCACCATGTCCACGGGCGCCACCGATGGCCGCTTCCTGAATGCCGCCGGCATTCCCACTTATGGGCTTTCTGGGCTGTTCCATGATGCGGAAGGTCCGCGGGCGCATGGCTTGAACGAACGCATTCGCGTGAAGTCGCTGCTCGACGGCCGCGTGTTCCTCTACGAAACCGTGCGCGCGCTGTCAGAAAAATAGGTACTCAGGCACTCCCGGCACGCTAATTCAGGGCGACAAGGCCGCGGTGATGGTGCCGGCTACTTGCCGGACATCCGTCGTCGCAGGTACGCGCCGCCATCCTGGTAGTCCGTCGGTAGATATTCAAGGAAGGCATTCGGCCCGAACACCGGTTCGTACTGCTGCAACACCGGCAATAACAGCGCCACTGGCACTTCTGCCATACGCCGCGTCTTGCGGAAACTCGCCAGCGGAATACTCGCCGTCGCCATATCTTCATGGTGGTTTTCGGTCTGCCCGATGACCGTACCCCGCGCATCGCAGATAACCGTGCCTTCGTCTTTCGCCCCTGCCGCGTCCATGAACCCGAGGTTGTCCGGCGACACGGAATTGCCCACCCCTACGGTGTAGCAACGGTTCGCACGCGCAGTAGCCTTGGCCGATTCAGCATTAGAACCGCCCGTCACGGTAAGAATGAGCAGTTCCGCGCCCTTCATCGCCATGCACTGGTACAAAATCGGTTCCATGCCTACGGACGTCATGGCGATGTTGCCGATATCCGTCCGTGCAATGGGAAGCACCGCATCCCATCCATACATTTCCACATAGCGGTCCAGCACATCGTAGGTAGTGGTGCCGATCAGCGCCCCTTCACCAAATAAGCCGAGTGCGTTCCGCGACTTCCACTGCGTCGACACAATCTCGCCCGTGGGCCCCACGATGACCGACATGTTGATAACGTGGCCCGGCCAGTCCTTCAATTTCGCGTAGCAGCCGAAGGCGATGTAGCAGTTATAGCGCTTGGCCCGCGCGCCGATGGCTTGCGTTTCGGGCCCGGGCAGGTCAATGGCGACGCGCTGCAGTTCCTTGCGCGTCCAAGGCTGGAAGCCCTGTAGCGGGAACTCGTGCAGGCAGATGAGGTCTTGGTGGCTACCCCAGCGCTGCTCTCCGCCCCATTCTTCGGGCGAGCCTTGTGCCAAATCAATCAGCCGCAGCATATGGTCCAGATTGCTTTGCATGGTGGCGGCAAGGTTGCGCACGTCCACCGAACGCACCCGCGACTGCAGCGCCGCGACACTGATGGTGTCCTGGCGCAGCGGCGAGGAGAGGTAGACGCCGCGCTTTGCAGCGGAGACAGCGGCCTTGCCGTCCGACGCCGCAGCGGAGGTTCCCGGCGCAGGGTCCGGGGCCGGCGTTACTTCCGCACCAGCACTAGCACTAGCACTGAACGCCGCCATGCCCGCGCCAGCCAGCCCGGCCAAGCCCGCGCCCTGCAGGAACTGACGACGCAGACGGTCGGCCGGTTGGGTGTCTTTCTTGCGCGCCATGCTTCCCCCTCGGGCGTTTAGCCCGTTTGTGTTGTGGTTGGAGCGTAGCGCGCCGTGGCTTGCGGCGAAACTGGGTAAAAGGCGCAGTTGTCGGCGGCGCAAGGACGGTCTACCCTTCGGGCCGCACTTTGCGCCCGCCCGTTCATGGCCCTAACGGAACCCTCTTCTTGCTCCAATTCCCCGTTCGTACCGCGCTAATGCCAGCACTGTTCGCGCTGACTTTGCCATTGGCCGGCTGCTTCGAGAAAAAGCACAGCAGCCCCGCCGCCATCGTCATCGCCCTCGAGGCGCCGCTTACTGGCGCCCAGACTTCCAACGGGCAAGACATGCTGCGAGGCGTGCAGTTGGCCGTGGAAGAAGTGAACCGCGCCGGCGGTGTCTTGGGCAGGCCCGTGGTGCTGGTACCCGCCGATGACCGAGCCGACCCCACGCAAGCCCTGGCCGTCGCTGCCCGAGTAAAGCAGGAAGGCGCTGTGGCAGTCATCGGGCCCTACAACTCGGGCGTGGGGTTGGTGAATTTGCCGCAGTACACGCGGGACGGCATCGTCCCCGTGCACCTCACCTCCAGCGACGACACCACCGGTCAGGGCGTTACCGTGCAGCCTAAGAACAGCCAAATCTCGCCGCCGGAGATTGCCTACATTGCGGCGCTGCAGCCCACCACCGTCGCGGTACTGGTGGACCCTTCCGCCTATACCAGCAGCATGGCCCAGCGCATGGAAGCAGGCCTGATGGCGCGCGGCATCACGGCCATCCGTGTAGCAGTCACCCCCGGCCGCGCGGACTACACCGACGTCGTCCGTCAGTCGCTCGACCTGCAGCCGCAGGTGGTCTACGTCAGTACCTATTTCCCGGAAGGTGGCCTCATCGCGAAGGCCTTGGCCACGGAGGCGGCGGGTGGCCGTAACGCTGCCTGCTTCATGGGGCTGGCCAACCAGGACCCCGATTTTGTGGCTACTGCCGGCATAGCCGACAGCCGGCGCTGTGTCTTCAGCGGTGTGCCGGAACCGGACCAGATGCCAAGCGCCACCAACTATGCAGCCGCCTACCGCGCCCGTTTCTCCGGCACGAATCCGGGGGTGTGGGGCACGTTCACCTACGACTCGGCCAAGCTGCTGTTCCGCGCCATGACCGAGGCCCGCACCACAAGCTTCGAGCCCGTGCTGGGACAGCTACGTGCCACCACGAATTATCTCGGCGCCACCGGTCCCATCACCATCGATCCGCAGACGGGCAACCGCCCGAATGTGCCCGTGCGCATTCTCGGCGTTAATGCCAGCGGTAACTTCGTGGTTCTGCCGTAACGGCTTCCCACGGTCAGCTACGGTCCATCGCGGGCCATCACCGGTTCCCCGCAGCCATGGCTGAACGTGGACTTAACCCGCGCCGGAATCGCCCCATTGGCGATGGATAGCTCGCTGGACAAGGGGTTGCGCGTCCAACATCATCAGGTTTGCGCTGCCAACTTCCTGCAGGATTTTCCCTCATGCTGCTTAACCATTCACGTGCACTAGCCAAGATGGAGGCTGCCGGGCTAGACGCCTTGGTCGCGGCTATCCCGCGCAATGTTTATTACACTTCCGGCTTCTGGAACCGGAATATGGAATGGGGCTCCCCGGAAGCACAGGCGGCGGTTGTGCTGCCACGCGACCCCTCCATCGCGCCCATTCTGGTGGTTCCCGAGTTCGCCATTGCCGGACTGCTCGAAACCCCTACCTGGATCCCGCGCCTGCGCGTCACGGAGTTCCTGAACACCTCCGCCCTTGCCCGAGAGCCCGAGCCCGTCAGGCTCGACCCCCTGCAGGCCGATGTGGAAGCGTTGTACGCGGAAAAAGTGACCGGAGATCTGTGTTCGGACATCGTGCGCGGCACCGCGGCAGCGCTTGCCGACCTAGGTCTCACCGGCGCCCGCGTCGGGTTTGACGACCTGCGACTGGCCATCAACGTCCAACGCGAACTAACCGATTTGCGCTGGAGTGACGCGCACGATGTCTGGCTGGACATCCGCAAAGTGAAGACTGCGCAGGAAATCGCCTTCCTGCGTCATGGCGCCCAATTGAACGAGCAGGCACTGGCAGAGATCATGCCGATGATTCGCCCGGGCCGCGTGTGGAACGAGGTGGCGGGTCGTTTCCGTCAGTTCCTGCAGGAGCGTGGAGCCAATGTCATCGCAGCGCAGAAGGCGCTGCAATTCGGTGCCGAATACGGCGGCGAGTATTTCCCGGACCTGATGTTCGCCGATAACGATTGGAAGGTACGCGAAAATCAGACCATCATCTTCGAAAGCTGGGGAACCTATTCCAACTATGCTTTCGACATGTCGAGGACGGTGCATGTCGGTCCGGCAAGCGCCGAATACCGCCGCATCTGCCAAGCCATCGATGTCGGCCAACGCGAAGCGCTGCCGTTCCTGAAGGCCGGTAGCACCACGCATGAGGCTTGGCGCGCCATCAGCCAGATTGCCTGGAGTCTAGATATCCCGACGCCACGCAAGCTATTGGTCTTCGTCCATTCGATTGGTCTCGACATTATCGAGCTGCCCAGTTCGTACCCTGCCTTCGGCCGCCTCAAGGATTTCGTCCTCGAGCCTGGCACGGTCATCAACTTTGAGTTCCTGTATTTCGGGCACTCAGTCGCGCCCTATCACTTAGAAAGCAGTTATCTCATCGGCGAGCACGGGGCCGAATGCCTGCACACCATGCCTCACCAGTTATTCGAACTGGAATGATGGATACACCAGAGGGCCGACAGCCTGCTTCAGTGCAGCAGGCCACCACCCCCGGCCGCCTTTATGTGGTCGCCGCGCCTAGCGGTACCGGCAAGACCAGCTTGGTGCGCGCACTCATGGCAGCGCGACCGCACCTGAAGTTCTCCGTGTCGTACACCACGCGCCCCATGCGACCGAACGAAGTGGACGGGCGCGATTACCATTTCGTGGACCGCGCCACCTTCGAAGCGATGGTGGAACGGGGCGAATTGCTGGAATGGGCCCGCGTGTTCGACAACCACTACGGCACCGGACTGCAGGTAGTGCAGCAAGCACTAGCCCGCGGCGAAAGCCTCATTTTGGAGATTGACTGGCAGGGCGCCCAACAAGTGCGCGCCAAGCTGCCGGAAGCCGTGCAGGTGTTCATTCTTCCCCCTTCACGTGCCGAATTGGAAGGGCGCCTGCGCGGACGCGGCACAGACAGCAAAGAGGTCATCGCGCGGCGCCTGCAAGAGTCCGTTACGGAGCTCTCGCACTGGGCCGAATTCGGGTTCGTGCTAGTAAATGACGTTTTCGAAGAGGCGCTCGCCAGCCTCATCCGCGTGGCGGATGCTGGCGGTGGCCCCGCGGTGGACAACTTGCGCGTCAGCCGCGCGGGGTTGGCGGAATTTGCAGGAAAATTACTTCAGCCGTAACGCTGACGGATGTGCCAAGAGCCGCCACTCAGA
>CAIOHZ010000007.1 GCA_903858165.1 uncultured Pseudomonadota bacterium
AATGTCGATTTCCCGGTGCGCCGCGGTGCAGCCAGAAAGACGCCCGAACCTGCCGCACTGCCGGCACCAGTAACCAGAATCTGGTCTGCCAGCTTTTTGGCAAGCTCCGGACGGTGAAAGATGGGTGCCAAGTTCGTCATGACTGCCTCACTATAGAAAACTATAGAGCGACTATAGACCTCGTCAGAGCCGCTGAATACTAAATTTTATTAAAAACTATAGACCGATTATTATGACCAATAGTACCGGTTGGCGTCGCTGATTTGGCGATTGTAATCCACTGACTCAGATGGCATTTCTGGCCTAACCCAACCCGAACGGCACCAGCCTCCGCTCATTCACCGGCACCACCAGTTTTCGGTCCAGCGGGGGGAACGCGCGCTGGTGGCAGTCCTGCCGTTCACACGTGCGGCAGCTAATGCCAATCGGCACGGCCGGCCCATCTAGCGGCACCCCGTCCGCATACACCAGTTCATGTGCATGCGTGACTTCGCAGCCCAGGCCCACCGCGTATTGGCGGTTGGGGCGGTGGTAGCTGCCGCTGCGCTTCACGATGCTGCGTCCCACGCACAAGTAGCGCACGCCGTCCGGCATCTGCGCCACCTGCACCAGAATGCGGCCGGGGTGGCCGAAAGACTCATGCACATTCCATAGCGGGCAGGCGCCGCCGAACCGCGCGAACTGGAAGCGCGTGGCGCTGTGGCGCTTGGTGATGTTGCCGGCCTGGTCTACGCGGACGAAGTAGAACGGTACGCCATGAGCACCGGGGCGCTGCAAGGTGCTCAGCCGGTGGCACACCTGCTCGAAGCTGGTGTGGAAGCGGCGCTGCAACTGCTCCACATCGTGGCGCAGTTCGCGGGCGGCGCCGGCGAAGCGGGCGTAGGGCATCACCATTGCCCCGGCCGCGTAGTTGGCCAGGCCCACGCGGGCCACGTCGCGGGCCTCGCGCGAACGCAGGCCCGAAACGGCGAGAACTTCTTCGAACAGGTGGCTAAATTGCAGCTCTGCCAATTGTACGGCGAACTGGAAGGCGAGGGTGGATTCGCTCTGGTCGCGGTCCACAGTGAGCACATGGGCGACGGGGTCGTAGCGGCGAAGCAAGTCCGCGTCTTTGGCGGCGGCGGTGCGGACCACCGTGACACCGTATGCGTCGTGCAGGTGCCGCTCAAGAATGCTGCCGATGGGCGCGTCGCTCCCAACGCCTAGTCGCACGGCCAGCGCCTCGGCGGCTTGGTCGAGTTCGTCGACGTAGTTGTTGCGGTAGTGGAAGAAGTCGCGCACTTCTTCGTAAGGCAGCGTGGCTTCGGGGCGGGGGGTGGGGCCGCCGGACCCCAGTGCCTCGTCCAAGGTCTTCAGTCGCTGGTCCAGCCCGCGGTAGGCGCGGTGGAGTGCTAGGAACTGACGCGCCACGGCGGGGGTGGTGGTGGCTGTGAGCTTCAGTTCGGCCAGCGTGGGGCTGGGGACGCCCAAGGCCAGGTCGGCGCTCGCTTCGCGCAGGTCCGCAATCAGGCGGCTTTCGTCATCGGCATCGAACTCGGCGGGATCGACCGCGAACGTGCGGGAAAGCGCGATGAGAACGCGGGCCGTCACGGGGCGCTGGTTGGTTTCGAGTTGGGAGAGGTAGCTGGGCGAAAGACCGAGGCGGGCGGCGCAGGCGTCCAGCGTCAGGCCCTGCTGTTCGCGGAGCAAGCGGAGCTTAGGGCCAACATAGAGTTTTTCGCGCATGGGGCACCTGCCGAAGAGTCGGGAGCAAACTCCCGCCTACAGGAATCTTTTCTTCACAACTTCGCAAATCGTAGCAAATATCGCTCTCTACAATTGCATATTCATCAAAACGGGCGGCGAGGAACCTGACA
>CAIOHZ010000008.1 GCA_903858165.1 uncultured Pseudomonadota bacterium
CCTGTGCGGCCATCGGTTCGCCGGCGACATCGAAGACCAGCCGGTCACCTATCTGAATACCCACGCCATCGGCAAACTCAGTGGCCAAAGACACCAACACCGGCGCATCCACTGGCCGCTTGGCAGGCCACCATTCACCAGCTACTAACGTGTTGTCCTTCGGCAAATCCGCCGACCATGACAAATTCTGCTCGCGCTCGGCGAAACCCTTGCCACGGTCGGTGGAGAACTTCATCCCCGTCACCGGCTTGTCGTTCACGGCTACCAGCCGCGCGCGCACCCAAGGAAACACTTGGTCTACCTGTACCCCCCCAGCACGCAGGTCGGCGGTCAACGGCGCTACATCATCGGGTGAAATATTGATGAGGAAGTGATTGGGAGCATTGGCCGGCAAACTGGCCCGCCACTCGCGCAGCAAGTCGTTTTGCACTACGGCGAGTAACAGCAGCACTGTCAAACCGAGCCCGAACGCGACTACCTGCACCACGCTGCCGGAACCGCGACGCCCGACATTCGCGAGTCCATAACGCCAAGCGCCACCTGTGCCGCGACGCGCCAATGCCGCCACGCGTACCAACCCCAAGCCCGCCAACCACAACACGCACAGTAGTAGACCTAAGCCCACGAAGACGCCACCGACGAGCTTGGCGTCCTGCAACATCCACCACAACAGCGCTGCCAGTACACCAACGGCGAACAGTGGCACCGTGAAGAAGCGCAGGGTTGGCGCACCCACGTCTTGGCGCAGAACTCGTAGCACTGGAACAGCACGCAGTTGTAACAACGGTGGCAGCGCGAACCCCAGCAGCATGGCCATGGCCGTGCCAATACCAATCCATGCCGGCCCCCAAGTCGGGGCTGGCAAAGGGCCGGCGAACAAGTCGCGGAGGAACCACGCCAAGACCGACTGCGCCAGATAACCGGCCAGCACGCCAGCCAAAGCACCAGCAAGCGCAATGAGGCCCAACTGCCACAGGCCGGTGAGCAGCACGAAACGTTGCGGTGCACCCATGCACTTCATGAGCGCGGCGAGATCTAGATGCCGCGCGGTATAACGCCGCGCAGCCATCGCCACGGCAACGGCGCACAGGAGCACGGTCGCCAAGGCGGCGAGCGACAAGAAGCGCTGCGCACGATCGAGGCTGCCCTGTAATTGCTGGCTGGACTCTCCCAATGCCACCAACCGCACCGCCGCCGTCTTGCGCGGCTCGAGCCAAGCACGGAATGCCGCGACCTGCGCTGGATTACCAGCGTAGAGTTGGACGAAGCTGGCGCGACTACCGGTCTGTAGCAACTGTGTGCCCGGCAAATCTGCCGCGGGCAACAGCACCGTGGGAGCCAAGTCCGCGAAGGCGGCCCCTTGATCGGGACGGTAGTCGAGGACCGCGCTGACCCGAAACCCGCTGGCACCAACCTGCAAGGAATCGCCAACGCGCAAACCTAGCCGCGCCAGCACCCGCGACTCCACCCAAGCCTCACCCGCTTGGGGTAGCGCCGTGGTGCCGCGCGCCACGCCGTAGGGCTCCGCCGCCACCCGCAATTGGCCGCGCAGTGGGTAGCCCGCGCTCGTGGCACGCAGCGTCACCAGCAGGTTGTCGTCGCCGTGGAATACCGCCGTGGCGAACGTCGTAAGGCTGGCCGTCTGCAAACCACGCTGCTGTGCCGCCACCAGCCAATCCGGTGACAAGGGACGGGGTGACTCGACGCGCAAATCTGCAGCCAACAACTCCGCAGCCTGCAGTTCCACCGCACGCGAGACGCGATTGGTAAAGAACGAAACCGCCGTCAGCGCCGCCACGGCCAACACCAATGCGCCAGCCAGCACGGCCAGCTCGCCGGCGCGCCAGTCGCGCCAGAGATGACGAGTGGCGAAGCGCAACCAATGCCGCGAACGCAAACTCACGCCGCTACCGTCAGCGTATCGGCCACCAATTTCCCGGCAGCCAACTCGAGCACGCGGCCGCAGCGTGCGGCCAACGTGCGGTCGTGCGTTACCAGCACCAGCGTGGTTCCTGCCTCGCGGTTCAGCGCGAACAACAAGTCCATCACACGCAAGCCGGTGGCAGCATCGAGGTTACCGGTAGGCTCGTCGGCAAACAGCACTTGTGGCCGGGTGACAAACGCCCGCGCCAAAGCCACGCGCTGCTGCTCACCGCCGGACAGTTGGCGCGGGTAATGCGCCGCGCGCGCGGCAAGGCCGACACGAGATAATGCCTCGGCAGCGACCACGCGGGCCGCAGAATCGCCGCGCAGTTCCAAAGGCAGCATGACGTTTTCAAGTGCAGTTAGGGCGGGCACCAGATGGAAGGCCTGGAACACGAAACCGACCCGATCGGCGCGCAAAGCGGCGCGTCCATCTTCGTCCAGCGCGGAGAGGGACTGGCCGCCCAGCAAAACCGCACCTTGCGTCGGCACATCCAGCCCGGCCAATAGCCCGAGCAAAGTGCTCTTGCCGGCACCCGAGGCCCCCACAATCGCCACCGTCTCGCCAGCAGCCAACTGGAAACCGACATGGTCGAGGATGGTCAGCGTTCCTTCCGGACTGCTAACCTGCTGTGTCACTTCTTTGGCTTCAAGCACCGTGGTGGTCATGCTGTTCCCATTTTCGTCGAGCCTACGCCGGTCGTGGCGGTCGCTGCTGTCAGTTGGCCTGCTGTTGGTTATACCGCTGGGGCAGGCTGCAGTTCCGCCAACCGCGGCTAATGCGCCGAAAATCCTAGTGCTGGGCGATTCGCTCAGCGCCGGTTACGGCATCGACATCCGGCGCAGTTGGGTCGCCCTGCTGCAGCAGCAGTTGCGGCAGGCAGGTTACGGGCATGTCGTGGTCAACGCCAGTGTCAGCGGCGAAACCAGCGCCGGTGCGCTAGCCCGCCTGCCACGCGCGCTCCAATTGCATCGCCCCGTCGTGGTCATCATCGAATTAGGGGGTAACGATGGCCTACGGGCCCTGCCGCCCGCGGACCTCCAGCGCAATCTGGCTGCTATCGCCCGCGCCTCGCGTGCGGCCGGCGCCAAACCCATGCTGTTGGGCATGCAATTGCCGCCGAATTATGGTCCCGAGTACACGCGCCGCTTCGCCGCCGCCTACCCAGCCGTGGCCAAGGCAGAACGCACCACTTTGGTGCCGTTTTTTCTGGAAGGCATCGCGACTCAACCCGCCATGTTCCAGGCCGATGGCATCCACCCCGTGGAGGCGGCGCAACCACGGTTGCTGCAGAACCTCTGGCCAGCGCTACAGAAACTGCTTTAAGGCGGCACTGCGGCCACTATTATTGTGAGCGCTTCTACCGCGCGTTCGCAGAACTGGTTTACCGGACAGGTTTACCGGACAGGTTTACCGGCGCGTGCGGGCGTTGTACTGTGCCACATACACTCAACGCGATATTTTGCGTCGCACAAACACAAGACCGGCAGGTGACCCTTGGACCGCTACTGGCTGCAGCACTACCCCGCCAATGTGCCCCACGACATCAACCCCAACGAATACGCATCGTTACGTGAGCTGATTGACAAAGGCTGTCTCGAACACGCCGACAAGCCGGCTTATTCGAACATGGGCACCACGCTCACCTTCCGCGAACTGGACGCGCGCTCCCGCGCCTTTGGCGCTTGGCTACAGCGAGAAGCCGGCCTCAAGAAGGGCGACCGCATTGCCCTGATGATGCCGAATATTCTGCAGTACCCCATCGCGCTGTTTGGCGCGCTGCGCGCGGGCTTGACGGTGGTAAACACGAATCCGCTGTATACCGCACGTGAACTGGAACACCAACTAAAGGACAGCGGCGCTCGCGCCATCGTGGTGTTCGAAAACGCAGCGCATGTGCTTGAAGAAGTCATCGCCGAAACCGCTGTGGAAACTGTCATCGTCACCGGTGTCGGCGACCTGCTGTCATTCCCGAAATCGGCCATCGTGAATTTCGTCCTGCGCTACGTACGTAAGGCCGTGAAGCCCTTCCAATTACCCGGTGCCGTACGCTTCGCTGAAGTGCTGCAGCAAGGCAAGTGGGTAGACCTCGAAGCGGTATCGCTCGAGCACGCGGATGTCGCCTTCCTGCAGTACACGGGCGGCACCACCGGTGTTTCCAAGGGTGCCATTCTCACCCACCGAAATATGGTGTCGAATCTGCTGCAGACGCACGCTTGGCTATCGCAGTACGAGATGCCGGCACAGTCACCCGTGGTGCTGTGCGCGCTGCCGCTGTATCACATCTATGCACTCACCTCCTGCGCCCTGGCGTGGTTGGTCACCGGTGGGCACAACGTCCTCATCACAAACCCGCGTGACATGCCCGGCTTCTTGAAGGAACTTAAAGCGTACCGCTTCAACGTGATGTACGGCGTAAACACGCTCTACAATGGTTTGTTGCACACCCCCGGCATTGAAGCCGTCGATTTCAGCGGCTTGCTGAGCTGCAACGCCGGTGGCATGGCGCTGCAAGGCGCGGTGGCACAGAAGTGGGAGAAACTCACTGGTTGCATGCTCGGTCAGGGCTGGGGCCTCACGGAAACCTCACCGGTGGCCACCGTCATGCCGAAGGACATGCCGTTCAATGGCTCCATTGGCCTGCCGGTTCCCAGCACGGAAATTTCCATCCGCGATGACGACGGCAACGAATTGCCGGCAGGTGGGCATGGCGAGATTTGCGTGCGTGGCCCGCAAGTCATGGCCGGCTACTGGAACCGCGCGGACGAAACCGCGAAGGTGATGTTCCCTGACGGCTGGCTGCGCACCGGCGATATCGGTCGCATGGACGATAAAGGCTTCACTTACATCGAAGACCGCAAGAAAGACATGATTCTGGTGAGCGGCTTCAACGTCTACCCGAACGAAGTGGAAGGCGTCGTGGCGCAGCACCCGGACGTGGTGGAAGTGGCCGCTGTGGCACAAGCAGACGAACACTCAGGCGAAGTGGTCGCGCTGTTCGTGGTCCGCAAGGACCCTGAACTCACGCCCGAAGCGGTCATCGCGTTCGCACGAATAGAACTGACCGGCTACAAGGTGCCAAGGCACGTGTATTTCCGCAGCGAATTGCCGAAGACGAATGTCGGCAAGATTCTGCGCCGCTCGCTGCGCGATGAACTGCGTGACCAGCTGCGCCGCCAGGCGCTGCTGGCGGATGCGTAAGCCTCCGCAAGCGTTGCGACTACCGAAGGCTCAACGGCAGTAGATGTCTTTCAGGGTGGCCACCACTCGAGCGGCAGGGCCCTCGGTCACCAAGGGCTCGCGCCGCCCAATACGCCCGGCGGCGTTAGCCCTTTTTGGACTTAGTCTTTGGCTTGGCCTTGGCCACGGGTTTGCTGGCAGCCGCCGCTGCCTTCGTCTTCGTACGCGGCGCGCGCTTCTGCATGGCACCTGCCGCAATATGGTGCGCGGCCACATCGTCGCCGGCCTGAGCCGCGCGGCGAATACCATCGATGATCATGCGCTCGGCCTTTTCCGGGCCGACCCAGTTCACGATGGTGACCCACTTACCCTTTTCCAAATCTTTGTAGTGCTGGAAGAAGTGCGCAATCTGCTCCGTCAGAATGACCGGCAGGTCCAAGTAGCTCTTCACGCCCGTATAGAACGGATGCAGCTTGTCCACGGGCACGGCGATGATTTTTTCATCAGGACCGGCCTCGTCTTTCATGAGCAGCGCGCCGACCGGGCGGCAACGAACGATGGCGCCCGGTACCACCGGCACCTGACCCACCACCATCACGTCCACGGGGTCACCGTCACCAGAAAGCGTGTGCGGAATAAAACCGTAGTTCCCCGGGTAATACATGGCGGTGTGCAGGAAGCGGTCCACGCGGAGCACGCCGCTGTCCTTGTCTAATTCATACTTCACCGGGACGCCGCCCTGCGGAATCTCGATGAGCACGTTAACGTCGCGCGGCGGATCTTCACCAATGCTGATCTTGTCGATGTTCACTCGGTCGTCCTTGAAAACTGGGAATGCCGCGGTTTCAGCGGTGGTATTGCGGGGAAAACTCATGCACGGCCGCAATGAGCGTGCCGGCTTTCTCGGGGTCCACATCAGGGTGGATGCCATGACCCAGATTGAACACATGGCCATGGCCATGACCGTAGCTGGCCAAAGTACGCTGCACTTCCTCGCGGATGCGTTCATGCGAACCATAGAGGACGTTCGGATCCACGTTGCCTTGCAACGCCACACTGTCGCGCACTGCCACGCGGGCGTCGGCGAGGTCTGTGGTCCAGTCGACGCCTAAGGCATCCGCACCAGCACGCACCAGTTCGGGCAGCCAAGCGCCGCCGCCCTTGGTGAACAGAATGACTGGCACACGCCGGCCTTCAGGCTCCTTGTCGAGTCCATCGACAATCTTCGCCATGTACTGCAGCGAAAACTCGCGGTAGTCGCGCGGGCTAAGCACGCCACCCCAGGTATCGAACACCATGAGGGCCTGCGCACCCGCCGCCATCTGCGCGTTCAAATAGCGGATAGTGGCTTCCGCCAGCTTGTCGAGCAGCGCATGTAGCGTGGCCGGCTCCGCGTAGAGCATGCCCTTGATACGCGAAAAGTTCTTGCTGCCGCCACCTTCCACCATGTAGCAGCCTACCGTCCACGGGCTGCCCGCAAAACCAATGAGCGGCACGCGGCCATCCAGTTCTTGCCGGATGAGCCGCACTGCATCCATGACGTAGCGCAGTTCTCCTTCCGGATCCGGGATGGGCAGCGCTGCGACGTCGGCCAGCGAGCGCACCGGCCGGCGAATGACGGGGCCTTCACCCGCTTCAAACTCCAGCCCCACGTTCATGGCATGCGGGATAGTGAGGATGTCCGAAAACAAGATGGCGGCATCGAGCGGAAAGCGCGCCAGCGGCTGCAAAGTCACTTCGCAAGCCAGTTCGGGGTTCATGCAAAGGTTCAGGAAGCTGCCGGCCTTCGCCCGCGTGGCACGGTACTCAGGAAGGTAGCGTCCGGCCTGGCGCATCATCCAGACCGGCGTGCGGTCCGTCTTCTGGCGCAGCAAAGCGCGCAGGAA
>CAIOHZ010000009.1 GCA_903858165.1 uncultured Pseudomonadota bacterium
CGGCCGGAATTGCCCATCTTTTGCGGCGGCGTTATCGCGCCGTGGGCCGTGAAGCGTTTGAAGGCGCTGGACGTCGAGGTCTATCCACCCGGCTCCACGCTCGACGATATCGTCGGCGCCGCGAAGCGACTGACGGGCACTACGCCGACGGCTTGAGTTGCTGGCGGTACATCGCCAGGTCGAAGTAATCGCGCCAGGCCGCAATCAGCCCGTCCTCTATCTCAAAGATGCCCATTAACGGCAGCCGCACGGTGACACCACCCACGCCGAAGTCGTCGCTGCGCTCCGTGAGCACCTTGTTGCCCACGGCGGCTATCGCCAGCAACTTCCAATCCACCCATTCGAAAGGCACTTTGTCCGCGAGATAGGCACGCACCGCGTCGCGACCATGAATGGGCGCCAGCGGCATGTTGTGGTACACGACCTGCGGATGCAGATGCGCCAAGATCTGCTCTAGATGGTTGGCGTTCCAAGCCGCGATGAACGACTCGACGATGGCCGTCGGCGTAGCCAACGAAGGATGCAAAGGTAGCCCCGAGGAAACAGCCGGGGGCACGCCCTCTGCCACCTCAGGCGCCCAGCAACACCGGGTAGACCGCCCAAGCCTCACGCTTGATGCGCGCTTCACGCTGCGGCGCGTTGTCCGGGTCCGGACGGCAACCGTTGGCAATGAGCGCCAGCGCCAGCAAGGTCACTGTGCCGTACTGGTGGGTGGCCGGGTCCGTGCTTGCTTTTGATACATCGCCGGCGGCCAAGTTGCGGCCGAGACAGGTATGAATGCCCACGCCGAAAGTAATGCCATAAGGCGCTTGAATGGGCGGCAGTTCGCGATAGGGGTTGAAGGCCGCCGCATCAGCACCGAACGCGCTCGGCTGGCGGTTGGCGTGGAACAGGTCGATGACGACCGTGTCTTCCGGGGTGGCGCTCTGTCCATCCGGCAGATGCACCGGGCAGGTGGGCCGCCGCTGGGCGATGGGGCTGGAGGGATGCAGGCGGAAGCTTTCGTGCACGCAACGCTGCACGAACAGCGGGTCCTTCTGCACGCGTTCGGCGTCTTCAGGATGCGCGGCAGTCCACTGGAAAATCTCGTGCATGGCATGCGTCAGCGAATGCACCGAGGTATGGGCGCCGGCCAAGAAGTAGAAACCCGTCTCGCGCAGGATCATGTCGGGCGTCAGGCCCGCCTTGCCTTCGTTCTTCACGAGGATGGTCAGAATGTCGCGGGGCAGCGCGTCTTCCGCCAAGCGGCCAGCTGCCACTTCTGCCAGCAGCTGGCGTCGTCGTTCGGCCGAGGGCCGGAAAAAGCGGCTGTCGAAATCGCTGAGCGCCTTGGCAGCCACGGCGCGCATTACCTCGCGGTCCCCGGTGTACTGGCCCAGCGTAGCGGCAACCCCCAGCCCATTGAGAATGGAAAGGAGGGCGTCGCGCTCCTCTTCCGTGCCTGCCGGACGGTCGATGCCGGCGAAGTCTGCGGTGAGGTCCAGCATGGCGCGCCGACCAAAATCCATGAGATCCGTGCGGCCAGTGGGCAGGAAGCGGGCGAGGGTCGCATTCACGACGGCGGGCAGCACTTCTTTTTCGTAGTAGTTGAAGAAGTCTTTCTTGAAGATCTTCATCTCGAGGAGACGGCGGACCCGGTGCTCTTCCCCGTGCAAAGTAACCAGCACACGGTCCATGAGGATGCGGCCCTCGTCGTACAAGGACTGCTCGAGTTCCGGCAGGCTCAGCGTCTGGTGCGCTTCCTTGTAGCCGTCAACGGTAATCGTGCTCATGGGGCTCCTCGCAGCCGGGTGGTCATATACGGGAAACGTACCATCCCTGTACTCTCTACGTCCCGTAATATACGGCATTCCCCAAACGAGGACTTTCCCTTGCAGAGCGAACTGCGGCAACACTGGCGGCTCCTTTTGGCTGCCAGCGCGGGGGTGGTCTGCAGCTCCATCGTGCTGCCCTTCTACACCATGGGCGCCCTGCTGAAGCCGCTCACCGAGGCCTTCGGTTGGAGTCGCGCCGATGTACAAACAGCGCTCGTGTTCAGCACTGGCCTCAGCGCCCTCACTGCCATGGGGGTTGGCTGGCTGAACGACCGCTACGGCCCCCGTCCAGTAGCGCTGCCAGGGCTCGTCGGCTTGGCGCTAGCGTTCTTCTTCGCCGCCAACATGAATGGCAGCTTGTGGATGCTCTACCTCGCCTACGGCAGCATGGCCGTGTTGGGAGCAGGCACCACACCCGTCACCTGGACCCGCGCCCTGACCACGCAGTTCGACCGCCAACGCGGCTTGGCCTTAGGCATAGCCCTCACCGGCACCGGCGTCTGCGCCATCCTGGCGCCTCTGTACACCGTCATGCTCGTCGAGCATTTCGGCTGGCGCGGCGCCTTCGTCGGCATCGGGCTTTTGCCGCTGTTGCTGGCCGGGCCACTGGTTTGGTCGGGCTTCCATGTGCAGCCAGCCGTGAAACCCATGGCAACGGATGCAGCAGCCACCAATTCCGCTGCATTCAGCACGGCAGACTGGGGACTCACGCTTGGTGAAGCAGCCCGCGGCTACCGCTTCTGGGTACTGGGCGCGTCCATCTTTCTGGTGTATCTCGCGGTGTCGGGCATCAGCCCGAACCTCATCGCGGCTTTGGGTGACAAGGGCTACCCACCCTCGGTGGCCGCCGCCGCACAAAGCGCTTACGGTCTTGCCATCATCGGTTCGCGGCTGGTGGTGGGCTTTCTGGTAGAC
>CAIOHZ010000010.1 GCA_903858165.1 uncultured Pseudomonadota bacterium
GGACCTGGTAGAACCGCCAGAGAACAAGCACGTTTATGAAACGGCGGAGCCCGTGCTCTATGCCGTAGAAGGCGCGGTGGCGGTTATCACCATGAACCGCCCGCAGTTCGCGAATTCGCAAAACACGCAGATGACTTATGCGCTGGACGACGCGTTTAAACGCGCCGCTGCCGACGATGCCGTAAAGGTCATCGTGTTGAAGGGCGCGGGAAAGCACTTCTCGGCCGGCCACGATATCGGTACGCCAGGACGCGACGTGAACGTGTCCACACCGGACCGCGTGACGCTCTGGTACGACCACGTGAACAAGCCGCATGGCGAGTTCTGGTATGCGCGCGAGCAAGAGGTTTACCTGGGCATGTGCCGCCGCTGGCGCGAACTGCCGAAGCCCACCATCGCCATGGTGCAGGGTGCATGTATTGCGGGTGGGCTTATGCTGGCCTGGGTGTGCGACCTTATTGTCGCCGCAGACAATGCGTACTTCGCCGACCCCGTGCTCGCGATGAACATTCCGGGCGTGGAATATTTCGCGCACCCGTTCGAACTGCATCCGCGCGTTGCGAAAGAATTCCTTTTTCTCGGCGAGAAGATGGGCGCCGCACGCGCCTACCAGATGGGCATGGTGAACCGCGTGGTGCCGGCCGACGAACTAGAGGCGCAGACCATGGCCATGGCCCACAAGCTGGCGAAACAGCCGCGGTTGGGTTTGGCCTTGGCCAAACAAGCCATCAACCATGTGGAAGACCTGCAGGGCAAGCGCAGTGCCATGGACGCTGTGTTCCACATGCACCACTTCGCGCATGCGCAGAATTCGCTCAGTTCGCCAGACCATTTGGCAGGCCATGACCGCAAGAGCATGGCCGCCGGCAACCGCGAGAACAACGAGGCCTGATGTCCGCGTCTCTCCACACGCCCCTGTGCGACCTGCTCGGTTCGCGCTACCCCATCGTGCAAACGGCCATGGGTTGGGTGGCGCGCCCGGAACTCGTGGCAGCTTCGTGCAACGCTGGTGCCTTCGGTTTTCTAGCCGCAGCCAGCTTACGCGCGGAAGAAGTGGGCCCGGCCATCCGTCGGGTACGTGAACTGACGGAGAAGCCGTTCGGCGTGAACTTCCACATGTTCCAGCCGGGCGCGGCGCAGATTGTCGACACCATTATTGCCGAGAAGGTGCGCGCGGTCAGCTTCGGGCGCGGCCCGGACAAGGCCATGATCAAGCGCTTTCGCGATGCGGGCATTGTTTGCATGCCCACCGTGGGCGCCGTGAAGCATGCACAGAAGATGGTGGAGATGGGCGTCGACGCCATCACCATTCAAGGTGGCGAGGGCGGTGGTCATACGGGCAGCGTGCCTACCACCATCCTGCTGCCGCAGGTTCTCGACGCCGTGAAGGTGCCAGTGGTGGCTGCCGGCGGCTTCAGCGATGGCCGCGGCTTGGCGGCTGCACTGGCTTTCGGTGCGGTGGGCGTGGCCATGGGCACCCGCTTCCTGATGACGCGGGATTGCCCCGTGCCGGAGCCTACCAAGGCGCGCTACGTGAAGGCGCGGCTTGAAGATATCGTCCTCACCACGCGTGTGGATGGCATGCAGCACCGGCTTATCCGCAACGAAGTTCTCGGCCAGTTCGAGCAAGCGGGCCCGGCGCGCTTGCTGCTGTCCGCACTGCACAACGCTTGGCAGTTGAAGCGCCGCACGGGCGCCAGCATCGCTGAACTGCTACACGCCGCGCGCCAGATGCAGCGCGAAGGAGGCCTCACGTTTGGCCAAGCCCTCATGGCGGCGAATTCGCCGGTGCTGTTGCAGCGTTCCATGATTGAAGGGCAGCCGGCCGAAGGCATCATGGCCACCGGCACGGTGGCGGGCGCCATCGGCGACTTGCCCAGCTGCGCCGAACTGGTGGAGCGCATCGTGCGCGAAGCCGAACAGCGGCTGGCGGCCTTGGCCGCGGGGCGCTATGGGAAACAAGATGTCTAGCCCACGCGCCGAGGCCTACATCGTCGATGCGGTCCGCACGCCGGTCGGCAAGAAGAAAGGCTCGCTCGCGGGCATTCACCCTGCTGACCTCGGTGCGCACACGCTGCGCGCGCTCATGGATCGCACGGGTATCGACCCGGGTGCGGTGGATGATGTGATCTATGGTTGCGTCGATACCGTAGGCCCGCTGGCCGGCGACATCGCGCGTACTGCTTGGGTAGTGGCCGGCTTGCCGGAACATGTGCCGGGCACCACGGTGGACCGTCAGTGTGGTTCTTCGCAGCAAGCGGTGCACTTCGCGGCGCAGGCAGTGATGAGCGGCACGCAGGACCTCGTAGTGGCGGGGGGCGTGCAATGCATGAACCTCATCCCTATTAGCCAAGCGATGCTCGCTGGTCAGTCCTTTGGATTTCCAGATCCGTTCAGCACCTCGCCGGGTTGGGTACGGCGTTACGGTCCGGAGCCGTTGTCGCAGTTCCGCAGCGCAGAGCGCATCGCGGAGCGTTGGAATATTTCGCGTCTCGAGATGGAAGAGTTCGCGCTTGCCAGTAATGAGCGCGCCATTGCTGCCATTGATAGTGGCCGCTTCGATGCGGAGCTGGCGCCGTTACCCGAGCTGGCGCGCGACGAAACGCCGCGCCGTGGCACCACGCTCGAGAAAATGGCAACGCTGCAGCCGCTGGAGCCCAATGGCCGCGTCACGGCCGGTGTGGCCAGCCAAGTGTCGGACTGTTCCGCTGCCATGCTTATCGCTTCAGCGGATGCCCTGCGTACCCATGGGCTGAAGCCGCGGGCGCGCATTCATCATCTTTCCGTACTGGCGGACGACCCGGTCTGGATGCTCACCGCACCCATTCCCGCCACGCGCCGTGCCCTGCAGAAAGCCGGCATGAGTCTTGAAGATATCGGCTTGATCGAAATCAATGAAGCCTTCGCCAGCGTAGTGTTGGCTTGGCAGCGTGAACTGGGTGCGGACCTAAGCCGCGTGAACGTGAACGGCGGGGCCATAGCGCTGGGCCACCCGCTCGGTGCCACGGGCGTGCGTCTGATGACCACGCTGCTGAACGAGATGGAGAAGCGCCAGGTGCGCTTCGGCCTGCAGACCATGTGCGAAGGTGGCGGGCAGGCGAACGTCACCATCATCGAGAGGCTGTGACTATGGGTATCTGTGACGGACGCGTAGTCATCATCACCGGCGCGGGCCGCGGCTTGGGCCGTTCCTACGCGCTCGCCTTCGCCGCCGAAGGCGCGAAGGTGGTGGTCAATGATTTGGGCGCCAGTCTCGCCGGCATGGGCCGCGATTTGTCGACGGCGCAAGCGGTAGTCGACGAAATTCGCGCTTCTGGTGGCGAGGCCGTGGCCAATGGCGATGATGTTGCCGATTGGGATGGCGCCGCCAACATCATCCGCACAGCTGTTGATGCGTTCGGCACGCTCGATGTCATTGTGAACAACGCCGGCATGGTGCGCGACCGCATGTTCGTGAGTGCCACCGTGGAAGAGTGGGATGCCACCATGCACGTTCACTTGCGTGGGCATTTTTGCGTGGGCCGGCATGCTGTGGATTTCTGGCGCGCGCGTACCAAGGCCGGCGAACCGGTGGATGCGCGCATTATCAACACCACCAGTGGGGCTGGCCTCCAAGGCAGCGTCGGCCAGAGTGCGTATTCCGCTGCCAAGGGTGGCATTGCGGCACTAACGCTCGTGCAGGCGGCGGAACTCGCTCGCTACGGCATTACGGCCAATGCCTTGGCGCCTGCCGCACGCACGCGTATGACCGAGCAGGCCTTTGCCGCTGCCATGAAGAAGCCGGAGACCGGCTTCGATGCACAAGACCCGGACAACGTGGCGCCGGCGGTGGTGTGGCTCGGCAGTGCGCTAAGCCGTGGCGTCACGGGCTGCGTATTTGAATTGAACGGTGGCGTCATTCGTCTCGAGAACGGCTGGAACGACGGCCCTGCCGAAGACAAGGGCGCCCGTTGGGAGCCCGGTGAAGTGGACAGCGTGATGCAGCGCCTGCTGGCCGCGCGTCCCGCGCAGAAGAAGGTCTGGGGAACATGAGCACGAACCTGGTGCCAACGCGCCCCACGCCTCGCAGCTTGCTGAAGGGCAAGAACGTCCTGATTACCGCGGCCGCCGGCACGGGTATTGGCTATGCCACTGCCGAGCGCATGGCCGAAGAAGGCGCGCGCGTTTTCATTAGCGACATGCATGAGCGGCGGCTCGGCGAAGCGGCCGACCGCTTGACCGCAGCGCATGGCGGTGTACGCCCCGGCACGCTGGCTTGCGATGTGACGCAAGAAGCGCAGGTGCAGGCGCTCGTCGCGGCGGCTATCGCCGAGATGGGGCATATCGATGTGCTGGTGAACAACGCCGGTCTCGGCGGTTCGTCGACTGTGGTGGACATGCCTGATGAGCAATGGCACAAGGTCATCGACGTGACGCTGACCAGCGTGATGCGCATGACACGTGCCGTGCTGCCGCATTTCTATGGCCGCAACAGCGGCATCATCGTGAACAATGCTTCGGTGCTGGGCTGGCGCGCGCAGGAACTGCAGAGCCACTACGCGGCCGCGAAGGCCGGTGTTATGGCCTTCACGCGCTGTTCCGCCATGGAAGCGGCGCCGCATGGTGTGCGTATCAATGCCGTGGCGCCCAGCATTGCCATGCACGCTTTCCTGGCCAAAGTGACTACCGAAGAGCTGCTCGCGGACCTCACCCGCCGCGAGGCCTTCGGTCGTGCTGCCGAGCCTTGGGAGATTGCGAACGTCATCACCTTCTTGGCTTCGGACCTCGCCACCTATATGACCGGTGAAGTGGTGTCCGTGTCGAGCCAGCACGCATGACGGCGCAGGTCTACGCCTCGCCGGCAGCGCTGCTGGGTGCTGTTGGCACGCAGTTCGGGCCTACGGCATGGGAAACGGTGTCGCAAGAGCGCATCCAGCAGTTTGCCGATGCCACCGGTGACCACCAGTGGATTCATGTGGATCCAGTCCGTGCGGCAGCCGGCCCCTTCGGCGGCTGTATTGCTCACGGCTATCTCACCCTTTCGCTGGTGAACTGGTTCCTGCCACAGCTCATGCAGGTGGAGCAGGTATCCATGGGTATCAACTATGGCCTGGAGCGCGTGCGCTTCATGGGCATCGTGCCTGCCGGCAGCCGCTTGCGTGGCCGCGGTGAGGTGATGGCCGTGGAAGATACGGGCAAGGCCGTGCAGGTAACGGTGCGCGTTACCGTGGAGCGCGAAGGCGCCGAGCGCCCGGTCTGCGTTGCGGATACTATCAGCAGATTCGTTCCGGCCTGAACGGGCCTCGACACAGGAAATTTCGTCATGCGTGAAGCCGTCATTGTCTCTGTTGCCCGTACCCCCATCGGCAAAGCTTTTCGCGGTGCCTTCAACGACACCGAAACGCCGGTGCTGGCTGGCCATGCCGTACGCGAGGCCGTGCTCCGCGCCGGCATCGACCCGGCTTCCGTGGAAGACCTCGTGCTCGGTGTTACATCGCAGCAGGGCACGCAGGGCTACAACGTCGGCCGCCTCAGCGTGGCCACGGCTGGCCTGCCGGTGACCACGTCCGGCATGTCCGTTGACCGTTTGTGTTCTTCGGGCTTGATGGCCGTGAGCATTGCCGCGCGCCAGATTGTGCACGACGGCATGCAGGTGGTGGTAGGCGCTGGCGTGGATTCCATCAGCCTAGTGCAGACGGCACACCGCAACAACTATCGCGCGCGCAGCGAAGCAGTTATTGCTGCTTGGCCGCATGCCTATATGCCCATGATTGAAACCGCCGAAATTGTGGCGGAACGCTATGGCATCAGCCGCGAAGCGCAGGACGCATTCTCGCTAGCCAGCCATCTGAAGACTGCCGCTGCACAGGCGGCTGGACGCTTCGATGCTGAACTGGCACCACTGACCACGCGCAAGGCGATCGTCGACAAGGTGACGAAGGAAACCACTTACCAAGAAGTGCGCTTGCTCGCCGACGAAGGCGTGCGTGCAGACACCACGCTCGAAGGCCTTGCCAAGCTAGAGCCCGTCTACAAGGACGGCGCGGTCATCAAGGTGGGCAAGCACATCACGGCGGGCAACGCTTCGCAGTTATCGGACGGCGCCGCGGCACTGGTGTTGATGGAAGCCGGCGAAGCGGTACGCCGTGGCCTAGCGCCACTCGGTGTGTTTCGCGGCATGGCCGTGGCCGGCTGTGAGCCTGAAGAGATGGGTATTGGGCCCGTTTTCGCCGTGCCGAAGCTGCTGAACCAGCACGGCCTGAAGATGGACGACATTGGTTTGTGGGAGCTGAACGAAGCTTTCGCCTGCCAGGCGCTCTACTGCCGCGACCGCTTGGGCATTCCCGATGAGCGGCTGAACGTGGACGGCGGCGCGGTGGCTGTGGGCCACCCCTTCGGCATGAGCGGTGCGCGGCTCGCCGGCCACGCGCTCATCGAAGGCAAGCGCCGCGGCGTGCGCTATGTGGTGGTGACGATGTGCGTCGGCGCCGGCATGGGCGCCGCCGGCTTGTTCGAGATTGCTTAGACGAACGTGTCCATCGGCTGTTGGCCGACATACAAGCCGCCCAGCGTGGTGCCGATGAGGTTCGGGTCGTTGGCCACGTGGGCGCGCGAAGCGTTGACGTCCAGCCAGTACTGCAGGATGGGGCTGTCCATGTAGATGGCACGGCCACCAAGCAGCGGCAGCAGTTCGTCCACGAGGTCTGCGCAGCGGCGGCCCACTTGCGAAGACTGGTAACGGTAACGAATGCGCTCTTCCATGGAGATGGCCTGACCGGCACGCGTGGCAGCCATCATGTCCGTGAAGTTGCGCTCCAGTACCACCTTCATTTCGTCGATGGCGGACTGCACCTTGGCAGCAGCCACGAGCGCGACGGGATTTTCCTTCGTAGCCTTACCCGTGTTGGTGGAAACGCGTGAACGCGCCACATCGAGGTAAGCATTCAGCGCCCCTTGCGTCGCGCCAATGCAGGCGGTGGACACGGAGCGCACGAACACCTGCGCCCAAGGCAACTGGAACAGCGGGCCATCGTTCGCGGCCTTGCCGGGGTTCGTACCCATGAACCCGTCCATGGCGCGGTGCGTGCGGTATTCCGGAATGAAGGCCTTCTCGACGACCACGTCGTGGCTGCCTGTGGCGCGCAGGCCAAAGGTGTCCCAAGTGTCGAGAATCTTGTAGTCCTTGCGCGGCAACAAGAAGGTGCGCATGTCCGGCACGCCGTCCGGCGTTTCCGGCCAGATGATGGAGCCGAGGAACACCCAGTCGCAGTGCTCGCAACCGCTGCTGAAACCCCAGCGACCCGATAGCAGGAAGCCGCCTTCCACTTTCTCTACCTTGCCCACGGGCTGGTAGGACGAGGAGATGAGAGCGTTGGTGTCTTCACCCCACACGTCTTCCTGCGCGCGCAGGTCGAACAAGCCCATCTGGAAGTTGTGGCAACCCACCACACCAAACACCCAAGCGGTGGACATGCAGCCTTCGGCCAAGGCCATCTGCACGTCGAAGAAGGCCTGCGGGTCCATCTCGTAGCCGCCCCAGCGCTTCGGCTGCAGAATCTTGAAGAAACCAGCGTCGCGCATATCGCGGATGGTTTCTGCAGGGATGCGGCGTGCGGCAATGGCCGCGGCGGAACGCGCCTTGAGCGTAGGAATCATCGCGCGCGCGCGGGCCGTGAGTTCGGCGCGGGTGGGCGTGGCGATATTGAACACGTGAGCAGCAGCGGTAGCCATGGTTGGTCTCCGGGCGGGCGATAAGCCGCCTATAAGCCAAACTATAGTCCCGTCCGGCACCGAATTCCAGCGCAGTGCGTACTGGACGGGGTGATTCATTACGCAAACGGCGGTATCATGCCCCTACATACCAACGCTTTGCGGTGCAAAAGCGGGTATGGGCTACGGAAAATGGAGAAACACCACATGTCGGCCGCCGCTCCCACGCCTACCGCCCCCCCTTTCCACCGTTCGGTCGCCCTGCCCTCCGGCCACAGCCTGCATTACCACGAGGTGGTGGACGCCAGTGCGGCCCCCTCCGGCACCACGGTCGTGCTCATTCAGGGCAGCGGCCCCGGCGCGAACGGCTGGAGCAACTTCAAGCACAACATCGGCCCACTCGCCGCCGCCGGCCACCGGGTGCTGGTGCCGGACCTGCTCGGCTTCGGCTGGTCTTCCAAGCCGGAAGGCATCGACTACACGCTAGAGCTGTTCTCTTCTACGCTGCTTGAGCTGCTCGACGCGCTGCAGGTGGGGCCGGCCGTGCTGGTGGGCAATTCGCTCGGCGGTGCGGTCGCTATCGACATTGCCTTGCAGCAGCCGCAGCGCGTGCAGAAGCTGGTGATGATGGCCACGGGCGGTATCGAAACCCGCGAAGTCTATTTCCAGATGCCTGGCATCCAGCGCATGGTCGCCGGGTTCGTGGGGCAGGCGCGCGACAAAGCATGGCTGCGCCAGATTCTCGAGATGCTCGCGCACGACCCGGCGCATGTAGACGACGCGCTGGTCGATGAACGCTGGAACGTCTTGGTGACTCAGCCTGCCGATGTGCTGGGCCGCATGAAAGTGCCGGACCTCACTCCGCGCTTGCCCGAATTGAAGCTGCCTATCCTCGGCTTCTGGGGCCAGGAAGACCTGTTCTGCCCCGTGTCCGGCGCACACAAGGTGCTGGCAGCTTGCCCGCAGACCGCGTTCTATCTTTATGGTGGCGTGGGGCACTGGGTAATGATCGAGCGGGCCGCGGAGTTCAACCGCCATCTGCTGCATTTCTTGGCGGATTGAAAAGCATGCGTGGGGCGGTGGTATAACCGCAGCGCCCAGATTGAATAGAAAGGAATGATGATGACGCAAGCTGTAGATCCCGCGCGCATCGCCCTGCGCAATGCCCTCGGCGCCGAACTGCATGCCTGCTTGCGCGAGCAGCGCACCGTGGCGCCGCTGCGTGAACGTCATCCTGAACTCGATATCGATGATGCCTATGCCATTTCGCTGGAGTTCCTGCGCTTGCGCGAGGCTGAAGGCGAGAAAGTCATCGGCAAGAAGATTGGCGTTACCAGCAAGGCCGTGCAGGACATGCTCGGCGTGCACCAACCGGACTTCGGTTTTCTGACGAACTGGATGACCGTGGCGGATGGCGCTGAGGTGAAGATTGCCGGCAATCTCATCCAGCCCCGCGCCGAAGCAGAAATCGGCTTCATCTTGAAAGAACGCTTGATGGGCCCGGGCGTGACGCCCGAGCAAGTGCTGGCCGCCACCGAATGCGTAGTGCCGTGCTTCGAGATTGTTGATTCGCGCATCGACAACTGGAACATTCGCATCGTCGACACCGTGGCGGATAACGCCTCGTGCGGCGTCTATGTGTTGGGCAATGCGCGAATCGATCCGCGCGGCCTTGACCTTGCCGCGCTCGAAGTTCGTGTTACCAAGAATGGCCAGCCCTTGTCGCGCGGCTTTGGCAGCGCCGTGCAGGGCTCGCCGCTGGTGGCGGTGGCCTGGCTCGCGAACACGCTCGGTGAGCGCGGCGTGGCGCTGGAGGCTGGCGAAGTCATTCTTTCCGGTTCGCTGGTGCCGCTGGAACCCGCCCGCCCCGGCGATGTGTTCGCACTGGAACTCGACCAAGTGGGCACTGCCAGCGTACGGTTCACCTAAGCCTGCAAAGTATTTCTCCGGAGCCCCCCCATGGCCTTTCGCGTCGAACAACATGGCCCTGTGGCCGAAATCGTCCTGGCGCAGCCGCCGGTCAATGCCTTCAATAGCGCGCAGTGGAACGAGCTGCCAGGGTTGATTACCGGCGCCGGTAAGAACCCGGAGACGCGCTGCGTGCTTATCCGCGCTGAAGGGCGCGGCTTTTGCGCGGGCGTGGACATTAAAGAGATGCAGGCACACCCGGAGCGCATCGTGCAACTGAACCGCGGCAACTTCCTCACCTTCAAGGCCATTCGTGCCTGCGAGGTGCCGGTGGTCACAGCGGTACATAGCTTCGTCATTGGTGGTGGCATTGGCATTTGCGGCGCCAGCGATGTGGTCATTGCCGCGGACGACGCGTTCTTCTCGCTGCCGGAGATCGACCGCGGGGCCATGGGCGGCGCGGCGCATCTGTCGCGAATGATCCCGTTGCACAAGGTACGCGCGCTGTTCTTTACCGGCGGCAACTTGCCCGCTGCCGAAGCCTATCGCTTGGGCGCCGTCGAAAAAGTGGTGCCGAAAGACCAGTTGCTCGAAGAGGCCCGTGCGTTTGCGGCGGTGATTGGCGGCAAGAGCCGCGAAGCGCTGCGCCTCGCGAAGGAAGCGCTGAACGGTATTGAAGTGGGCGACGTGGACCGGTTCTACCGCTTCGAGCAGGGCTTCACGCTCGAGATGTACATGCACGAAGATTCGCAGAAGTCGCGCGATGCCTTTGTGGAGCACAAGGGCAAGGCGGACTTCTAAGATGACTGTTCACCTGCAGTACACGCCGGAGCAGCAGGCCTTCCGTGCCGAGGTGCGGGCGTGGATGGAAGTGAACGTGCCCCGCGAAAAGCTGGACACGCTCGAAGGACCGGCGGGTTTTGCGCAGCACGTGGAGTGGGAACGCAAACTCGCCAGTGGCCGCTGGGGCATGGTCACTTGGCCCGCGGAATACGGCGGCCGGGGCTGCAACTTGGTCGAATGGCTCATCTTCGAAGAAGAGTATTACCGTGCAGGTGCGCCACTGCGTGCCAACCAGAACGGCATTTTTTTGCTGGGCCCCACGCTCATGGAGTTCGGCACACCCGAACAGAAGGCGCGTTACTTACCGCCCATGGCCGCGGGCGAAGAGATGTGGGCGCAGGCCTGGAGCGAACCGCAGGCTGGCTCCGACATGGCCGCTATTCGTGCCACGGCCACGCGTGAAGGCGATGAGTACGTACTGCGTGGCCACAAGATCTGGTCTTCGCGCGGCACCTATGCGGACTGGGCTTTCGGCATCTTCCGTACGGACCCGGCCAGCGACAAGCACAAGGGACTGAGCTTCATTCTGGTGCCACTGAAGCACCCCGGCGTGCGTGTACGCGGCATTCCGCAGATGCATGGCCAGACCGGCTTTGCCGAAATCTTCTTCGAAGAAGCGCGTGTGCC
>CAIOHZ010000011.1 GCA_903858165.1 uncultured Pseudomonadota bacterium
GACGCAAGGCGTGAGTGGTAGAGCCAAGGCTCGCCTGGCCACAAGGCATCTTGGAACGGCCCGAAAGCGGCGAGACGGTGGTTAATGAAATCGTGCAGCGCAGCCGCGGCGTCTTCGGGTGTCACGGGCCAGTCGAAGTGCTTGAGATTTCCCACGTGGTCGGGAAACTCGCTTTCCACTAACGCGATCACTTCACGTGTGATGTCATCCGGCGCGAATGGTTGCGGCGCTGGCAGCAGCCCTGGGCCCTGCTTGCCGAAAGCGGCACGGTTCTCGCTGTCGTAGTTCCATTCACCGCCGATGGGCTGCTCGTCTTCCATGAGCGCGCCGGTACGGCGGCGCATCCAGCGGTAGAAGTACTCCATGCGCAGTTCTTTGCGCGGGGCAGCCCAAGCGGCAAAGTCCGGGAGGGAGCACAGGAAATGGTTGTCCTCGCGGACTTGCAGTGGCGTGTTGCCACAGGCCGCGCGTAGTTGCTGCAGCACACGGAAATCGCCGGGCTGAACCAACACCACGGCTTGCGGCTTCAGCTTCGCCAAGTCTGCGGCTAGTGCGGCACCCAGGGTGTCTGCAGTGTCGGTGGTGGTCTTGGTCTCAGCGGCTGCGGCGACGCTTGGTGCTCGCTTGGGCAGTTCGCGGTAGTGCACCGTATGGCCTAGCGCCCGCTGTGCCTCGCGGAAGTGGCGCATCGCCGCCAGAAACAGCGCAGTACGAACTTTGCTCGAAGGAACGTGCGTGGATTCCGCGCGTACTTCTGCCATCCATACGGCGTCTTGCGCGGCATCGAAGCCGGAAAACGCCGTGGCGTCAGCATTCAGCTGGTCGCCGAGGATGACGACGAGATGGCGCATCCTCAGGGCATGGCGCGCAGTGCGGCGATGCGGTCTTCCAGTGGCGGGTGGGTCAGGAACATTGCACGGAGACCGCTGGCCTTGGAAGCCGAGATGCCGAACGCGGCCATCTGTTCTGGCATTTGCGGCGCGCTGGCGCGCTGCAGGGCCTCCAGAGCACCAATCATGGACTGCCGGTTGGCGAGCTTGGCGCCGCCTTCGTCGGCGCGGAATTCACGGCGGCGCGAGAACCACATGACGATCATGTTGGCCAGCAAGCCCAAGACGATTTGGGCCACGAAGCTGCCGATGAAAAAGCCGATACCCGGGCCGCCACCGCGGTCGCGGTTGCCGCGAAGCAGGTTGTCGATAATGGAGCCGATGATGCGGGAGAACACGAACACGAAGGTGTTCAGCACGCCCATCAGCAAGGTTTGCGTCACCATGTCGCCGTTGGCGACGTGGCTCACTTCGTGGCCAAGCACGGCTTCCACCTCGTCGCGACGCATGCGGCGCAGCAAGCCGGTGCTTACCGCCACGAGCGCGTCATTGCGGCGGGCGCCGGTGGCGAAGGCGTTGGGCTCCGGGGCCTCGAAGATGCCCACTTCGGGCATGCCGATACCGGCCTGCTTCGCTTGGCGTTGCACGGTGCTGACCAGCCAGGCTTCCTCTTCGGTACGCGGCTTGGTGATGAGCTGCACCCCCATGAACTTCTTCGCCTGCCATTTGGAGATGGCCAGCGAGAAGAAGGCGCCGCCGAAGCCGACGATGCCACCGAAGAGAATGAGCGAGGTGAGGTTGAGCCCGTTGGACGTCAGCATGGGGCCAACGCCAAGAATGTTCAGGGTAACGCTGGCGAGCAACATGACAGCGAAGTTGGTGGCGAGCAGCAGCAGGATGCGCATCGTCTGGTCCTTACCGGTTAAGCGTGTGGGGTATCTGTACGCCGGGCTACTAAAACAGCCCAACGTTTCATTGGATGGGGGCGGCGGCAAAAGGTTCAAGGCGGTGGTCTTGCCAGCCCCGGCAGGTTACCTTAGCCCTTGCAGTTAGGGGGTGTAATCCGATGGCCCAGTTCATGCCGCGCGCGACGCCGGCCGCCGGTTTTCCGGGGCAGGTGTGGTGGGTTTTGGCCGCTTTGGCGGTGCTCGCCGCGCTAACGCGCTTTCCGCTCCCCATCGACGAAACCCGCTACCTAACGGTGGCTTGGGAGATGTGGCAGCGGGGTGATTTCCTGGTGCCGCACCTGAACGGCGAAGCCTACAGCCACAAGCCGCCCTTGCTGTTCTGGCTGTTTCACGCGGGCTGGAACGTGTTCGGCGTGAATGCTTGGTGGCCACGGCTGGTGCCCGCGCTCGCGGCGGCCTTGTTGCTGTGGGTCGTGCGGGACTTGGGCCAGCGCCTGTGGCCGTCGCACCCGAAGGTGGCAGCTACAGCGCCCCTGCTGCTGGGCGGCGGTGCGTTCTTTCTGGCCTTCAGCGGCTTCATCATGTTCGACTTGCTGCTGGCTGCCCTGGTGGCCGTGGCGGCGCGGGCCAGTTGGCGCATGGGCGAAAGCCAGAACCCGTGGTGGCACGCGCTGGTGGCCGGCTTCTGGACGGGCCTTGCCATTCTCGCTAAGGGCCCGGTAACGCTCGTGTTTCTGGTGCCGCTCTGGCTGCTGGGCCCTTGGTGGCGTCGTGAGCCGCGTGCCCGCGGCTGGCGCTGGTGGGGCGCCGTCTTGCTGGCTTTTGTGGTGGCGGCGGCGGTGGCGCTCGCCTGGGCCTTGCCGGCGGCCGCGGCGGGTGGCGAAGTTTATGCACAGGCTATCTTGCTCAAACAGACCAGCCAACGCGTGGTGCAAAGCTTCGCCCACCAGCGCCCCTTCTGGTACTACGGCCTGTTCCTGCCCTTGCTATGGCTGCCGTGGGTCCTGTGGCCGCGCGCTTGGCAGGCGTTGGCTACCGTGGCGGGGGTACGCGATGCCGCGGGCCGCTTCCTCTGGGCTTGGCTGCTATTGCCACTGTTCATCCTGAGCCTGGTCAGCGGCAAGCAGCCGCAGTACCTGTTGCCGCTCATGGCACCACTCGCTTTGCTGCTTTCGCGGGGCTTGGTCCTGCAGGACCCCAGCACCCGTCACGATCGGGCTGGCCTGTTCATCGGGCTGCTGGTCGTGGCGCTGGGTGGCTTGTTGATAGCGGGGTCGTTGGGGCTCGGCCCGCAAGCCCCGGTGGATGACCTGTTTCGTGCCTGGCACCGAGGTTGGCTGGCCGGGACGCCATGGTGGCCCGGCGCGCTGGTGGCGCTGTTAGGGCTGGCGGTGCCGGGTGCATTGCGCCGCCCTTGGCCGCGTGCCTTGGCGCAGGTGCAGTTGCTCACGGCGGGCGTGGTGGCCTTGGTGCTTTACGTCATGCTGCATTCAGCCGCAGGACGCACCTTCGACCTCGCTCCTTTGGCGCAGCGGGTGCGGGTCTTGCAGCAGCAAGACCGCGTGGTGGCTTTCTGGGGCGACTACCACGGGCAGTTGGGTTTCATTGGCCGGCTTGAGCGACCCTTGCCGGAGTTGATGGGGCAAGAGGCTGGCGCTGCGCTGCAACGGCTTGGGCGTACTCACCCCGGTGCTTACGTGGTGGTGGAGGGCCGCGGTATGCCACCGGACAACGCCGAAATTTTCGCGTACCGTCGGAAGTGGTGGGCCTTGGTGCCCATCGGTGTGGCGGTGCAACTGCTCGGCCCCACGGGGGCGGGCCACGGGGCTGGCCACATGGATACAACATCCGCGGAGGCTGAACCGGAAGCGTGACGTTCAGCCCGTCGAGTTACCACGACAGGAGGTCGTCTTGAAACTGCACTTCTGCGGCGCGGCCGGTGAGGTCACCGGCTCCTGCCATCACTTTACGGTGGGCGAAGACCAGTTCCTGCTCGATTGCGGGCTGTTTCAAGGTGGCCGTGGTCTTTACGAGCGCAACCGCACTCCTTGGCCGTTCAGTGCCAAGGAACTAACGTTCGTAGTGCTTAGCCACGCGCATCTCGACCACAGCGGCTTGCTGCCGCGGTTGGTGCGGGAAGGCTTCAGTGGTCCTATCTACACCACGCAGGCTACGTGCGAGCTGTTGGTGGTGATGCTGGCAGATAGCGCCCACCTGCAGCAGGCGGAGGCGGAACGCTCGCAACGCCGTGGCCGGGATTTCACCGTGCTTTATACCCCGGCTGAAGTGGACGCCACGCTGCAACAACTGCGCGTGGTGGACTACGGCGAGGAATTCGCGCCAGCCCCCGGTGTGCGTGCGCGTCTGCAGGATGCAGGGCATATCCTCGGTTCGGCTATCGTCGAACTGTGGTTGCAGGAAGCGGGGCGCGAGGTGAAGGTCGTCGCTTCCGGCGACTTGGGGCAACCGGGACGCCCCATCTTGCAAGACCCTGCGATGGTGGCCGACGCCGATGTGTTGTTGCTGGAGTCGACCTATGGCGACCGCAACCACCGCACTTTGGCGGCAACGCTTGATGAACTGGTGCTGGCCTTGCGCAGGGCTTTGCTCGAGAAGCGCGGTAACGTCATCGTGCCGGCGTTTGCGGTGGGCCGTACGCAGGAACTGCTCTACTGCCTGAACGACTTGGTGGCGGCGGGGAGTTTGCCGCCCTTGCAGGTGTTCCTGGATTCGCCCATGGCGCAGGAAGTAACACGGATTACTGCCCGTCACTTCGAGTTGTTCGATGAGGCAGCGCAAGCGGCGGTGGAGCATCGCCCACCGCCTTCGCGGCGACTCAAGGTCACCTTCACGGAAACCGTGCAGGAGTCCATGGCGATCAACCGCATCAGTTCCGGAGCCGTGATTATTGCCGCCAGTGGCATGTGCGATGGCGGCCGAGTGCGACACCACTTGCGACAACACTTGCCGAACCCACGTACCACGGTGCTTATCACGGGCTTCCAGGCTGCAGGCACGCTGGGGCGGCAGCTGGTAGATGGTGCTCGCGAAGTGAAGATGTTCGGTGAGACAGTGCCCGTCAACGCTGAGGTGGTGACCTTGGGTGGTTTTTCCGCGCATGCGGACCAGACAGCCTTGCTGGCGTGGGTGGCAGCCTTCAGTACGCCGCCTCGCAAGATCTGGTTGGTGCATGGCGAACCCCGTGGCAGCGACGCCTTGGCCGCAGCACTCGCGCAGCGCGGGCTGGACGTGGCGGTGGCACGAACCGGTGAGGTGGTGGAGTTGGTTCGCGAATGAATACGGCATTTGAAGCCTGGGTGGCGCGTCCTTGGCGCATGTTGGGTGAACTGTTGCGCCCTGAATGGGCGTTCCGCCGTCGCAAGGTGGTGGCTACGGTGGTGGTGTTCGGTTCGGCGCGTTTGCCGGCAGGCAGCCACTGGTACGAGCAGGCGCGCGAATTTTCCATGCGGCTGGCTGCTTGTGAAGACCCCAGTTGTCGCGAATGGGTGGTGATGACCGGTGGTGGGCCGGGCGTGATGGAGGCTGCGAACCGCGGTGCTCAAGAAGCGGGTGCGCTGACGGTGGGCCTGAATATCCGTTTGCCGCACGAGCAACAGCCGAACCGTTACGTTTCCCCAGGACTCGGCTTTGAATTTCGCTATTTCGCGCTGCGCAAGTTCCACTTCATGTTGCGGGCCCGTGCCTTGGTGGCGTTCCCCGGAGGCTTCGGTACCTTCGACGAGTTGTTTGAAGCGCTGACCTTGGTGCAGACCCGCAAGGTGGAGCGTTTGCCCATCATTCTGGTGGGGCGACAGTTCTGGCAGCGCGCGCTGGATTTCGACTGGTTGGCCGAGCAGGGCGTCATCTCGCCGGCCGACGCGGCGCTGGTCACCATCGTCGATACCGGTGCCGAAGCCGCTGCCGCAGTGCTCGCCAGCCACCCGCCCGCGCACGGCCACGCCGGGCCTTGAAAGTCGGCAGCAAACGCCCCGCAAGGCGCCGGAATCTGTCTCAGCGAGCTTGCTCGTGACCCGGTGTGCCACGACGATTGGCGCGTTCGCGTACGTCAACCCCTTGAAATCTTCTCCAGTGGGTACATCCTGTACGGATGGAATACCGAGACTACTACGCCCTACTTGGGGTGCCGCGTACCGCTGACGCGGAAGAGATCAAGCGCGCCTACCGTCGCAAGGCGCGCAAGTTTCACCCGGACGTCAGCAAGGAAAAGAACGCCGAGGCGCGCTTCAAGGAAGTGCAGGAGGCATACGAGGTCCTGAAGGACACCGAGAAGCGGGCGGCCTATGACCAGTTGGGTGCCAATTGGCGGGATGGCCAGCAATTCCGCGCGCCCCCGGGTTTTGACTTTGGCGGGCGTGGCGGGCCACAGGGCGGTGCACATGCCAGTGGTGGCTTCAGCGATTTTTTCTCGTCGCTGTTCGGCAGTAACGGTGGCGGTGGCGGTGGCTTCAGCGGCGGCGAGGACCTTGGCGAATTGTTTGGTAGGCGCGCCGGGCAGGCGCGGCAGGCACGTGCGCGTGGGCGAGACGTCCGTGTCTTGCTGACCCTGTCCTTGGACGAAGCCCACGCTGGCGCTTTCCGCGAAATCGACTTCGATCGTCGCCGTGCGGACGGTACGGCCGAGCGGCGCAACTTGCGTGTGAAGATTCCTGCAGGGGTCTTGCCTAAACAGGTCATCCGGCTGGGTGGTCAGGGTGACGAGGGCGCAGGTGGTCCGTCTGGCGATTTGCTGCTGGAAGTGCAGCACCATCCGTACCGTCATTACCAATTGGAAGGGCGCGACCTCCATCTCCATGTGCCGCTGGCGCCGTGGGAAGCGGCGCTGGGGGCCACGGTGCAAGTGCCCACGCTGGGAGGCGCTGTGGACCTGCGTATTCCGGCGGGCAGCAGCGCTGGCCGCAAACTGCGCCTGCGTGGTCGCGGCTTTGCTGGTGAACGCGGTGCCGCTGAAGGTTGCGGCGACCTTTATGTGGTGGTCGACATCGCCATGCCGCCCCCCAGCGACGATCCCGCAGTGGTTGCGGCTTGGGAAGCGCTACGTGGCGCAACCGCTTTCAAGCCTCGTGAGGGCTGGGAGTAAGCAGCGCGGGCTTCAGCCCAGCACGCCGCCGAGCCAGTGCCCGATACCGAAGGTAATAGCACCGGCACCTGCACCGATAGCCAGCATGCGCAAGCCGCCGATGAACGCATTGCGGCCCGTGAACAGCGACAACACCATGCCGACACCAAACAGCGCCACGCCACTGAGCCCGGCGGCGTAGACGGCTGCTTGATTCACAGCATGGCCGAGCAGGAATGGCAGCAAGGGTAGCGCCGCGCCCAGCGAGAACGCCAGAAAACTGAATAGCGCGGCACTCCACGGTGAGCCGAGGTCATCGGGGTTCAGGCCCAATTCTTCGCGGGCCAGCGCATCGAGCGCGTGTTCGGGGTTCTTGACCAATTCATAGGTCATCTCGCGGGCACGGGCCAGGTCCATGCCGCGGGCGGCGTAGATAAGCGCCAGTTCTTCCGCCTCTTCCTCGGGGTATTCCTCGAGTTCTTCGCGCTCCAAGCCAATCTGGTATTCGAACATCTCGCGCTGCGAACGCACGGAGATGTATTCGCCGGCCGCCATGGATAAGGCACCGGCCAGCAACCCGGCGACGCCGGCAGTCAGCGCCGCACCGCTGGTCGCGCCAGCGCCAGCCACGCCCATCAACAAGCTGGCGTTCGACACGAGCCCATCGTTCACACCGAAGACGGCAGCGCGCAGGTTGCCGCCACCCATACTCTTGTGGCGCGCACCGACTTCCGACACGGAGGTGGGCATGGCATGGCCCGGGGTGGGCGCGCCGCCGCCGTAGACGGAAAGGCCACGCAGCTTCATGGCGATGAGCGCCGTCTTCATGCGGCGCGGGCCAAGGCGCCGCAGCAGCACGGCCACCAGGCGTGCACGCGCGCTGGGTTGGAAGGCGGCGATGAACGCGGGCGTCAGCCCGCCGTTGCGTTCCCAAGTGACCGCTTGTTCTTCAGCGGAAGCACCCAGCGAAACGAACAGGGAGCGTTTGGCCAAGTCTGGCTCGCAGTCCGCCAAAATGCGGTAAAGCCAAGCGGACTGACGTTCATGGAACCAGCTTTCAGCAGCATTTTCGATCGACATGGCAAGACTCCGCGGCACGACTTGGCAGCACGGCTCCGCTTAACGACTCGGTAGTACGAATCGGCAGTACGAACTGGGCAACCGTACCCTTCAGGCACTCCGGGGGAGGCCGCTGCCAAGGATACGCTGTACATGGCGAATGAGGGCAAGCTCCGCTTGCGGCAGGTCGACAATGTCGATGGCACCTGCGCGGAGGGCTTCCACGGCGGTCGCCACGTCACCTTGCTCATCGAGGCAGATGGCGTCTGCTTCGCCACGCAGTCGCAACTGCCGGAGGAGTGTTCCAAGGGGCAGGTCGGATGCCGCCGACGCCAGTACGAGCAACTGCGTCTGCGCGCCGTCTACGTCGTTTAGGAGGGCCTGCCCGGAAGGGAAGACGCGCCCGAGTACGGCATATGGCTCCATCCACGCTAGGAAATCGCCGGCAAGCCGCCCGTTGGTGGTGATGAGGCTGATGACAGGATAGAGCAGACTGGCCAAGCGGTTAACCCGCTGCCGGGCAAAATGGAAAGAAAACGGCAGCCTGCACAATGTCCCACTACCACTGCCACCCCGCTATAACGGGTTTTACGGATGCTTTATGGACCGCCGTTCAGTTCGGGGCGACCTCACCTGCGGCGATGATCATACGGACCAAGTGAGCCAGCGAGGACGCCCTCATTTTTTCCATCACCCGTGCGCGATGGATTTCCACCGTTCGTTGGCTGACGTCGAGGTCGCCCGCGATGACCTTATTGGCCTTGCCGGCGGTAACAAGATCCAGGACTTCCTTCTCGCGCGGAGTGAGGTCGGCGATGCGGGCGCGGATGTTGTCGCGCTCACGCAGACCGGCGCGGTTGTCGCGGTCTTTCTCTAGCGCCTGATTGATACGGTCCAGCAGGTCCTGGTCGCGGAAGGGCTTCTGGATGAAGTCTACGGCGCCATGCTGCATGGCCTCTACGGCCATGGGCACATCACCGTGCCCGGTGATGAACACCACGGGAATCATGGCGTGCAGCGCATTCAGACGTTCTTGCAGTTCCAAACCGCTCATGGCGGGCATACGAATGTCCAGCACCAGGCAGCCCGGGCGCTCGGCATCGAAGCGGTCGAGGAATTCTTGTGCTGAAACACAGGTTTCCACGGGCAAGCCCACGGACCGCAGCAGCAACTTCAGCGACGTACGCACTGCCTCGTCGTCGTCAACCACGAATACGGTAGTAGTTTTTTCTTTCATGGCGGACATCTCCGGTCGTCAGTGGCTTTCGACGCCCGGCAACACGCCGAGTGGTGGTAGCGTGAAAAAAAACGTGCAACCGCCACCTGGCGTACTGCGGTAAGCGAGACGCCCGTTATGGGCGCGGATGATGGAGCTGCTGATGACCAGACCAAGGCCAGTGCCACCGGGTTTGGTGGTGAAGAAGGGATGGAACAGCCGTTCGGCTGCCTCGGTGGAGAGGCCATGGCCGTGATCGGCGACTGCTACTTCCACCATGCCGTCGCCGTCCAAGTTGGCGCTGAGAATCACTTCGCGGTGGGCACTGGGAACGTCGACAGAGGCATCGATGGCGTTGCGCACCAGGTTGATGAGCACCTGTTGTAGTTGCACGGGGTCGGCGGTGATCGGTGGTAGTGAGTCTGCCACTCGTAAGCGCAGTTGCACGTTGTTGCTGCGCGCATCCGCCTCCAGCAACAGGCGCGAGTCTTCCACCACTCGCCTACAGTCCGCTCGTTCATGGCGGACTTCGCGGTTCTTCACGAATGCGCGCAGCCGACGAATGACTTCGCCTGCCCGCAGGGCCTGTGCAGTGATTTGGTCAAGGGCCTCACTGAGGTCTTCGCGTTCGATACCTTCCGGGCGCGAGAGCATGCGGGTAGCCGCTTGCGAGAAGGTGGCAATGGCGGTCAATGGCTGGTTGATTTCGTGGGCGAGGCCGGCGGCCATTTCGCCCATGGTGGACAGGCGTGCGAAGTGATTGAGCCGCGCCTCGGACTGGCGCGCGGCCTCTTCCGCCTGCCTGCGCAGGGTGATGTCGTGTAGGAAGCCGACAAAGCGACGCGGACTACTTTGTTGCACCTCACCGACGGCGAGCATGGCCGGGAATACCGAGCCGTCGCGGCGGCGGGCAGGAACCTCGCGACCGATGCCGATGATTTTAGCTTCGCCAGTGTTCAAGAAGCGCTTGATGTAGCCGTCGTGGCCGGCGCGATCAGCGCCTTCCATGAGCACAGAGACATTCTTGCCAAGCACTTCGTCCGCCTGCCAGCCGAACAGACGTTCGGCCGAGCGATTGAAGGTTTCGATGATGCCGTTCTCATCGATGAGAATGACGGCCTCCACAGCAGCATCGAGTACTGCTTGGAGGTCCAGTCGGGCACGAAGACCTGCGGGCATCCTGGCTAGCCCTGCAACTGCGGACGGCTAGTAGTCGTTCCGGCTACTGCCGGAACCGTCATCGTCATCTGCTGGGTCATCGTCATCCTCGTCGTCGTCATCCCAGTCATCGTCCTCGTCGTCCTCATCATCCTCGTCGTCTTCCTCCTCGTCGTCCCACTCGTCTTCTTCATCGTAATCGCTGGGGACTGCGGGGGCAGCCGACAACTCGAGGTCCAACTCGTACCAGGAATCGAGATCGATCTCCTCGGCCTCGTCGTCGTCTTCGTAGTGGAGCGTGATGATGCCCTCGTCCTCGTCGACGCGAACGACGCGGAACAAGGTGTCCTCGTCCAGGTTGTCATACCACTGGCCGGCTTTCGGCTCGTACTCCCTACCCACGGCTTCGACCTCATGCTGCTGCGCGAACGGCGCGTACCGATAGTGTAAGGCTCCCGCCGCCATCACGGAAGCCGGAAAGTGCGGCGGTGGGGTGTTGGTGCGGCATGGCCGGGTCGTCGCCGTGATGGCGCTGGTGGGGCGCGAACAGGAAAGCCGCCTGTGCGACAGCGAGCAGGACCAGCGCCATCGCTAGCGCCCAGCGCGCCCAAGTGTTAGCGCGGTTGGGTACCGTCCGGGCGGCCAGCCCCGTGAGTCGGCCCAGGGCGCCCGCTCCGAGCAGGGCCGGCCAAGTACCCAGTGCAAAGGCAGCCAGCAGGACTGCACCGTGCCACGCGGCGCCGGTGGTAGCCGCGAGCGCCGCCATGGAAAGCACCAGGCCGCAGGGAATGAAGGCCCACACCATGCCAAGTGCATAGCTGCGCCAAGGCTCCCGCCAGTTTCCGGCACGGCGCGCTAGCGGTTGCAGCCATTGCCAGAAGTACCCACCTAGCCGCTCCAGCCCCAGAAGGTCGCGGCGGAACGCCAGACGAGTAGCAAGACTGAGGAGCGCTAGCGCTGCCATGAGGCTGGCGAGGAGGCGCAGGACGTTGCTGGCAGGCGAGGTTAATCCGGCACCTAGACTTGAACTTAGACCAGCACCGAGGCCACCCGCTAACGCGCCCAAGAGCGTGTAGGCCAAACTGCGCCCGCATTGCAGGCGCCACAGGCCCGGGGTGGCTGCGGGCATCAGGGCGGTTTGCAGTCCGCCGCACATGCCAAGGCAGTGCCCACCAGCGGCGAGGCCGGTCAGCATGGCTCCTGTCAGTTGCGTATAGAGCGCGGCTTCAATCATGGTGCCGGGTCTTCAGTGGCAGGTGCTGGCGCAGGAGTGGAGTTCGGTGCAGTCGTAGGCGGCTGGTCTTCTTCCAGCACGGACCAGCCGGGGGATTCGAGGTCTTCAAACTGCCCGGCGCCCACTGCCCAGAAGAATGCCCACACGGCCACTGCCACCAGCAACAGGCTGAGCGGCACGATCCACAGCAGGCTGTCCATCGGGTACCTCGGTGAAGGAAATGGGTTGGCCAATACGCAGGGCGTTGAGTACCACGCCTAGCGAACTGGCGGACATGCCGATGGCCGCCAGCCAGGGGGGCACCAGGCCCATGGCGGCAGCCGGCACGGCAAGGAGATTGTAGGCGGCCGACCAGCGCAGATTTTGCTGCATCAGGGCCATGCCACGGTGTGCAGTGACCCAGGCTGTCCATAGCCCGCGCGGACCGTCACCGCCGAGAATCAGGTCGGCTTGTGCTCGGGCCAGAGCGGTCCCTTCCTGAAGTGCCAGCGATACATCGGCGACGGCCAGCACCGGCGCGTCGTTCAAGCCATCGCCCACCATGGCTACTCGGCACCCACGCGCTTGGAGCGCTTGCACATAAGCCACTTTATCTGCCGGCCGTGCCTCAGCCTGCCAGTCGCTGAGGCGTAGTGCTGCCGCTACGGCGGCAACCGCCGCAGTTTGGTCGCCGCTCACCAGATGAATGCGCAGGCCTGCGGTGCGCAAGCGGGCCAGTAACTGGTTGACGCCCGGGCGTAGTTCATCGCGTACGGTGAATGCTGCCAGCCAGCCGTATTCACTGCCGAGGAAGAGATTGTTTTCGGCAGCAACGCTGGGAATGGGACCTGCGAGCCCGGCGACGAACGATGCCCGGCCGATACGCAGGCGCTGACCTTCCACGATCCCTTCGAGCCCTTCGCCGGTCACTTGCACCCGTTGCTGCGCCGAAGGCACTGGGCCGCGCGGCGGAAAAGCGCGCGCCAGTGGATGGGCAGCACCGGCTTCGAGCGCGGCGGCAAGCTGCAACGCGGCAGCCGGAGTAGGCGAAATTGCAGTAGTGGGTGGCCCTGAGATGCCACCTTTGCCAGCGGGTAGCAGCGTGACATCGGTGACCATCGGGTGCCCGGCGGTGAGCGTACCGGTCTTGTCGAAGACCACGTCCGTGGCTCCGGCCAAGCGTTCGAGGGCGTCGGGGTTTACTACCAACACGCCCTGACGCGCCAAGCGCCGCAGTGCTGCAGTGAGAACTGTCGGGACCGCCAGCGACAGGGCGCAAGGGCAGGCAACTACCAGCACGGCGATGACGGTAGGGATGAGACGCGAAGGGTCCAGCCAAGCCCAGACCAGCGCCACTACCGCTGCAAGAACCAACAAAGCACCGAGGAAGCGACTGGCGAGACGGTCGGCGCGATTGGCCATGGCGGGGCGCCCGGCTTGTGCGCGGTCGATGAGGCGCACCACGGCCGACAAAGTGGTGCCATCGCCTACCGCGGTAACGCGGCATTCCACGGCTTCACCGGCGTTCAAGCTGCCGGCGAGTACCGCGCTCCCCACGGGTTTGGCGACGGGCGCGGCTTCGCCAGTGACGAGTGATTCGTCCGCGCGGGTGGCAGCACTGGTGACGATGGCATCCGCGGGGAACGTCTCGCCACCGGGAACGATGATCAGGTCGTCGGGTTGCAGCGTTTCGGCGGGCACCAGTTCCACGCCATCTGCGGTGCGCTTGCGCGCAGCTGCGGGCAACAGGCGCAACAGCGCCTCTGTGGTGCTGCCGGCGGCGTGTCTGACGCTCATTTCGGCGAAGCGTGCCACCAGCAGGAGGAAGACGAACATGACCACCGAGTCGAACCAGACCTCGCTGGCGCCAGTGAGCGCCTGCCAGGCACTGCCGAAAAAAGCCACGAGAATGGCTAGTGATACGGTGACATCCATGCCGATCTCGCCAGCCCGTAGCGAGCGTAAGGCACCGTGCAGGAACGGGCTGCCGGCATAGAACGCCACTGGCACCGTGATGAGCAGGCTGACTAGCTGAAAGAAACGCCGCGTCACGGTATCCATGCCATCGAATGCGCCGGCATAAAGTGCCAGCGCGAACATCATCACTTGCATCATGCCGAAGCCGGCAACCGCTAACCGACGCAGCAAGGTGGCGCGTTCACGACGCGCCAGATTGTACGTATCGGTATTACCCAGCACGTGCGGACGAAAACCGACAGCGTCGATGGCGCGCAAGACAGTTGCTAGCCCGACGACTGCGGGGTTGAAACGAACTAGGACTCGGGCCGTGGCCGGGTTCGCCGAGGCCGTAAAAATACCCGGTAATTGTCCGAGGCGTTTTTCCACCAACCAAGTGCAGGCCGCGCAGGAAACGCCCTCGAGTAGCAGGTGGGCCGTGGCGGTGCCATCAGCTGCGGATTGCGTCCAGCGAGCCTGAACGGCAGGAGCTTCGTAATGGCTGTAAGGGTCCGTGCGTGCGATGGCGGCACGAGCCGCGGGCGCAGAACGGAAACGGTAGTAGTCGGCAAGGCCCGCGTCGCGAATGGCTTCGGCCGCGGCCGCACAGCCGGCGCAGCACACCTCTTCGCGGCGTTCCGCGAAGGCTACGCGAAAATGGCTACCCATCGGAACAGGCTCGCCGCAGTGGAAGCAATCAGCCACGCGCGACCGGTTCCACACGCTCGACGGGCGTATCGGCACCGTGCGTGGCGACCCATACGGTCCACACACCTGCGCAGAGCGCCAAGAAGGGGAAGAGGATCACCAGCCACACCATGGCTTCACGGTACCAAGGGCGGGAGGCGGTGGTTGTAGTGTTCATGTGGGGTTCCAAGCTCCTTTACGGGGCGATGAAGCGAGACTTTTCGGTAACGGTACTCTGGTTGCCTTCCGTCTGTTGCAGCATGAACTGCACCGGACGTGAACCATGGGCACTGCTGCCGGGTGCGCGCAGGCGTACTGGAATGGAAGTGACCTCGCCGGGACCCACTGCCAATTTCGCGCCCGCGGTGTCGACCGTGAGTTGATCGAGCCCGGCGACGGTCAGTGTGTAGTGGTGGGCTTCGCTGTCTTTGTTCATGACGCGCAGTTCGTAGGCATTTTCGAACCACTGTTCACCATTGGCATCCTGCACTTCGCGGTAAAGCGCGCTGCGGTCACGCAGGACATCCATGGCCAAGGGCTTGCGTAGGCTTAGCGAAACCACGAACGCGACGCAGAGCAAGGCGAGTAGGGTGCCGTAGACGATGACTCTGGGCCGCAGCAGTTGGGTGGCCTTGCCGTCGAGGGCGTGTTGGGTGGTGAAACGAATGAGCCCGCGTGGGCTCTGCATCTGGTCCATCACGCTGTCGCAGGCGTCGACGCATGCAGCGCAAGAAATGCATTCGTATTGCAGGCCTTGACGGATATCGATACCAGTCGGACAAACCTGCACGCAGGCTTTGCAGTCGATACAGTCGCCCTGCCCGCGGCTGCGTGCGTCTAGGCCGCGTGGACGGCTGCCGCGCGGCTCGCCACGGTGCGCGTCGTAGGTAATGACCAAAGTATCCTTGTCGAACATCGCACTCTGGAAGCGCGCATAAGGACACATGTATTTGCAGACCTGCTCGCGCAGGTAACCAGCGTTGCCATAAGTGGCAAAGCCGTAGAACAAACTCCAGAAGGTTTCCCAGGGACCTAGCTGGAAAGCCAAGGCGCTAGGCAGTAGCGTGCGGATGGGCGTGAAGAAGCCGACGAATGTAAAGCCTGTCCACAGCGCGAAGGTGATCCACGCCAACTGCTTGCCACCCTTGCGTAGGAGTTTTTGCAGGGACCATGGCGCTCGGTCGAGTTTTAGTCGCCGTGCGCGGTCGCCTTCAATAGCACGCTCCATCCACAGGAATACTTCGGTCCAGACGGTTTGCGGGCAGGCGAAGCCACACCACAGGCGCCCAGCCAAAGCGGTGCTGAAGAAGAGCGTCAAGCCGGCGATGACCAGTAGCAGGGTAAGAAAGATGAAGTCCTGCGGCCACATCACCAACCCGAACAAGTGGAATTGACGAGCGGGCAGGTCGAACAGAATGGCCTGCCGACCGTTCCAGTTCATCCACGGGAGCAGGTAGTAAAGGCCAAGCAAGGCGAACACAGCGATGGTGCGCAGGCGCGTAAAGCGCCCCTGCACTTCGCGGGGATAAATCTTGCGGTGCTTGGCGTAGTAGCTATCGGCGGGGGCTGCTTCGTTGGCGCGGGTCATTTTGGCTCGTCAGGCGGGCTGCGCAGCGTGCAGGCAAGGTACAGCGTGATGCCGCTGGCGCTGGCGGTAATGCCCCAGAAAAAGAAGAACCCCAGCCCGTAGCCGGCCAGACGGCCGCTCAGCAGGGGGGAGGGAAGGGCGCAGGCCGCCAGGGCCAAGGGGTCTACCCAAGCGAACATGAACATGGTGGCCATGCCTGCCGTCAGGAATGACGGCCAGAGAACCATGGCGAGATTGCGACCCGCTGGAGGCCACGTCGCGGGTGTGGCCTCCGGCAGTTCGTCGTCCACGGCGTCCGTTTCAGTGGGCTTGGGTGCCTGCGGTGTCGGTTGGTTCATGCGCGTCCCCCTCGGGCGAATCATTCGCTTCGTGTTCTTCCCTTTCCTCATCCGTGGCACCGGAGAGGTTCAAGACGTACGCGGTCAGCAATTTGACGCGAGTGGCACCGAGTATGTCGGCGTGTGCTGGCATCTGGTTATTACGGCCTTTGGCTACGGTTTCGCGAATGGTTTCGATGTTGCCGGCGTAAAGCCAGATGTTGTCGGTGAGGTTCGGGGCGCCGAGGGCGATGTTGCCGCGCCCATCGGCACCATGGCACGCCACGCATACGGTGGCGAACTGCTCTGCACCAGCTTTGGCCTGGCGTTGCATCTGTGCATCACCGGGGTGCCCGGAGAGCGCCAGCACGTAACTGGATACCTGCTCTACGCCTTCAGGGCCGATGATTCCTTCCCAGGCCGGCATGACAGCCACGCGGCCTTGGGTGATGGTCGTGGTGATAGTGGCCGGGTCGCTGCCATGCAGCCAGTCGCCATCGGTGAGGTTGGGAAAACCTTTGCTGCCATGCGCGTCCGTGCCATGGCAGGCTGCGCAGTGGTTGGCGAACAAATTGCGAGCGGTGCGCATGGCGTTATCGTCATGGCGCAGTGTGTCTAAATTCATGTGGTCGTATTTAGCCAGTTGTACGTCGCTTTGCTTGCGTGCCGTGGCGACATCGGCAGCCCAAGCGTTCTCCTGCGTCCAGCCGAGGCGCCCCGCAAAGTTGCCAAGACCGGGGTAAAAGACCAGATACCCGAGGCCGAAGATGACGGAGGCATAGAAGCCCCACAGCCACCAGCGCGGCAAGGGGTTGTTGTATTCGCTGAGGTCGCCGTCCCAAGTGTGCCCGGTAGTCTCCTCGGCAGGGCCTTGGTGGCCAGGGCGCTTGCGCGAGGTGGCCCATAGCAGCCACAACGCGCCAGCGATATTGATGGCCGTCAAGACGACTACCCAGTAGTTCCAGAAACGGTTCATGGTTGTGTCTCCTGCGGCGTCTTGATGTCTTCTTCGAGTGGCAGCCGTGAAAGTGCCTCGAACTCGCTGTCCCGGTGGCGGCTATAGGCCCAAACGACTGTGCCGATGAAGGCGAGCATGGCCAGCAGAGTGCTGATGCCTGATAACAATCCGTTCATTGATCAGCGATCCCAAGTCTGGGAGGCAGTACCGAGACCCTGCAGGTAAGCAATCAGCGCATCCTGCTCGGTTTTGCCAGCTACCTCTGCGGGGGCGGCTGCAATCTGCGCAGCGGTATAGGGAACACCCACCCTTTGCAGTGCCTGCATGGAGGCGGCGATGTCCGCGCCATCTAGCATGTTTTCGGTCAGCCACGGGTAGCCGGGCATGTTCGACTCCGGCACTACATCGCGAGCGTTGTTGAGATGGATGCGGTGCCATTCGTCCGAATACCGGCCGCCAACGCGGGCGAGATCGGGGCCGGTACGCTTCGAGCCGAACTGGAAGGGGTGGTCATAGACCGATTCACCAGCCACGGAGTAGTGGCCATAGCGCTCCGTCTCTGCCCGTAGCGGCCGAATCATCTGCGAGTGGCAGTTGTAGCAACCCTCACGGCGATAGACATCTCGGCCTGCGACTTCCAAAGCGTTGCCGGGATGAACACCCGGTGCCGGTTGGGTGACGATGCCTTCCGCATAGAGCGGCACAATCTCGACCAGACCGCCGATGCTAATGACGATGGCCACTAGCACGCCCATCAGGCCGATTCGACGTTCAATCAGGTCATGGTTCATGTTCGTGTTCCTTGTCCTGTGGGGTTCAGTGCGCAGCAGGGGCGAGAACGGGGATGTCCGGCCCATGTTTGACGCTACTGACCGTTTTCCACACGTTCCAGGCCATCAGCAGCATGCCGCAGAACACCATGAAGCCACCCAGTACGCGGACCGCGTAATAAGGGTAGGTAGCCTTCAGCGCTTCCACGAAGGTGTAGGTCAGCGTGCCGTCGGTATTCACGGCGCGCCACATCAGGCCTTGCATCAGGCCAGCAATCCACATAGCCGCCACATACAGCACGATGCCGATGGTGGTCGTCCAGAAGTGAATGTCGATAGCCTTGATGCTGTACATGCGGTCGAGACCGTAGAGACGCGGAATGAGCGCGTAGAGCGACCCGACGGAGATCATGGCGACCCAGCCCAATGCGCCGGAATGCACGTGGCCAATGGTCCAATCCGTGTAGTGCGAAAGCGCGTTGACGCTCTTGATTGACATCATCGGACCCTCGAATGTCGACATGCCGTAGAACGACAGCGAAACCACGAGGAACTTCAGGATGGGGTCCGTGCGGAGCTTATGCCACGCACCCGAGAGCGTCATGACGCCATTGATCATGCCGCCCCAGCTGGGGGCGATGAGCATGATGCTGAAGACCATGCCTAGCGATTGCACCCAGTCGGGCAGCGAGGTGTAGATGAGATGGTGAGGGCCTGCCCACATGTATAGCGAGATGAGCGACCAGAAGTGCACCACCGACAAGCGATAGCTGAACACTGGGCGCCCGGCCTGCTTCGGGATGAAGTAGTACATCATCCCGAGGAAGCCGGCCGTGAGGAAGAAGCCCACGGCGTTGTGCCCGTACCACCATTGGACCATGGCATCCACCACGCCTGGATAGACACTGTACGAGCGGAACAGGGTAGCCGGCATGGCGGCACTGTTCACGAGATGCAGCACAGCAATGGTGAGTATGTAGGCCGCGAAGAACCAGTTGGCTACGTAGATGTGCTGCACGCGGCGCTTGGCGAGAGTGCCAAAGAAGACAATGGCGTAGGACACCCACACGATAGTGATCAGGATGTCGATGGGCCATTCCAGTTCGGCGTATTCCTTGCCGCTGGTCATACCGAGCGGTAGCGTGATGGCTGCCGACAGGATAATGGCTTGCCAGCCCCAGAACGTGAAACCAGCTAGTTTGTCTGCAAACAAGCGCACGTGGCAGGTACGCTGGACGATGTAGTAACTAGTGGCGAAGAGCGCCGAACCGCCGAACGCGAAAATGACGGCATTGGTGTGTAGCGGCCGCAGTCTCGAATAGGTTAGCCAGGGGATGTCGAAGTTCAGCGCAGGCCACATCAATTGGGCGGCGATGACGACCCCAACCAGCATACCGACGATGCCCCAGACTACAGTCATCAGGGCGAACTGTCTGACCACGCGGTCGTTGTAGTGTTCGGTTTGCTGCATGGTTCCAGCCTCGTTTTTATTGGTGACTGCAACGATGTGCAGGTATAGGGCGCATGTTAGGGATAGCCCCCATTCCGATGAATAGGTACAACCCGCCGGCAGCCTGCGGTTTGCCCTGAATCCCCTTGGAAAAACATGCGAAAATGGCTCCCTTCGAGAGTTGTATGGGACCGTTGGCGAGCGCTGCGCGCTTCCCAACCCAGCCGGAAAAGAGTCGCGAAGATGAAACCTGCTGAATTCAAGGCTCGCGCCAAGCGTTTGCTCCAATCCCGCCGTCTGGTGGTCAAGGTCGGGTCAGCGCTGTTGGTGGATAGCCGTAATGGCCGCATCAACCGGCAATGGCTGGAGGCGCTTGCTGACGACCTGCTGGCCGCACGTGAGCGTGGCGCGCAGGTCATCGTGGTGTCCTCTGGGGCAATCGCGCTCGGGCGTCGGCAGTTGGGCCTGCCGTCTGGAAAGCTGCGCCTCGAAGAAAGCCAAGCGGCGGCTGCCGTTGGCCAGATTCGCCTCGCACATGCCTGGAAGGAAGTGCTGGAAAGCCGTGGTCTTCAGGTGGCGCAGTTGCTGCTCACTTTGGACGACACCGAGCAACGCCGGCGTTACTTGAACGCCAGGCGCACGCTGGATACGTTGCTGTCGGTGGGTGCTATCCCGGTCATCAACGAGAACGATACGGTGGCCACCGCCGAGATTCGTTATGGTGACAACGACCGTCTCGCCGCCCGAGTGGCGCAGATGGCGAGTGCGGACTGCCTCATGCTCCTGTCGGATATCGATGGCTTGTATACAGCCGACCCGGGTAAAGACCCTACGGCTACTTTCATCCCTGAGGTCCGGGAGATCACCGCGGAAATCGAGGCCATGGCCACCGGCCCCATTTCCGATATCGGTTCAGGCGGCATGGCCACCAAGGTGGCGGCTGCCCGTATTGCGGTAGAGGCCGGCTGCGCCATGTGCGTGGCCAGTGGTCACGTGGAAAACCCGCTGCAGGCGGTCGTTTCCGGGGCGCGCTCTACGTGGTTCCTGCCCACCACTACGCCGCGCGCGGCACGCAAGCAGTGGATTGCCGGCGCCTTGCAACCTGCCGGCAAGGTGGCGGTGGATGCCGGTGCGGCAGCGGCTTTGGCACGGGGCAAGAGCCTGCTGCCGGCGGGCGTACTGGCGGTGGCTGGGCGCTTCGAACGCGGCGACGCCGTGAGTATTTTGGACCCCGAAGGTCGCGAGATTGCGCGTGGCTTGGCGGCTTACTCGGCCGCTGACGCACTGCGCATTCGCGGGCGCAAGAGCGCCGATATTGAAAGCCTCGTCGGCTTCCGCGGCCGCGAAGAGTTGGTGCACCGTGACGATCTGGTCATGCTGGTGCCTGCGGCGCGCGGCAAGGGGACTTGAACATGGCAGGTAATGATTTGCCGACTGTGTCCATGGCTGCCTCTGCCGCTACGGCCTTGGTAGCCGAGATGGGGGCTGCGGCTCGTGCTGCTTTGCCCGCTTTGGCTGCGGCCTCCATGGCACAGAAGAATGTCGCTTTGCTGGCCGCGGCCGCCGCGATGCGCGCTGGTGCCGCGGAGATTTTGGCCGCGAATGAACGGGACTTGGTGGCTGCGCATGCGGCAGGCCTGTCGCCCGCCATGCTGGACCGCTTGGCCTTGGATGCGAAGCGTCTCGAAGGCATTGCGCAAGGCCTAGAGCAGGTAGCTGCTTTGCCGGACCCGGTCGGTGCCATCATCGGCGAATGGACCCGGCCCAATGGGCTCCATTTCCAGCGCGTTCGCGTGCCGCTAGGCGTCATAGCCATCATTTACGAAAGCCGCCCCAATGTGACGGTGGATGCCGGTGCCCTGTGCCTGAAGAGCGGCAATGCGGCCATCCTGCGTGGTGGTAGTGAAAGCCTGAATTCATCAACGGCACTGCATGCTTGTTTGGTGCAGGGGCTGGCCGCGGCGGGCTTGCCGGTGGCGGCGGTGCAGCTAGTTCCCACGCGCGATCGCGCCGTGGTGGGTGCCCTGCTGGCGGCGCGTGGCGTCATCGACGTCGTCGTGCCGCGCGGCGGCAAGGGCTTGGTGGCTCGCGTTCAGCAGGAAGCTCGTGTGCCTGTCATTGGGCACCTCGATGGCATCTGCCATGTATACGTTCATGCAGCGGCGGAGCCCGCCATGGCCCGCGAAGTGGTGCTGAACGCGAAACTGCGGCGCACGGGCGTTTGCGGTTCTGCCGAAACGTTGTTGATGGATGCGGCGTGGCCGGCAGCCCAGCGCACCGCATTGCTACAGGCTTTGCTGGACGCCGGTTGCGAGGTGCGTGGCGATGCCATCTGCCAGCAGGCGGATGCGCGGATAGTAGCGGCGAAGCCCGAAGACTTTGGCTACGAGTTCCTCGCGCCTGTCATGGCCGCGCGCGTGGTCGAGGGCTTGGAAGAAGCCGTGCGCCACATCCGCGAAAAGGGTTCGGGGCACACCGAAAGCATCATTACCGCAGACGCGGCGGCCGCTGAGCGGTTTCTGGCGCTGGTGGATAGCGCCATCGTGTTGCACAACGCCTCCACACAGTTTGCCGATGGTGGCGAGTTCGGCTTCGGCGCGGAGATAGGTATCTCCACCGACCGGTTCCATGCACGCGGCCCGGTGGGCGTGGAACAACTGACCAGTTACAAGTACGTGGTACGCGGCAGCGGGCAAACCCGGCCGGTGTGAAGCGTCGGGAGGGAGGTGCCTCCCACCAGCAAGCCCCTGATTGTAGGAGGGCGCTAGCTCGCGACTCTTTAGTGCGGCGCGCCGCCACTGAGCGAATACGCTGCGGCATGCCCAGCCTCGCGACAGGCCTCTGCCACGCTACGGCTGCGAATGCCGCGCATGCATACAAACAGCCAGCCATTCTCGGCAGCCGGTAACTGCTGCAAGTCTTGTAGCAAGGCCGCCATGGGCAAGTGGTGATGCGCGACGCTCAGCGGATTGGCTGCTGCTTCTGCGGCATCACGGACATCCACCACGCACAGGCCACGCGCGAGTCCTGCGGCCAAGCTTGGCAATTCCAATGGCGCGTCGGTAGCAACCGTTTGCTTCAGAGCATGCTCCGGACAATCCGTAGCGCGCGGCGCGCGGAGGAAGCGCGTCTGACCGGCGAGCAGGTCGACCGTCAGCACGCCTTCGCGAGGGGCTTCCAGATCCAACAGCAAACGCAGGACCTCGAAGGCTTGCCAAGTACCTATGAGGCCTGGTACCGGGCCTAGTACGCCGGCTTCGGCGCAATTACCGACCACGCCATCGCGCGGCGCTTGCGGCCAGACACAACGCAGGCAACTACTACCGGGGCGTACCACCTGCACTTGGCCTTCGTACTGGTGCACGCTCGCCAGCACGGCCGGTACGCCATGGCGCACGGCCGCATCGTTGACGGCGAACTTCACGGACAAGCGATCCGTGCAGTCGACCACCACGTCGTGACGCGGCACCAGCGCGTCAAGCAAGGCGACATCTGCGGCTTCCACATGCGTGTGCAGCCCGATGGAAGGGTTTAAGGCGCGCAGGCGTGCAGCCAGCAACAGCACTTTGGCCTGGCCGCAATCTGCCGCTGCATAGGCAATCTGCCGGTGCAGGTTGGTGGCCTCGAGAATGTCCGGGTCCACCAAGGTCAGCGAGCCGATACCGGCACCGGCCAGATAAGTAGCGACCGGTACGCCGAGACCGCCGCAGCCGATGACCAACACCTTCGCAGCGCCAAGCTTCGCTTGGCCTGCAGCGCCCACTTCCGGTAGCGCCATCTGGCGGGCGTAGTCGGGCAGGCGTGAGGCTATGGCGGGCTGCGGCGCCGTCGTCTGCGGCGCATGAGCATGGTGGTGGCCGTCGTCGTGAGTATGGCTATGACCATGGCGATGGTCATGCTCATGCGTATGACCATGGCTAGCGTTGGCTGCCGTACTGGTCGCGTTGCTCTGTGCCGGCCCTGCCGCCGCCGCGCAACGTTCACAGTTCACCCAACCACTATCGCCGTCCTCGTAAAACTCTTGTTTCCATACAGGAACGCGGTGTTTCACTTCATCGATAATGTAGCGGCAAGCGGCGAAGGCTTCGCCACGATGCGCAGCACTGACGCCCACCCACACCGCAAGCCCACCAATCTCCAGTAAGCCGGTGCGGTGGAGGCAACTGGCCGACTTCAGACCAAAACGCTGGCGCGCTTCTTCGAGGATGCGGCGGCCCTCGCGGTTCGCCAGCATGGGGTAGGCCTCGTAGGCCAGGCGTACCACGCGCCGTCCTTCGTTCGTTTCGCGTACCCAGCCTTCGAATGCCACATAGCCGCCGGCGCCGGGGTCGCTCAGAGTTGCTTGCTCGGCAGGTACATCGATGGGCTCATCGCTGACGCGGAAGCTGAACGCGCCGCCTGCGTCCGGCGAGGTTTCAGCCTGGTGGGTGGCGAGGGAAGAGCTGCTCATCCGTTCAGCCTCCAGCCACGGGCGGGATGAACACGATGTGGTCGCCGTCGCACAGTGGCGCATGCCAGTCAGCGAATTCATCGTTCACCGCCACGCGCAGGAAATTGGCTTCGAGCGTGAAGCCGTGGCGTGCCCGAACTTCCGCATACAACTCGTCGGGCGTGATGGCGCTGGTGGTTACACGCTCTTCACGGCAACGCGCTTGTTCACGCAGCACGGCGAAGTACTGCAGGGTGTAAGTCTGGCTCATGCGGTTTCCTGGGAGGTGTTCCCGGGCTGGGGCAACGCGGCGAGTTCTGCCGGCGTATTGATGTTCGTGGAGACGCTCGCCAGCGCTGGCAGAAAGTGCGCGCCGTTACGCAGCAGGAACTTGCGAGGGCACAGGTTGCCACCGGCCACATGCTCACGCAGCATGGCTGCAGCTTGGGGTTCCCAGATGGCGCACAAGGGTTCCGGCAGCCCGTCGTAGGCGCTGGTATAGGCGGTGGCTACGCTGTCTGCATGGCGCCCAGCGAGTAACCCGGCGATGGCAGCATCGTCCAGCATTGGCAGGTCGCAGGCCACGACCAGCCAGGCATGGTCGGGCTTGGCGGCGCAAGCGCCGAGTATGCCGGCAATGGGGCCGCTAAGTTCAGCGGCCGAAAAAGCGGGTGCGTCCACTACCTGCGCGAAGCGTGCACGCAAAGGGTCTTGCTGCTGGCTCTCGCGTACCGACACGAACACCTGCGGCAGGTGCCGCGAAAGCAAAGCCATGGTGCGTTCGAGTTGGCTGGTGCCTGCCAATTCCAATGCCGCTTTGTCCCGCCCCATGCGGCGGCTTTCGCCACCAGCGAGCACGAGGCCGGCCACGGGTGCGGCGGCCGACCACACCGGCGGTTTGCCTGCGTCGTTGGCGACAGTGTTGGGTTCAGTCGGCATGGTAATCCGCTTTGCCGCCCGTCTTCTCGAGCAAGCGCACGGCTTCAATACGCAGGCCATGCGTCAGCGCCTTGCACATGTCGTAGATGGTCAGCGCCGCCACGGTGGCGCCGGTGAGGGCTTCCATTTCCACGCCAGTGCGGTGGTGCGACCCCGCCTCGCAACGCACGACAGCCGTATCGCCTTCCATCGTGATGGCGACCTTACAGCGCTCGAGTTGCAGCGCATGGCAGAACGGAATGAGATGGTGCGTCTGCTTGGCGGCCTGCGTGCCGGCGATAATGGCGGTGTGAAACACCGGGCCCTTTGCCGTGGAAAACCCTTGCTCACGGAGCGCCGCTGCAGCCGCTGGTGGGAATACTACGCATGCTTCGGCCATGGCAAGACGCCAGCTCACGGCCTTGCCATGGACATCTACCATCGCTGGCGCGCCAGCTTCATCGACATGGGTGAGTGTGGGTTCGTTCATGGGTAATTGCCTCAACCACCGATGTGGTGCATTTCAACCTTGCGCGGGTCTGCCGCCGTTTCAGTGGACGGTTGACCACGTAGTTCGCTGTAGCGGTCTTCGCGGGCTTGCCAACGGCCGGTGATGAGTGCGACCAAGTCTTCATCAGACGCACCGGCCCGCAGGGGCGCACGAAGGTCGATGCCTTGCGTAGCGAACAGGCAGGTATAGAGCACACCCGCCGAAGACATGCGTGCACGCGTGCAGCTGCCGCAGAATGGCTGCGAGACTGAAGAGATGAAACCGACTTCGCCTTGGCCGTCGACGAAAGCATGGCGCTCCGCTACTTCGCCGCGATGGCTGGGCTGCAGCGATTGCAGCGGCCAGCGTTCGTGGATACGGGCGTGAAGTTCTGCGGTAGGCACCAGCTTGCTGCGGTCCCAGCGATGGCGTTCGCCCACATCCATGTATTCGATGAAGCGTACCGTCACGCCGGTGCCGCGGAAGCGCTCGACGAGGTCCAGCACGCCGGCTTCGTTCACGCCACGCTGGACCACGCAGTTCAGCTTTACGGGTGAAAGGCCGGCGAGCAGCGCGGCTTCGATACCCTCTAGTACCTGCGGCAACCCATCGAAGCCGCCAGATAACTGGCGGAACACGGCTTGGTCGATGCTATCGAGACTGACAGTCACCCGACGCAGGCCCGCTGCCTGCAGTGCCGCCGCATGCTGCTTCAGCAACACGCCGTTGGTAGTGAGTGCGATGTCTTCTATGCCCGGTATCAATGAGAGATCGCCGATCAGGTCCGCGAGGCCCGCGCGCAGCAAGGGCTCGCCACCGGTGATACGCAGTTTGCGGACGCCGAGCCCGGCGAATAAACGCGCGAGACGTAGTGTCTCGGGGGAAGACAGGCGCTCTTGGCTTGACAGAAAACGGTAGCCATCGCCGAACGCTTCTTTCGGCATGCAGTAAGGGCAGCGGAAGTTGCAGCGGTCCATGACCGACAGGCGCAAGTCCTGCAGGGGACGGTGAAATTGGTCGGTGACGGTAGTACGCATCAAGTTGTCTTCACGAAAGTTCAGGCCAGGTACTGTTAGGCCAGGCGCTATCGGGCCATGGCCAATAAGGCACGACGGTGCCGGCGGGTAGTGGGCCTTCCATGCCTGGGAGTTCCACGAGGCCTGTGGTGCCCGCCAGAGTCAGGAAGTCGCCGGAGTTCGCCGGCGGGCGCGGGGTAGCCAGCAGTTGCCCCATGGCGCTGACGCCAAGCCGGACGGGCAGCAAGCGAGTCACCTTCAAGGTCTTTGCGGGCGCAGCCAGTTGCACGGGCAGGCCTCGCTGGCGAGCGGTGGAACCTTCGAGGTGTGCCAACACCGGCAATACATAGCGGATGGCGCAGACGAAGGTGCTGACCGGGTTGCCGGGAAGGCCGAACACGGCTTGGCCTGCGCTGCCGCGGCCGAACCAGAGCGGCTGGCCTGGGCGCTGCGCTATGCGGTGGAGCACTTGCTCGACGCCGAGTGCGCGCAAGGCCGCTGGCACATGGTCGAACTGGCCCATGGAGACGCCGCCCGAAAGCACGAGCACGTCGTGGGTGGCGAGCAACTCGCCCAGCGCGGCCTGCAATAGCGGAAGATCGTCGGGCAGATGATGGTCGGAAAGCTGCGGGTGCCCGGCAGCGCGCAACGCAGTAGCCACGGCGTGGGCATTAGAGCGACGCACTTGCCAGGGGGCAATAAGCGCGCCCGCTTCGACGAGTTCGTCGCCCGTGGAGATGATGGCGATGCGCGGTTGCCGGCGCACTTCGAGCGTTGCAGCGCCGGCCCCGGTAGCGATGGCAATGTCCACGGCACCGAGCCGCTGTCCGGTTGCCAGCACGCTGGCGCCAGCCAGACAGTCGCTGCCGCGCGGGTGGATGTTCTGACCGGCCTGGGCGCTGCTGGCGGCGGCTTCACTCACCACCAGTTGGTCGCCTGCGCGCGTCAGTTCTTCGACCGGAATAACGCAGTCGGCACCTGCAGGCACCATCGCGCCGGTCATGGCCTCGATGGCGTCAGTGTCGGCGGTAAGCGGTGGCACGGCGTGGCCGGCAGCGGCCATACCCGCAATGCGAAAGCTACGCTGGCCTTGGCCAAGCGCGGCAGCACGGACAGCCATGCCATCCATCATCACGCGGTCAAAGGGAGGCTGATCCCGTTCGGCGAAAACGGGCGACACAAGCAAACGCCCAGCAGCGGTCGCTGCTGGGACGTTCTCGCGAGTCTCGGAAAGGCCCAGCGCCGCCAGCATTGCGGCCAGGGCCGCTTCCGGTGCCGGCGGCGGGGTGGGCCTCATCGGCTCACTTGGCGGGGGCGGCCGCCGCAGCTTTGGCCTTATAGGCCTTCACCTGCTCGTTGAAACGAGCGGCGAGCGCGGTCAGTTCGTCGACGGCGGCGTCGTGCTTGGCATTCGCCATCGACTGCAGATTCTTCTTCTGCTCGTCTTTGAGCGAGGAGTCCGCCAACTGCGCTTGCAGTTCGGTGTCGAGGCAGCCGTTGTAGGCCTCCACGTCCTGGTTGAACTTCGAGACGGCGGCCTTGCCGGCCATCATCTCGTCCTTGGAAGCGGTGGCGCCGTCCGGCAGGGCGCTGGGCGCTGCAGGGTATGGGCAGGCCGCCTGAGCGAGCGGGGCAGCAAGAAGCAGGACGCCGAAGACCGGCAGAGCGAGACGAGTAATAGGACGGAACATGGGTATGGTTCTCCGCAGTGGGCCCCCGGGGCCCGGACCCCCCGATGATACCCTTAAGCTCTAGCCTGCGTGGTGGTGGGCGTGCTGCCGGAGTGGAAAATTTGATAAGCGACGAAGAAGGGCTCTACCCGTTGTCGGAGCCCGGCCAGTTCACCCCTAGCCAAGCGTGGCCGCTGGCGCCAGGCCTGCAGCGACTCGTCGTACCCAACGCCGGCCCCATGACCGGCCCGGGTACGAACACGTACCTGCTGGGCGAGCGCGAGGTCTGGGTCATTGATCCGGGCCCGGCCGTGCCTGTGCATGGTGAAGCGCTGCTCGCGGCCATTGCTGGCCGCCCGGTGCGCGGCATTGTCGTGACACATACCCACGGCGACCATTCGCCGCTGGCGGCGTGGCTGCATGAACGCACGGGTGCGCCGCGCATCGGAAGGCTGGCACGGCATGCTGCTTACCAAGACGCGACGTTCGTTCCGGAGGTCATGCCGGAAGACGGCTACGTACTGGAAACGGATGTCGGCGAAGTGCAATTGCTGGCCACGCCGGGGCATGCCTCCAACCATATTTGTCCTTGGTGGCCGGCGGCCGGCATGCTGTTCACTGGCGACCATGTGCTGCAAGGAGTCACCCCCGTCATCTTGCCGCCGGATGGTGACATGGGCGAGTACTTAGCTTCGCTCGGACGGCTGCAAACCTTGCCGTTGCGCGCTATTGCGCCAGGGCATGGGAGTCTGATCATGGACCCGCATGCCAACCTCGCAGCGCTGGTGGCCCATCGCTTGAAGCGCGAAGCGAAGGTGCTCGCGGCGCTCGGCGCAGTCGCTGCCCAAGGCGCAGTACCGGTGGAAGATTTGTTGCCGGTGGCCTATGACGATGTGCCGGTGGCGATGCATGGCTGGGCACGGTATTCGTTGCTGGCGCATTTGTTGAAACTGGTGAATGAGGAGCGCGCCCTTTGCGTGGGAACAGCGCCTGTGGGTCATGAGCCGGATCATCGCCGCTTTGGAATACCGGGGCCGTGAGTGAGGCGGTCAGTCGGCAGCCAGCTGCCTGCTATGGTGCGTTGGGTGTCCGCTTCGATGGCGTTCACTTAACGCTGGGTGAAAACCACATCCTGCGCCGGGTGCGCTGGGAGATCCGTCCCGGCGAACGCTGGGTGCTGGCTGGCGGTAATGGGGTAGGTAAGACGCAGCTCTGCAAGCTGATGGCAGGCGAACGCTGGCCTACGCCGGTAGGCAAGCGTCGCGGCGCCGGAGACGGACTGAGCTGGCTTGACGCTAGCGGCAACGAGGTGGATGCCGTCGATGTGCTGCCCCGCGTGCTGCATGTCTCCGGCGAGCACCAAGATCGTTACGCCCGGCGCGACTGGAATTTGCGCCTGCGCGAAGTGATTGGCACCGGCTTCGACCGTACGGATATTCCGCTGCGGAAATTGACGCGCGCGGAATCGGCGGAGGTGACGCAGGCCGTGGCCTTGTTCGCCTTGAAGAAGCTGGAGCGGCGCGGGTTTTTGGAGCTTTCCTACGGCGAGCGTCGTCGCGTCTTGCTGGCACGGGCGTGGGTGGCGAAGCCGGCGCTGCTGTTGCTCGACGAACCGTTCAATGGCCTCGATGGCGCCCACCGCCGCGCAGTGCAGGCGGCGCTGCGCGTCTTGCTGAAGTGGCGTTGCACGGTGGTCCTGACTACGCACCGCGATGAAGAGATGCCGGCGGGCTTCACGCGCCGTGCGCGCGTGGAGCGGGGGCGGGTGATAGTGGGGCCTGTAGGAGGCCGCTTGCTGCCGACCGTCGCGAGCAAGCTCACTCCTACAGTAAGAGTCGCGAGCAAGCTCGCTCCCATAAGCAAGCTCGTTACCTCACACAAGTTAGCGCCTGTATTGATTGAACTGCGCAACGTGGATATTTACCGCGAATGGCGGCCGGTGCTGCGCGGCTTGGACTGGACTATTCGCCGCGGCGAGCACTGGGTAGTGAAGGGCGCCACGGGCAGTGGCAAGTCGACGCTGCTGCAGATGCTGCATGGCTCGCGTTGGCCGGCACTGGGCGGCGAGGTGCGCCGCGCCCGGTTCCCGCAAGGCACGGCCATCGAACTGTGGAAGCGGCGCTGCGGCTACGTGTCGCCTGAATTGCAGACGCTGGCGGTGGACGACGCTATGGGCGCCGGGAGCCTGCTGGACTTGGTCATTGGCGGATGGTGCGGCAGCCTCGGGTTGGACTGGAAGCCTTCAGCAAGCGAAAAGCGCCGCGCTCTGGAAGCGCTCGACCGGTTTGGCTTGGTGCCTTTGGCTGAGCGCTATCCGCGGGAAGTGTCGTATGGGCAACTGCGGCTGGCGCTGTTGGCGCGAGCGCTGGTTCGCAACCCGGAACTCTTGCTGCTGGACGAGCCCTTCACCGGGCTGGACCGCGCTGCGCGTGCACGAATGCTGGAAGAGATGGAGCGACGTGCTGCTGCCGGCACCACGCTGGTGGTGGCAGTGCACCACACCACGGATATTCCCTCCGTGGTGCAGCGCGAACTGGTACTGCGCGGTGGCCAGGCGCATGTTGGTTCACCTGCCCTGGCACACCGCTAGCAGCACCGCTGCCGCTTACTTCTCGCCGTTCAAGTAACGGTCGAGTTCGCGGTGGTAGTGGCGTAGGCGGCCTTCCTGCACGGACCAAAGCGGACCACGGAAGCCACGCGACTTCGAGCCGTTCTGCACATTGGCCACCAGTTCCACGTCCTGGTTCAGCACTTCACCCAGGTCGCAGAGGTTGCCTGCCGTATAGCGCTTCGCCGCTGGGCGGGTAGCGCCGGTCACGTCTGTGTCCTTTGGCAGACCCATCCAACCGGGCACGAAGTAGTTCGGGTCATCCACGTGGCGGAACATGATCATGTTGTCGTAGTAGTAGCGCTCGGGGTCCGTCGCATGCGGGACGAAGCGCATGATAAACACGCCTTCCGGATGCATGCCAATCTGCACGTTCGGGAAGAAGCCGGTAGCCCAGCTATCCGTCAACTGGCCGTCGGTGAACTTGTCGTAGTGCGTCATACCGAGGCGTGCAGCACGCGCGCGCTTGGCTTGTTGCACGGCGACGCGCACGCCATCCGCGTCACCGGTGTAGCTGGCCGGGTCCATGCCCGCTTCCATCATCATGTACTGCAAGCCGGGGTTCACGGAGGCGTCTTCCATGCGATGGCTCTTCGTGCAGATGGGCACGATCATGCGCGTGAAGCCGTTCGGGTAGCTGTCAATCTGCGAGAAGTCTTCCATCACGCCCTGCGTCTGCGGGTGGATATGGGGAAGGTGGTAGGTCTCGTAGAAGGCATCGACACCGGTCTTCCAGTTCGCCAGCCACTCAGTATTGACGTGGTGGACTACGTTCATCTGCTCGATTTCGTAGTTCTCGATGTAACCCGGGGGCAGGCCAATCCACTCCTTGAGGGGCGGTGCCTTGCCGTCCATATTCACGAAGATGAGGCCGCCGATGGTGTCGCAACGCAGTTCGGTCAGGCCGGGGCGATGCGCGATGAGACTCGGATGGAAGGTCTGTTCATCGGTGATGCACTTCAGCTTGCCGTCCTTGCCGAACTGCCAGCCGTGATAGGCACAGGTGAACTTGTCGACCGAGCCTTGCGAGTTCAGGGCAATCTGGTTCGCACGGTGCGGGCAGACGTTGTAGAACGCCTTGATGCTGTTATCGTCCTGGCGTACTACCAAGAAGCTTTCGTGGCCGTGTTCATGGACCAAATAGTCGCCTGGCTCCTTGATGTCTGGCGTGACGCCGACGAGGATCCAGACGCGAGGCCACAGATGCGTCCACTCCTTCTGCATGAACTCCTTGGAGTAGTAGCGTGCAGGGTCAACGACATCCAGTCCGTCATCCGCGGGAGGCAGTTTTGCATCCAAGGCGCCTTCTGGCGCGGCGGGGTTCAGCACGATGGGATTGCGGTAGTCGTACATGGCAGCCTCCCTAGGCGACAACGTCTGGATTGAAAGGACAAGTGGGTTCGCGTTCGACCAATTCGAGCACGAAGCTGAGCTTGGCCATGCCGGAAATGACCGCCATGACCACGCCGAGTTCAAGAATTTCGGGTTCGCTGAAGTGCGCGCGCAGGCGCGCCAGCAGTTCGGGCGTCATATGCCCTTGGTGGTTGGTCATCTTCACTTGGTCGGCATAGGCAATGACCGCCTTCTCGGCTTCAGTGAACGGGCCTGCCTCGTAGGCATCCATGGCATCTACTTGCGCCTGCGTGATGCCGGCAGCCAGTGCGCCCGGCACATTTTGCTTGTTGCAGGTACGGCAACCGTGCTCCAGCGACAGCTTTAACCGTACGAGTTGCTTGTAGCGCTGCTCCACACGGCCGCCGAAGAACAGCGGCATGTAGAACTGACCCATCACGAACTGCAGCAGTTCCGGGGCTTGTGCGAACACTTCCACGAAGGTGGCGTCGCCCGTAAGCCCTTGCATGGTGTCGTAAGCGCCACGCCAGTCGCCGAGCTGGTCGGGTGGCACGCGCGTCAGTAGTGTGTTGATCATCATCCCCCCTCGACAGTAATCCAGTGGCCAATGCCACTGGCCGTGGTTTAAACGTCCATCAGGCCGAAGATGCCAATGGCGGCAACATTGCGGTTCGGTATGCCACCCAGATTGTGCGTCAAGCCGAGCGCCGGCGCCTTGCCTTGTGGCGAATGCTGCCGCGCCCCGGCGCGCCCGAGCAACTGCAGGTACATCTCGTAAGCCATGCGCAGGCCCGAGGCACCCACTGGGTGGCCGAAGCACTTCAAGCCGCCATCGATCTGGCAGGGCTTGGCACCACTGCGGTCGTAGCGGCCATCCAAAATATCGTAAACCGCGCGGCCTTCGGCCGAAAAGCCGAGATCTTCCATCAGCACCAGTTCGGTGATGGAGAAGCAGTCATGCACTTCGAACAGGTCGATGGCTTCGGCGCCAGCGATACCGGCTTCTGCATAGGCGCGTGCGGCGGCGAGGCGCGTGGTGGGCGTATGCGCTCCATCCCAGCTGCCATGGGAAAGCTCGACGCCGTTGGACGGCGCGAGCTGCAGCGACTTCACCGTGACCGCTTCGGTTCGGCCAAGGCTGCGCGCAATTTCCGGCGTGGTGACGATGGCACAGGCCGCACCATCGCTGACGCCGCAGCAGTCGAAGGTGCCGAGCGGGTAGGCGATCATGGGGGCACCCAGTGCCTGCTCGATGGTAATGCGGTTGCGCAGATGCGCTTTCGGGTTCAGCGCCGCGTTCTCGTGGCTCTTCCACGACACATGCGCCATGGCGCGCTTCACGTCCTGCATGGACAGCCCATGCTTGGCGGCGTAAGCAGCGCCCAGTTGCGCGAAGGCCCCCGGCGGCGTGAAGCCTGGCTGCCAGAGATCTTCGAAGGTGCCTTTGGCGCGTTCCGGCAGGCCGCCGAAACCCGTGTCCTTCAGTTTTTCCACGCCCATGGCCAAGGCAATGTCCACGGCTCCCGAGGCCACCGCATACACGGCACCACGCAGCGCTTCTGTACCCGTGGCACAGAGGTTCTCGACGCGGGTGACCGGCACGTTCGGCAGTCGCAGTGCCATGGACAGCGGCAGGCCCGACTTCGAGGTGGACTGTTCCTGGTAGAACACACCGAGCCATGCCGCTTCGATACGGTCACGTTCGATGCCGGCGTCGGCCGATGCCTCCTGAAAGGCTTCGATCATCAGGTCGTCAGGGCCACAATCCCAGCGTTCCCCGAAGCGTGAGCAGCCCATGCCGACAATGGCGACTTGGTCACGGATACCACGTGCCATGGGTCAGTTCCCTTCGCCGTGCGCGTGTACGGACACGGGAACGGCTTTCCAGAAGTAGCGGTGGAAGCCACGCAAGGCGTCGCGGTCCTTCAGGCGGAACACGAAGCGCACGGGTTGGCCGACCATGGTTTCGCCGGGCGCGGCATCGGTGAATTCGATGAAGGCGTTACCGCCGGCGGCGAAGGTGACGTTGCCGTACACCAGGGGTGGTGCCGGTGTGAACGCCAGCCAGTCCTCGGTGAAGGTCTTTACCTTCGCCGGGCAATCGGCGAGCGGAAATTCTTCCTGCGTGTCGAAAGCGCGGCAGTCGGGGTTTACGCAGGCGCGCGTCAGCGGATATTGCACGGTGCTGCAATCGCGGCACTTGCCACCGATGAGTGCCGTGACTGTGCGGCGCTTGCGCCAGGCCACGCTCTGCGCCGTGCGGTTGTCACGCTCGCCACGCATGCCCAGTTCCATCTCGAGCAGGCCTTGGTGGGCCAAGTACCGCGTGTAGCTGGGTTCTTGCCGGCCAGCGGCCAGCGCTGCGCTGAAGTTACTGGCGGCGGTGCCAGCGAGCGCGCCCGCGCGGAACACCAGCGCATCGATACCTTGCCCGAAGCCGATGAGCAACAGCAACGCGCCCGGTGTTGCCTTCTCCAATGCGGCGGCGAGTAACACCAAGGGCTGCGCCGTGCCCGTGTCGCCGACGGTCTTGCCGAGCGTATCGACGAAAATACCTTCGCGCAGCCCGAGTTGCGCCGCCAGCTTCTTCTGAGCCGCGGCTGGCGCGTTGACTACGCAGTGGTCGATGGCGCTGGCAGCAATACCCGCGGCAGACAAAGCTGGCACCACGGCACCGGGCAGCAGCTTGCCCCAGGCTTCGTCACGTACCCAGCGTTCTTCCAGCGTGTAGTCGAAGTCTTCGCCGTCGCTACGATGATGGTCGACAAAGTCCGCGGTGACGGCTGCGCCACCGAGGTATTCCGCCAGCACGGCGGTGCCGTCTGGTGCACGGCCTAAGCGGAAGGCGGCGGCGCCATGACCGAACTGGCTTTCCTGGGGGCTGGCGGGCTTGGCGTTGCGTGCGTCGCTCGCTACCACGACCGTTTCTGGGCAGGCTGGGTCGGCGAGTGCCTGCAGGGCGGCGAGCAAGGCTGAAGTGCCCGCGCGCAGCGAGCCGCCGTGGTCGCGGGCTTGCAGTGCGCCTTCACGGCCCAGCGCTGCGGCCACGAGGCCCGCGTTGCTGCGGTCGGCGAAGGGGAAGGTGGTAGAAGCGAAAGCGAGTACGCCGAACTGGCGATGGCTTCCGGCAACGCCCTCTGCCGCTACGTCTGCCGTACAGGCACGGACGGCTTCCACCGCCAGCGTCAGGCTGTCTTCGTCCCAAGCGGCATAACTGCGTTCGCCGCCTTTGGGCAGGTTCGGGTTGAACCAGGCATGGCCCGCGGCAATGCTGCTGCGGGGCAGGCGTGCTCGCGGCAGGTAGACACCGGCAGAGAGCAGCGCGCGCATGGCTTAGGGAGTCGCCGGTTCGGCCGCCGCTGCGGCGGGCGGTGGTGATACCGGCACCGCCGAGACGAACGGCGCCAGCACTTGCTGCACGCGCAAGTGCTCTGGCACACGGTCGATGCCGATGCGGCGGTCCAGTTCTTCGTGCCAGTGGTAGATGCGACGCTCCTGGTAGTTCAGCGTCAGCCCACGGAAGCCCGGCGATTCCACCGACTGCTGGATGAATTCCGCGAACTGCGTATCTTCGTAGAGGATACGCTCGAAATTCGCGATGCGGGTTTCCCACAGTGGGGAGAGCGGTTCGCCGTTGTCGCCCGGCGCGAACCACACCACTTCAATTTCCATCTCGCGCGGACCGCAGGGCCAGAACAGGATGAACGGGATGCCGCTATCCGCCACCGGCGTGACGAGGTTCGGGTACGACATGAACGACGGGTTGTTCTTCGCGATGACCTCGGACACGCCCGGCACCTTAGGCATGCCGCGGGTGCCGGGGTCTTCCCAGTCCGGCCGGCGGTTCGGCGTGAACATGAACGAATTGCCACCGGCCCACAGCTGAATGGTAGTGCCGCGGTGGTCCAGAAAGCGGTCCACCGTGTGCTGGTGGATGGACTTCAGGTGGTACACCTCGAGGAAGGCGTCGAGCAACACCTTCACGTTGCACTTTACGTGATAGCTCTTCTTGTGCACGAAGCGCGTTTGTTCCGGCGCCAGCTCCGCGAAGAATCCCGGGATGTGCCCAAGATTTTCGGCGAGCGTTGGTGCGTTGGCGTCTTCGTTCACGAAAATCCAGTTACCGAACCGTTCGCAGCGCACTGGTGCCAGCGAATGGCAGTTCAGGTCGAGGCCCACGAAGTCGCGCTTGTCGCGCAGGTTCACTAGGCGGCCATCGAGGCCATAGGTCCAGCCGTGGTATTGGCAGACCAGCCCTTCCACCTTGCCGCCGGGCGTTTGTACCAAAGGGGCGCCGCGGTGCGCGCAGGTGTTGTAGAAAGCGCGTACCACGCCGTCCTTGCCATGAATGATGAGCACCGGCGAACCGAGGCGCGTGAACAGCAGGAAATGGCCAGGTTCGGGAATTTCGTCGAGGTGGCAGGCGTAAACCCAAGAGCGCTTCCACATGGCCGACATCTCGAGTTCGAGAAAGGTCGGGTCCGTATAGCGGCCGGCCGGGATGACCGGCAGTTGCGGGAAGCCCTCCGGTGGCCCCGTGCGGCCGAATTCGTACTGCATCCCGGCGCGCAGCAGGTCCATGACCTCTTCGCGGGACGGGCTATGAGTGGGCGTGGACACGGGTAGACCTCCGACAAGAAAACGCCAGCCAACCCGAGGGCTGCCAACCCAACCGAGTATAGGCGATGCCCTCTTATGAAAGAAACAAGCCTGACTGTTTTTTTTCCCGTCTGCGGTATGTACTATCAGGGCTGGCCCAGGGGTGGCCAAGACTTGGCCAAGCGTTGGCCAAGCGTTGGACCAAACGTTGGACAAGGGTCCGGGGGGAACCATGCCTGAACTGATCCTGCACCATTTCGATCCATCGCCGTTCGCCGAGAAAATTCGGCTGGTGTTCGGGCTGAAAGGCCTAGCGTGGCAATCGGTTGATATTCCCATGGTGCCGCCCAAGCCAGACCTGACGGCATTGACGGGCGGCTACCGGCGCACGCCGGTGTTGCAAGTGGGTGCGGACATCTATTGCGATACGCGCCTGATTGCTTTGGAACTGGAACGTCGGTTCCCCACGCCCACCCTGTTCCCGGGCGCAACCCGGGGTTTGGCGCTAGCGCTGGCGAGTTGGGCGGACCGCAGTTTCTTCGACCCGGGTGCTGCTTTGGCTATGGGCACGAACCTAGGGCTGTTGCCGGAGCCACTGCTCGCGGACCGCAAGGCCTTCTTTAACTTCATGGACTTCTCGCGCCTAGGCGAAGACGTGCCCCACATGTATACGCAGTTGCGTAGCCAACTCGATACGCTCGAGCAGGCCTTGGCAGCGGGGACGGATTTTCTTGGTGGCAGCGCGCCGGGTTGGGCGGATATCGGCGCCTGCTTCCCCGTCTGGATGGTGCGCGGCAATTTGGCCAATGCGGCGGACATGCTTGCGCCTTTCCCGTTGGTGCGCGCATTTGCTGACCGCATGCTGGCCTTGGGGCAGGGTCGGCGCAGCGAGCTTGCGGCAACCGATGCGCTCGCCGTCGCGCGCGCAGCCACGGCGCTGCCGGGGGCTGGCGTTACGCTGCGCGACGAGGTGGCCACTGCACTGAATTTGCAGGCCGGCGATACGGTTCAGGTAACGCCGGACGACTATGGCAAGACGCCAGTGACCGGCAAACTGTACAGCTACACACTGCATGAAGTAGCCGTGCAGCGCACGGATGAACGCGCTGGTACCGTAGTGGTGCATTTCCCGCGCGCGCAGTACCGCGTGGAGCGCGCATGATCGAGTTGCTGTTCTATCCATCGCCCAATGGGCAGAAAGTGGCCATTGCGCTGGAAGAGATGGATCTTCCCTGGAAGCTGACTTATGTCGATATCACGCGCGGCATGCAGTTCACGCCCGAATTTTTGGCCGTTAGCCCGAACAATAGAATTCCCGCCATTATCGATCACGATATTCCGGGTGGGCCGCTGCCCTTGTTCGAGTCCGGCGCCATCTTGCTGTACTTGGCAGAGCGCAGTGGCCGGTTTCTGCCACATGACCCCATGCGACGCCACAACACATTGCAGTGGCTGTTCTGGCAGATGGCTGGGCTCGGCCCCATGGCGGGGCAGGCGCATCATTTTCGCCAGTTCGCCAAGGAAAAAGTGCCTTATGGCATTCAGCGCTACACCGACGAGGTGAATCGTTTGTACGGTGTGCTGAACCACCAGTTAAAGGACAGGGAATTCATCGCTGACGATTACTCCATCGCCGATATGGCTTCCTGGCCTTGGGTAGTGCACCACGCTTGGCAAGGGCAGTCGCTGGACGATTTCCCGAATGTGAAGCGCTGGTATGACGCGATTGGCGAGCGCCCTGCCGTGCAGCGCGCCATGCTGCATGGTCGCGTGCGGCATTCCGATGCCATTGGCGATACCCACCTTTATGGCCAGACCGCTGCGAAGATGGATGAGCTCCGCCAGCGTAGCGATGCGAACAACGAACCCCATGCTGGAGAGAAATAATGGAAAACGCACCCACTGCCACCAGCCTCATCTTGCATCAATACGATGCCTCGCCGTTCTCGCAGAAGGCCCTCATGATGCTTGGCATCAAGGACGCTGCTTACCATTCGGTAGAGATGCCCATGATGCCGCCGAAGGACGCCGTGATGGCGTTGACGGGTGGTTATCGCGGCACGCCAGTGCTGCAAGTGGGCAGCGATGTGTATGTCGATTCGCAACTCATTGCCCGCGAACTCGACCGTTTGTTGCCGGAGCCATCGTTGGTGCCCGTGGTGCATGGCGCCATGGAGCGGATGATGGTGCGTTGGGCCGACGCATTTTTCCGCAACGGCCTCGGCGTTGTGCTTGGCGTGGCCTTGCCGTTTTGGCCAGAGGAATTCCGCAAAGACCGCGAACAGCTCTTTCCGGATATCGACTTCAACGCAGCCGCTGAGAACCTCGCGCAGGCACGCACCCAGTACCGCGCACATGCCTCGCTGCTGGAAGAACAGTTGCAAGACGGCAGGCCGTTCCTGATGGGCGGCCGGGCAGGGCTGGCGGACGTACAGGCTTGGCCCTTTACTTGGATGTTGCGGCAGAATCTGCCCGACCAAGCGGCTGCTTTGCTGGCGGGCTTTCCGGCGTTGCACGCCTGGGAAGCACGTTGCGCAGCCATTGGGCACGGGAAGCGCACGGAGTTACCCCCAGCCGACGCGCTTGCTGTGGCGCTGGCTTCCGCGCCGCTGACGGCAGAGCAAGTGGACCCCGCCGATGTGCAGGGGCTACAAGCGGGGCAAACGGTAGCCGTTACGCCGGACGATACCCGTCGCGGTGAGGTGGTGGGGCAGGTGGTAGTGGCAACGCCAACGCGCATTGCCTTGCGCCGGGAACACCCCGCCGTGGGCGAGGTGGTGGTGCACTTCCCGCGGCTGGGTTATCGCATTACGACGGTTTGATACTCGCGTTCTGCACGCGTGATGTGGGTCTGATGGTCTCGAGTCTCGTCGATGTTCTTTCAGACCACTTGGGCAGTTCGCAGCGCCGCGATGGCGGCGTTGTCGTAGCCCAGTTCCGCCAACACGCTGTTCGTGTCGGCGCCGAGAGTGGGGGGCGAGGTGCGAATTCCCACGGGCGAGTGCGAGAACTTCAGGGGAATGTCTGCGACCGGAGCAGGGCGCGGCAAGCCGGGGTAGTCCACGGCACGCAGGAACCCCATCGCAGCCACCTGCGGGTCGTCCAACGCTTGCTGCGGGGTATAGACGGGCCCACCGGGCAAGCCGATGGCTTCGAGTTGCAGCACGGCCTCGGCGGTAGTGCGCGCTGCGCACCATTGGCGCGTGCGTTCCAGAATGGGGTCGGCGTGGTCCGCGCGGGACTGGTCCGACTGGAACAACGGGTCTTCCGTCCAGCGGGCCGGGTCGTCGCCGTCCTTGGCCATCAGCTTGGCCCAGCGTTTGAACAAACCGTTGCCGACGGTGTGCATGAGCACATGGCCGTCGCTGGTGGCGAAAACATCGGAGGGGGCCGAGGTCTGCACGCGGTTGCCGGTGCCCATGCGGTTGATGCCGGTGACGCCTTGCTCGACGAGGTGCGAGTTGAACACCGCGAGAGCCGTGGACAGCAGCGCCGCCTGCACGTGCTGGCCACGCCCCGTCTGCCGCTTTTCCAGCAGCGCCGCCAAGGCGCCGAAAGCGGAGAGCGATGCGGTGGTGTAGTCGACGTACGGGGCCGCACCCTTCACCGGGTTGCCCGGCGTGCCCGTGATGTACATGGAGCCACTCATGGCCTGCCCCACGCCATCGAAGCCGCCACGCGTGGCGTAAGGGCCACCATCTCCGAAGGCACTTTGCGTCACCAGAATGATGTCCGGCTTCACCGTACAGAGCGTGGCGTAATCGAGGCCGAACTGCCGCAGGGCCGCCGCAGGCAGGTTCGCCACGACGATGTCTGCCGTGGCCACCAGGCGGTGTACTATCTCGCGGCCTTGCGGAGTGGTCGGGTCGAGCGTGAGCGAGCGCTTGTTGGGGCTGCATTGCAGAAACACGGCGCCTTCACCCTGCGAGGTGACGGGGGCGATATAACGGTCTTCACCGCCTTCGCGGCGTTCCACGCGAATGACTTCGGCGCCCAAGTAGCCCAGCAAAGTGGCGCAGTAGGGGCCGGCCACATAGCGGCCAAAATCCAGTACTCGCACGCCAGCGAGAATGCCTTGCGGCGCGCCTTCTATCATTACATTCACCGTCATCTTTGCCTCGCCGGGCAGCGCCACTGCTGCCGTGTGCGCAGATGATGGCACAATCAGGTTCGCGACCATTAACGACGAGGACGAGTTCATGAACTTCCAGTTGACTGACGAGCAGAAGGCCCTCCAGGAAGCAGCGCGCAAGTACGCCCGGGAGCGGTTGCCGGCGTTGGCGAAAGAGATCGAGGAAACCGGCGAACCGCCGTCACATGAACTCATCCATGAATATGGGTCGATGGGTTTTCTGGGCATCAACATCCCCGAGCAGTACGGCGGACTGGGCCTTGGTAACCTCGAGGCGCTGCTGGTCATCGAGGAATTCGCGAAGGTGTCTGGCGCGGTGGCCTTCCCGGTGTTTGAGAGCTGCGTGGGCCCCGTGCGCGCCATCGAGCGTTTCGCCGGTGAAAAGCTGAAACAGCGCGTGGTGCCGGCCGTGTGCCGTGGCGAAAAAGTGGTGGCGGTATCCATGTCCGAACCGGCCGCTGGTTCGGCGCTAACGGACCTAACCACGCGTGGCGTTATCACTGGCGACAAGGTGGTGCTGAACGGCACCAAGCGCTGGTGTTCGGGCGGTGGTCATGCGGATGGTTACGTCGTGTATTGCCGTTTGTCCGATACGCCTGGCCCGAAGGGTATTGGCGCGGTGTATGTGGAGAAGGAAAATCCTGGCATGCGGTTTGGCAAGCCTGAACACCTCATGGGGTTCCGTGGTGTTCCTTCCTGCGACCTGTATTTCGATAATTGTGAAATTTCTATAGACGACATCGTCGTTCCGGCCGGTGGCTTCAAGCAGTTGATGGAGGCCTTCGACCTCGAGCGCTGCGGTAACGCCACCATGGCGCTGGGGCAGGCGAGCGGTGCGCTGGAAGACGTACTGCCGTACGTGCAAGAGCGCATCCAGTTCGGCAAGCCGCTCGTCGATTTCCAAGCGGTGCAAATCAAGTTGGCAGAGATGCAGATTCGCGTCGACGCTGCGCGCTTGCTCATCCATCGCGCTGCGGTGAATTCGCAGGCCGGGTTGCCCAGCATCCTCGAGTCGTCTGTGGCCAAGTGCTTCGCCAACGAGATTGCGCGCGAAGTCTGCGGCCATGCGGTGCAACTGATGGGCGGCTACGGCTATTCCCGTGAATACCCCATGGAGCGTCGTCTGCGCGATGCCTGGGGCTGGGGAATTGCTGGTGGGGCCGTGGATATTCAGAAGGTGAACATCGCCAGCGCCATGGTCGGTCGTCGCTTCGACCAGCGGCGTTGAGCCCCATGGCTGCCAGCGCTTGTCAGCAGGCGGCTCCATGAGTCGCTTGCTTGGGCCCATCATGCAGAACGGCTACGTGGTGCGCGATTGGCGCGCTGCGGCCGAATGGTGGAGCGATGTGATGGGCGTCGGCCCATTCTTCGTTATGGAACATTTGCAGTTCGGCCAATGCCACTTCCGGGGCAAGCCACTGCAGTTGGACATGAGCGTGGCCATTGCCTACAGCGGCGAACACCAGATAGAACTGGTGCAGCAACACTGCGCGACCCCCAGTATCTATACGGAGTTTCTCGCTAAAGCGCCGGAAGGCCTGCAGCATGTAGGGGTGCTAGTGGACGACTTGGAAGCCACGTTGACGCAGTTGGGCTGGCACCCCCATGTGGTGCAGGGCGGCGAAACCGTAGTGGGGCAGCGCTTTGCCTATTGCGACCTGCGTGGCGTGGGCGGGCCGAACTTCGCGGCTGGCTTTAGCGGCCACGAAGGCGCCATGATTGAACTGATCGAGGCTTCGGCACAGGCTCGCAGCGCCTTCGAGTACATGAAACAGACGGCACGCGCGTGGACGGGCGAACGCCCGGTGCGTATCCCGAAGAAAAAAGACTAGGCGGGAAAACTCAAGTGGTCGGCGGCGCAACCAAGACGCGCTCGCCTTCTACCTTCACCTGCCAGCAGGCCAAGGGCTTGCTGGCAGGGGCGCCCAATACCGCGCCCGTGCGGCAGTCGAACGAGGCACCGTGCAGGGGGCAAATGAGCCGCACGCCGCGCAAGCGGCCCTCATCCATCTTCACGAACCCGTGCGTGCAGATATTGTCCAGCGCGTGCCAGCCGCCTTCCTTGGTGTGGCATACCACCACGTCTCGGCCACCCACCACGAAGCCGCGCATGCTTCCAGCGGTGAAGTCCGTGGCGGCCGCCACTTCGTGCCACGGGGCGTCTACCGCGGTGATGGGTTCGGGGCTGCCAGTGCCTGATGCATTGTCTTGGTTGCTCATGCGCAAAGCCTAGCAGCGCCGCTTAAAAAGAAACAGGCTTGACTGTTTCTTTCTGCCCATGGGGTGGGCTAACATCAGCCTCACGGTTGGCACCACGCCGACCCAAGAAAATTTCCGGAGGGGGCATGTCCGAACGCATCACGTTTCTGTCGCGTATGACAGTAAAGGCCGGTTTCGAAGAACAGTTCGAGCGCGCCACCATGGCCCTGCAGGTGGCCACGAAGGCGAACGAAAAGGACGCCATCTACTACGAGTTCTTCAAGCTGCGCGAAGAGCGCCGCTACGCCGTGCTGGAAAGCTTCCCCAATGAGGCGGCCGAGCACGCCCACTTGGAAACGCCGTGGTTCAAGGACGCGGTGTCGAGCATTATCGAGTGCCTTGATGGCACCTACGTGCGCGAGTACCTCGACGAATACCAGTAACGCCAGCTCTGCTGGCGCCAAACACGTACGCTACTGATACTGCGCTGCCGTTAGCGGCAGCGCCAAGCCTAGAGGAAGACCTCCATGACCACGTTTATTGCCACGTTGAAAGTGAAGCCGGGCCACGAGGCTGAATTCGAGCGCCTACAGACGGAACTGTCGCAGCTCTCGCATGCCGAAGAGCCGGATATGTGTGTCTACGACGTGCTTCGTCACAAGGAGAAGGCGGGCACCTACATCGTGTATGCGCGCTTCAAGGACGACGCAGCGTTCCAGTTACACATGCAGGCGCCCTCCCACGACCGGCTGGTGCCGCCTATCCTCGCGGCACTTTCCGAAGACATGGACTTGCAGTTCTTCGACTACGTCGCCTGACTCGCGCCTACAGCGTCAGGCTGGCCTGGTAGACGATGCGTGCGGTGCCACTGACGCGCACGCGGCGCGGGTGACCGCTCTCGCCTTCGATCTCCACATCCACCTCGCCCGCGCGGCCTAGCGATTCGCCTTGGCGTCCGCGGAACGAGGCGCGCCCTACGCGCACTGGCAGCAAGCCGTGCGCCACCAGGTAGGCGCCCAACATGCCGTGTGCATTGCCGCTGACCGGGTCTTCCGGCATGCCGAAGTGTGGGCAGAACAAGCGCGAGGCCGTGGTGCCCGGGCCATGCGCATCCCGCACGAAGGCGAAGTAGGCATCAGCACCGAGGTGCGCGCTCAGGCGCTTCAGCGCCTCGGGGTCCGGCGACAGGGCAGCCAGCGCCTCGGGCTCGCGCAAGCCAATCATCAAGCGCGTGGTGGTGCGTCGCGCGATGGCGAGTGGGCATTTCGCATCTAGTGCCACGCTGCTGAGGCCCATGGCGTCCAGCAGCATGGACCGCTCCTTGTCACCCAACGGCGCTAGCAGCTGCGGTGCCGAGTAGGCGACGCTGACGCTGGGCAATTCGCCACCAGTCACTTCCACCTCGTAGAGGCCGGTGGTGGACTTCTGGCGCACTATGCCGACGGTGCCCTGGCCGGCGGCCAAGCGCGCGATATGGGCCGCGACCGTGGCGTGGCCAACGAAACCAGTTTCGTTATGCGGGTTGAAAAAACGGATACGCAGGTCGTGGTCGCTGCCATCCCCGGGCAGTACGAAGGCAGTGTCGGTGTTGTTCAGTTCGCGGGCAAGCGACTGCATTTCGGCATCGGTGAGGACCTCGGCGCCGAGGACAACGCCTGCCGGATTGCCGGCGAACAGCGTTTGGGTGAACGCGTCTACCTGGAAAATAGTGACCTGACGTGACATTGCGGAGGGGGTTCCTGTTGGGGCGAAGGGGTCTTGAGCAAGAGTGTAGCCCAACCCCGTCACCCCATCACCCACTCCGCGATGGGTCTTATTCCGGTGCGTAAACCAGCAATACGTTGCCCGGAAGGTGGAAATACAACCCATAACCGGAATTCACCAGCAGATGCCCCTGTTGGACCACTGGTCCGGAGCCGCCCCCCATGGAACCGCCCATACCCGCTACACCATTGACGGTGGCGAACGGCTGACGGGTTTCTGTCTCCCAGAGAACCTTTCCGGTCGCCTGCTCGTAGGCTCTCAAACGGCCATCCATATGGCCGGCGATGACAGCACCCGGGATGGCTGTGACGGCCGCCGAAATGCCAGGTTCGCAGTACTGGAGGCCATGGCAGCGGTCATCCGCTAGCGTCGACCAAAGCACTTCGCCCGTCGTTGCGTTCAAGGCATGCATGCCAGCGCGCGGCGGTCCCTTGTTTTTGTTGGTACCTTCCGCTTCTTCGCCGGTCATGTCCGAAATGGGAACGTAGAGCGTGTTGCCATCCAGCGCCATGCCGAAATGAACGCCACCTTGAATTCCGCCACGGCCGACTTTGCGGTGCCACACGAAGCTGCCGTCCTCAGGGCGCACGGCGTAAACATCACCACTCTTCTGTCCGGCGAGTAGCACGTCGGTGCCGTCTGGCAGGGTGGTGAGGATGGAAGCTGCACCAAAATCTACGTCCGGACCTTCTTCCTTCGGACAGTTGGCGTTTTGCAGCATGCAGCCAACGTTCCAGGCATCGCCACTGGTCTTTTGGCGGGCCCAAAGCACCTTGCCGTCAGTCAGACGGAAAGCGAGCAGCGCATCGCTGCGGTCGTCTGCGGGGCTGGAATAGTTCTCGCCAGTACCCGCGTAAAGCACACCACGCTTGGTATCCAGTACAGGGGTATTCCAGATGGGCGCTCCCGAAGGCCCGAGGATTGCCGTGCCTACACTGGTGGTGCCGGTCTGGCTGGGCGCTGCAGGGATGGTGTACGACTGCCAAATGGTGGCGCCGGTCTTGGCATCTAGCGCATGAATACTGCCGCGGAAGGTGCAGCAGGCGTATTTCGGGTCGCCGGCACTGGACACTTCCAGCGAACTGACGGGAACGTACAGCCGACCGTCATAAAGCACCGGGGCTGCGGTAACGGTGGCGTTCGGGTGGTCATCCACCTTGGTCTTCCAAACCAGTTCGCCGGTCAGTGCATCCACGGCATAGACACGCGCCATGAGGTCGCCGAAATACAGTAGCGGACGTGCCGGTGCCGGCGTACCGGCTACCCAACCATCCATCTGGATGGCGGTACGTACTTCAGCGGAGGCGCGGAAAGTCCAACGGGTGCAGCCGGTAGCAAAATCCAGCGCATGGACCGTACCGTCTTGGCTGCCCACATAGACCGCACCTAGCGCCACCAAGGGCTGTGAACGCGCCCGCTGGGCCTTGGGGTAGCCGAAAGCCCACTTCAGCTTCAGCTTAGGCAAGTCGGCGGCGGCCAGTCCCCCTATCTCTGCGGGTACGAAGCGACGGTTTTGGCGGTCCATGCCCCAGCCGGCTTTGGCGGGCGGGCTGTTCAAATCGAACTTTGCTGCAGGGCCGCTGCAGCGCTGCGCTTCCGGCTTGGCTTGACTGTCGGCAAGCGACTGCCCACCGAGATACTCGGCTACCGCCACGCGTGCGGCGGCGCTCAAGCCGGTGGCCTGTTGCTGCATGATGCCCGTGGACAAAGCATCGTGAATGGCATCGGTAGCCATCATTTGCAGAAACATCTTGTGCGGCGCTTTGGGCACACCGCCCTCGTGGCACTGGGCACAGCGCTCGAGGTACACCTGCTCGCCAGTTGGCGGAGTCGCTGCAGCATCGGCAGCAACCGCTAGCGCTGGGAAGAAACAAGACGCGGTCAGTGAAAGGCAGAGGAAGAGCTTGGCACGCCAAGCGCTGACCGTGTTCGATGTGACCGAAGACCGAGGACTCCGGTGGTGACTATCGTTCATGCTGCTCCCTCTGGGCCGAGCCCGTTCGGCCGGTTTGTTACTTCTCTTGAAGCCTCTTGAGCTTTTGGCCTAGCCACGCGGTTCAGAGCGTGGCGGGGTTCTCCAGACAGTCGCGCAGGTCCGCGAGGAAGGCCGCACCTACTGCACCGTCCACCACGCGGTGGTCGCAAGACAGAGTGAGGGTGGCTACCTTGGCGACCACGGCCGCGCCGTTGCGGGCGATGACGCGTTCGCGGGCAGCACCCACGGCGAGAATAGCCACTTGCGGCGGGTTGATGATGGCGTCGAACTGGTCGATGCCATACATGCCGAGGTTGGACACCGTGAATGTACCGCCGGTGATTTCTTCACGTACCAGCTTGCCATTGCGGGCACGCTGCGCGAGATCGGCAACACCGCTGGCCACTTCTGCCGCGGTCTTGTTCGCCACATCGCGCAGCACCGGAGTCGACAGGCCGCCGTCGATGGAGACAGCCACGCAAATATCTGCGCGAGCAAACTTCACCACTTCTTCGCCGGCGAAGTGCGCGTTCAGTTGCGGGTGCTTGCCGAGTGTGAGCGCCACGCCGCGTAGCAGCAGATCGTTGACGGACACCTTCTGGCCAGCAGCCACGAGTTCGGCACGGCGCGCGAACAGCCCAGTGAAATCCACATCGGCCGCAAGGCGGTAGTGCGGGATGGTCTGCTTGCTCTCGCTCAGGCGTCGCGCAATGGTCAAGCGCATCGACGTCATTTTTTCGCGGGTGGACGGGTTGGTGCTGCCGTCGTCTGCCGGAGCGGGTTTGCTGGCAACTTCCGCAACGACTACGCCACTGGCCTGAGCCGCGTGATAAGCCTCCACGTCTTCCTTCGATACGCGACCATTGCGGCCCGTACCGACGACCTTGGAGATGTCCACGCCAAGCCGTTCTGCCACGCGGCGTGCAATAGGACTGACGCGGGCCTCGCCGCTGCTCTCTTCGGGTACAGCGGCGGTAGCCGTTGCGGCAGGAGCAGCGTCGCCCATGGGTTCGAACGAGGTGTTGGCGCCTTTGAAGTTGGCGATGAACTGGTCGAGTTCTTCCTCGCTCACCGCGGCATCGGCCATCAAGCCGATGAGCGCACCCACCGCGAGGGTGTCACCCACTTGGCCGATGATGCGGCGGAGTGTTCCGGCAACAGGTGTCTCTACCGTGTTGACGATTTTTTCGGTTTCCACATCGAGCAGGGGTTCGGTTTTACCGAGCACTTGGCCTGCCGTGGCATGCCAGCCGTTGATCGTCCCTTCCTGCATTTCGATGCCCCACTTGGGCATCGTTATGGCGTTGATTTTGCTCATTAGCTTTCTACCTCAGTCTTTCATCACGGCGCGGATGGCTGCCTCGATACGGGTGGGGCTGGGCACGTAGGCACGTTCCAGTTCACGCGCGAAAGGCACGGGTGTGTGGGGGGCGGTTACCAGTTGCACCGGCGCCTTCAGGCTGTGGAAGCCGCGCGCGGCTACCATGCCGGCGATATCGCTGGCGACGCTGCAACGCGGGTTGCTTTCATCCACCACCACTAGACGTCCGGTGTTCTCGACACTTTCGAGAATAGTGTCTTCGTCCATCGGGGAAGTGGTGCGCGGATCGATGAGGTCGCAGGTGATGCCGTCCTTCGCCAGCGCATCGATGGCCTTCTCGGCGAAGGGCACCATGCGGGCAAGGGCTACCACCGTGACATGCTCGCCTTCACGGACCAGCGAGGCCTCGCCGAAGGGAATGGTATAAGCGCCATCGGGTACTTCGCCCTTGCGGGGATAGAGCGCCTTGTGCTCGAAGAACAATACCGGGTCGTTGCCGCGCAGTGCGGTAATCATCAGGCCCTTGGCGTCGTAGGCGTTCGAAGGAATAACGACCTTCAAACCCGGCACGCTGGTGAGCATGGAATACATGGTCTGCGAATGCTGTGCACCCATGTTCATGCCGGCACCCATGGCCAAGCGGATGACCGCCGGGCAGTTGGTCTTGCCGCCAAACATGTAACGGAACTTCGCCAGTTGGTTGAAGATCTGGTCCAAGCTGACGCCAACGAAGTCGGCGAACATCAGTTCCGCAACGGGACGCAGGCCCGCGAGCGCTGCACCGCCAGCCGCGCCGATGATGGCGCTTTCGGAAATGGGCGTATCGATGACCCGGTGGTCGCCGAAGCGAGGCAACAAGCCCTTCGTGACACCGAAGATACCGCCGGAGGCTTCGCGTTCGCCGCTGGTGCCGCCGGCACCGCCGGACACGTCCTCACCGAGCACGATGATGGAAGGGTCCCGGGCCATTTCGAGATGCAGCGCGTCGTTAATGGCGTCGCGCATGGATTTGATGGGCATGGGGGGTCCTCAGTATTCGGCGTAGACGTCGGCGTACAGCTCTGCTTCGGCCGGCGGCAACGAGGCCCTGGCTTCGGCGACTGCACGGTCGATGAGGGCAAGTACTTCGCTGTCGATGGCGTCGAGTTCGCCAGCTTCCAGCCAGCCCTCGGCGGTGACGCGTGCCCGGAAAATCTTCAGACAGTCCAGGCTTTCGCGCAGGCGCTTGGTCTCGTCCTTGGCGCGATAGAGCTGAGGGTCGCCTTCGAAGTGGCCAAAGAAGCGCGTGATGCGGGCTTCGATGGCAGCCGGGCCTTCGCCGGCGCGGGCGCGGCTAACCATGCGCCCCATCGTCTCGAAGACCGCGAAGAAGTCGCTACCATCACATACTTCGGCCGGCATGCCGAAGCCACGGCAACGGCCAGCAATGTCGCGGCTGCCGACGGAATAGTCGGCCCCGGTGTGTTCGCCGTAGCCGTTGTTCTCCCACACAAACAGCGCGGGAACCTTGAGCACCACGGCGAGGTTCATGGCCTCGAAGACGGTGCCCTGATTGCTGCTGCCGTCACCACCGAAGGCGATGGAGACTGTGCCATCGCCGCGGTTGCGGCAGGCGATGGCTGCGCCCACGGCGAGCGGCTGGCCGCCGCCCACGATACCGTTGGCGCCGAGCATGCCTTTGTCGAAGTCCGCAATGTGCATGGACCCGCCCTTGCCCTTGCACAGACCGTCATGACGGCCATAGATTTCTTTCATCATGCCCACCACGTCGCAGCCCTTGGCGATGCAATGGCCGTGGCCGCGGTGGGTACTGACGATGTAGTCCGCGTCGCTCAACAGTTCGCAAACACCCACTGCCACGGCTTCCTGGCCAGAGTAGAGGTGTGTGAAGCCGGGAATCTCGCCCGTCTGGATTTCGACGTGTAGTCGTTCCTCGAACTCGCGAATGGTCTTCATCTGCCGGTAGGCACGCAACAACTGCTCGTGCGTCAGTGGCGCGAGTGTCGTGGGATGGATGGGCGGGGTGGCCAAGGGAATCTCCTCTGGATGACCGGGCTACGGGGTCGCCGGGGCGGGTGGCGGGTTGCCACGGCCCTGACGGCCCTCGAGATAATCGTCGATGACTTTGTGGTGGTGGCGGATACGCAGTTCCTGCTCACCAATCCACAGGCCGTCGAAGCCTGCGGAATGCATGCCGGCCTGCACACCCGGTAGGTTCGCAGCATCCTGGTCGAGCACGAGCCCGATGGACTTGTCGCCATGGCGGAACTGCAGATGGCGCGGCCGCTCCGGCCATTCCTTGCCGTCCGGCACCAGATCGAGCACCCAGATGTCGTAAAGCATCTTGTTCGGGTCCGTGGCATGCGGACGCTGCCGGAACAGCATCACATCGTCCGCATGCGTGTTTAGTTGCACGTTCGGGAAGATGGTGTAGTGGTAATCGTCCGTCAGCTGGTCGTCATTCAGCTTCGAGTAGTCCTTGCCCTGCTCAGCCCCATGCTTGCGCTTGAACTTCTGCACATCGCGACGAATCTGGCTGATGGGGTTGTCGTAGTCCGCCGGGTCCATGCCCGCGCCCTTCATGATGGTCTTGATGGGTTCGGGAATGGTGTTGGGTGTGCGGATGCGCGGCGACAACGTACCGAACGGAATGAGGTAGCGATTGTGCCGCTCGTAGCAGTCCACCTGCACGTCGAGGTCATGCAAGTACCACATGAGCTGCGGGTGGATGCCCTGCACATGGTAAGTCTCGTTGAAGGCGTCCACGGACGTCTTCCAGTTGCAGTCCCACTCGACGGTCACCTCTTTCACTAGCGCCATCTTGTGGATGTTGTACGCCTGCAGGTGTTCACCGATGGGTTCGAGGAACTGTTCGAGTGGCTCTACATCGGGGTTCAGACTGAAGAATACGAACCCATTCCAAGTGGCACACGGCAATTCGCGCAGGCCGCGGCAATTCGGGGCGCCTTGCGGGTAGGTGTCGAGGTCGGGAATGCGCTTGAAGCGACCGTCAATCTCGTATTCCCAGTGGTGGTATTGGCACTTGAATGAGTCGGCACTGGAGTGGCCTTCCGGACGCAGACGGTTACCGCGATGCAGGCACACGTTGTAGAACGCGCGCACGCCGCCGTCTTGTTGGCGGACGATGAGCACGGACTCCTTGCCGATTTCCGTGCAGATGTAGTCGCCGGCTTCCTGCAGGTCTTGCAAGAGCCCGCCGAGCAGCCACACTTTGGACCACATGTGGTCCCACTCACGCTGCATGAAATCGCTCGAGGTATAGCGTTCCTTGGGAATGAGCACCGGGGCGATGCCCGGGTCCGGTGCCTTGGCATTTACCGCGCTTTGCTCGCCGGAGACGCGCGCTACCTTCTTGTAAGTAGGTGTGCGTGAAGCCGCAGCCAGTGCTTCACGGTCCAGCGGGATGTTCGGCGGGATGATGCTCATGGAGTTCTGTCCTGGGTTCCCGGTCAGCGCTCAGCCGGGGCTTCAAGCGGCAGGCCGGCAGCCCAGCGCAGGCTGCGGCGCAACAGACGATGGAAAGCGGGTACCTTCCAGCTGCCGCGCTCTTCCTGCGGATAGCTGTCCATCAGCGGGCGCATGTCGTGCCGACCACGGCTGTGGCCTAGGGTGAAGTACAGCACTTCGCCGGCCTCGACCTGCTTCAAGTACATGACGGGGCGCGGCTCGTTGTCCGTCCAGTCACCGTCCGCGAACAAGCGGCTGGTGCCGCTCCACTGCGTATGCAGCAATACTTGCAGCGGGCCATGGAGCGCGCTCAGGTAAAGCTCGTCATCGGCCATGAACGGCTCAATATCGGCTACCAGTGGGTGAGTGGGATCGGTGACTTCCACGCGGTACGGTTTGATGGCTGGATGCGCGAGGAACTGGCTGCCGAGCGTTTCCATAAACACCGGCGCAGTCCGCGGCGCTACCCAGCGCTTGCCTTCCAGTTGCAGCAGCGAGTTGGTGCCGTGCAGCGCCAGCCAACGCTTGCCACCAGCCACGAAGTTGCGCAGGCGTTCAGCGCCCGCGTCATCCGGTGCCATATCAACGGTATAAGTGACCAGGAAGTCGGCTTGCTCGAGGCCTTCGAGGTCGCGGTAGTCCTCGCGCACGCGCACACGGATATGGGGATGCTCTGCGAACAGGCGCAGCAGTTCCAGACGGGCATGGTCGATGTCGTGGTAGCGGCCGCCGCAAACCAGCCAGGCATCGACAGTGCGCGGGGCAGGGGTTCCCATGAGTGGCCGCTCTTAGAAGCGGATGCCCTTGGTGTAGCCGTTGTCAGCCACCACGTTGGCCCCGGTGATGATGCTGGCCGCCGGGCTGGCCAGAAACGCCACCGTACGTGCAATTTCCTCGGGGCTGCCGAAGCGGCGGTTAGGCATGGCCTTTTCCGTGGCTTCGTAGAACTTCGGGTTGGTGCCCTTGATCATTTCCCAAGCGCCGCCTTCGAAGTAGATGGGGCCCGGGCACACGGTGTTGACGCGCACGTTATGGCGGCCCACGAACTGCGAGAGGTTCTTCGCGTAGTTGATGAGACCGGCCTTCATGGCGTTGTAGGCCATGGGGCCGCCGAAGGTCTCGAGAGCGTTCGTGGAACTGATGATGACGACCGAGCCGGAGCCGCTGGCCTTCAACCGTTCCATGAGGGTTTCGCAACCGCGTACGGTGTGGAGTACGTCCACTTCGAACGAACGCCACCAGTTCTTTTCCGAATCCATGCCGGCACCGGCAGAAACGTTCGGGATGAAGATGTCGCAGCCACCGAGGGCCTCGGCCGTCGCTTCGAGCCAGGCCTTGTAGGCGTCGGCGTCGCGCACGTTGACGCTGCCGCCCACCACGTTCACATCGCGCTGCTTCAACGCGATGGTGGCTTCGGCCACGTCGTCCTCGTTGCGGGCGCAGAAGCCGATGTCGGCGCCTTCGGCCGCCAGCAGTTCGACGATGGCTCGACCAATGCCCTTGGTAGCACCGGTAACGATGGCCTTCTTTCCGCGCAATCCGAGATCCATGGCGAACTCCCCGCGGCCCTGGTCGGGCCCGCAAAAACTGGTGAATATCCGGTTTAACCGACCTGAGAGTATAGCCGTTCGCGGATTGCAGAAGAAACAGTCATGACTGTTTTTTTCTTGTCAGGGTGCCCATGGATTGCGTGGCGGGCGGCAACACCGCAAACTGCGCGCCTTCAGTAGGTTTACGGTGCGCCACCGGCACGCCGTTTGGCAACATTCCGCGGCCCCTGTGGCCCGGCAACAGGGGAAGACGATGGCTGGGATTGTGGTGGTCGACCGGGACGGCGTGGAACACGAAGTCGAGGCGAAGGAGGGCGTTTCGCTGATGGAAACCCTAAGGGACCTGGACTATGGCAGCCCGGCCATCTGCGGCGGCATGTGCTCTTGCGCCACTTGCCACGTCTACGTGGACGAGGCCTCCCTCTCGCGTCTGGCGCCCATTCAGGGCGACGAGAAAGAGCTGCTGGTGGAACTCACCGGCTACAAGCCGAGCTCGCGCCTGTCTTGCCAAGTGCAGTTCGACGCCAGCCTAGCTGGCATCCGCGTTACCATCGCGCCCGACGAGTAAGCCTGAGCCAGCAGCAAACTGCCCCCCACCAGCAAAACTGGTGGGAGCCAGCTGCCCCGCGACAGCGCTTACTGAATGGTCAGGGCGTTGTCGATCAACTGTTCCGTGCCGTTGATGAACCGCGATTCATCCGAAGCCAGGAACACCACCAAGTTCGCCACGTCCTCCGGCACGCCGAGGCCCCATGGCGATTCGGTGAAGGCCTCCTTCGTCAGCCCGAGTTGCTCGTTGGCGCTCGCCACCATTGCGGTGTCGATGGCACCCGGATGCACGCTGTTGCAGCGGATGTTCATCTTGTTCATCTGGCAGTGAATGGCAATCGACTTCGTCATGCCGGCAACGGCGCCCTTGGCGGCGCTGTAAGCGAAGAACACCGGGTAGCCGAGATAAGAAGCCACTGACGACATGTTGATGATGGAGCCGCCGCCGGATTCCCGCATGGCCGGAATGGCCGTCTTGCACCCGAGGAACACGCCCTCGCTCATCACGCCGTTGGCAAAGCGGAACTGCTCGAGAGTAGTGGTTTCCGGAGTGGCCACCACCACGACGCCGGCGTTGTTCACCAGCACGTTCAACTTGCCGAACGTCTTCACCGTGGTCGCCACGACGATGGCCCACTGCGCCTCATCGCGCACATCATGCTTCATGGAAGCTGCAGAGCCTTCGCGGGTGGCATTCAGGGCGGCAGCCACGGCTGCGGCCCCCGCCTCATTGATGTCCGTGACCATGACCTGGGCGCCTTCGCGCACCAAGGCCTCGCAGTCGGCTTTGCCGAGCCCGGAAGCCGCGCCTGTCACGATTGCTACTTTGCCTATCAAACGGCCCATGTCGCCCCCTCGCTTTAACGGTACTGGATTGGTCGGTCAGGGGTAGCTGTAACGGCCACCCGGGGGCGACGCTATCAGTCAGCGCTGCTTGTTTCAATCAACTTTGACTTTTTTCGACAGCCGCCGCATCCTGCTTTCCAATCATGGCCAGCAAGTCTCCGCTTTCCGCAGTGCCTACCGCTTCCGCCGCCGACCCGATCGGCTGGCAAGCCCAGAAGAGCGCTGCCACTCGCAACCTCATCATCGAGGCGGCCATCAAGTGCTTCGTGGAACTGGGCTACGCCCAGACCACCACCACGGCCATCGCGGACAAAGCGGGCTTGTCGCGCGGGGCCATGCTGCACCACTTTCCTTCGAAGCTCGACATCGTGCGCGCTGCTGTGGACTATCTCCACGCCAAGCGTCTGCGGGCCTTCCGCAAAGCCATGTCGCGTGGGTTGCCTGAACACGGCGACCATGTCCGGCAGGGCGTGGAGGCGATGTGGGGGCATGTGCGGCACCCGATGTTCGTGGCGTTCTTCGAACTCAGTGTCGCTTCGCGCACCGAGCCGGATCTCGCTGAAATTCTGCGTCCGGCACAGGAGTCCTTCGACGAAGCCTGGTCGCACACCGCGCGCGAATTGTTCCCCGAGTGGGAAGGACGCGAAGAGGCTTTCAACGTGGCGCTGGACTTGTGCCGCTACCTCATGGAAGGCATGGCCATTGCTTACCTCACCCATAAGGAAAGCGAGCGCGACCATCGCCTGATGGCCTATCTCGAGAAGCAGTTCCACCAACTGCTTGGCAAGTAACCCACTGGAGTTTCCATAATGAGCACCGTGACCCTCACGGTGGCGGATGCCGTCGCCACCCTGACGCTGAACCGCCCCGATGTCGCCAACACCATGGACCAGGCTTTCGGCCGTGATTTTCACGCCGCTGCCGTCCAAGTGGCCACAGACCCTGCCATTCGCGCTGTCATTCTGACGGGCGCGGGCAAGGCCTTCTGCTTCGGTGGGGACCTGCGCGGCATGATGGCCGGCAGCGACAACGTGGAGCACTACCTGCGTGAACTGACCTCGAACCTGCATGCAGGCTTGAGCGCGCTGGCGCGGATGGACGCCCCGCTCATCGCTGCCGTGAACGGTACGGCGGCCGGTGCCGGCGTGGGCCTCGTGCTCGCCGCGGACCTTGCCATTGCGGCGCAGTCGGCCAAGGTGTCGCTGGCCTACACGGGTGTCGGCCTGACGCCTGATGGCGCTACGTCGTTCCTGCTGCCACGGGCGGTGGGCCACAAGCGGGCCATGGAACTGCTGCTGACCAACCGCACCTTGAGCGCGGAAGAGTGTCTGCAGTGGGGCCTCGTGAACCAAGTGGTGGCCGATGAAGAACTGCTGGCAACCGTGGGTAAGTTGGCGGCGCGTTTGGCGGCGGGTCCGACGCAGGCCTTCGGCGCCACCAAGCGCCTGCTGCTGGCCTCGGCGGGCGGCTTCGAGACGCAGTTGGCGCTGGAAAGCCAGACCATCGCTACGCGTGGTGCTTCGGCCGAAGGCAAGGAAGGCATCACCGCCTTTCTCGAGAAGCGCAAGGCCTCCTACCCGCGTTAAACGGACTGCTTCGCGCTCGCTTGCGCCGCTACGGCGGCTGCCGCGGCGGCAATCTTGGCGGGGTCGCCCAAGAACGCGCGGCTGCGCGGCTTCAGGTTTTCATCAAGGTCGTACACCAACGGCACAGCCGTGGGGATGTTGAACTCGATGATTGCTTCGTCGGTCATGCCATCGAGCATCTTCACTAGCGCGCGCAGGCTGTTGCCGTGCGCCACTACTAGCACGTTGCGTCCCGCGCGGAGTTCTGCCGCGATGTGCTCCGCGAAATACGGCTCTACGCGCGCCAGGGTGTCCTTCAGCGATTCGGTAGCCGGTAGCAACGCAGGGGCTACCCCTGCGTAGCGGCGGTCGTGCATCGGGTGGCGCTCGTCGCTAGTGGCCAGCGGTGGCGGCGGGATGTCATAGCTGCGCCGCCAAATCTTCACTTGTGCCTCGCCATGCTGTGCGACGGTCTGCGCTTTGTTCAGACCCTGCAGCGCGCCGTAATGGCGCTCGTTCAGTTCCCAAGCGCGAATGACGGGGATCCACATTAGGTCCATCTCGTCCAGCACACCCCAAAGGGTACGGATGGCGCGTTTCAGCACCGAGGTGTAAGCCACGTCGAAGGTGATGCCGGCCGCTTGCAGCAAGCGACCCGCTTCCCGGGCCTCTGCGCGGCCTTGTTCGGTCAGGTCGACGTCCGTCCAACCCGTGAACAGGTTTTCCAGGTTCCAGGTGCTCTGCCCATGTCGGGCTAAAACCAATTTGCCGCTCAACGCCGCTTCTCCTGCCGGAATTCGTGACGGCGTTTTATACCACGCGGCGTACCGCCTGTAGGGCTACGCTGAGGGTGGCGAAATCCGCGGCGCCTACTGTTTGCATCTCCGCTAGGGTTTGTTGCAATCCGGCAAGGCCTGCGGCATGGCGGGCTTGCCAAGCGCTGAGACGTTGCTCGGCCGTCTTGCCGGGCAGTGTCAGAGCCGCCGCCGTGAAGGCCGATTGAAAGGCATAGAGTTCGTCGCGCAAACTGCTGCGCGCCAGTGCGGGCCAGCGCCCGACCACCTGCAAAGCTTCCACCTGGTCCTGCAGCCAACCGAGTCCGCTACTGCTGCCCACTTGGAGGTAGAGGGTCGTGGCCTCGGTAGTGGTGCCGCCGGTCAATGTTGCTACCTGGAGAGCGGGCAAGGTCAATTCCAGCAGCGCGACGCGGGTGGCCAGCGGCGTTGGCACGCCAGCGGTCGCATAACGCGCTACACGCGCTGCTTGGCGCTCTGCCATGGCCTGCGGCAGGGCATGGGGCGCCGCCTGCCAGAAGGCGTTCAGGCCCGGTTGTAGCGCTGCTACCGCCGCCGCAATGCCGCCGTGGTGCCGGCGCTGTGTGATGACCCAGTGCGTGGCATGGCGCAGTTGTCGTGTTACCGCCAGCAGCAAGTCCGTCTGCACGGCAGTGGGAACCCGTCCGTCCAGCGCCTCGATGGCGGGCCATACCTTCGCCAATTCCAGTGCTTCGTGGGCGATGGCCCAGGCGCGTGCTACTTGCGGCACGGTGGCAGCAGTTTCACCGGCCAGACGCATAGCGAACGTGGGGCCGGAACGGTTGACCAGCAGGTTGGTCACGGCGGTGGCGATAATCTCGCGTCGCAGTGGGTGTTCCTTGGCCAGTTCGCCAAAGCGACCGCGCAGCGGCCGCGGGAAGTAGCGGTCCAACTCGCCGGCCAGCCACGGATCTTCCGGGATGTCGGAAGCTAGCAGTTGCTGGTTAAGCCAGATCTTCGCGTACGACAGCACCACGGACAGTTCCGGTCGCGTCAGGCCTTGGCCGCCGCGCAGGCGTTCCTGCAGTGCTTCGTCGCTAGGCAAGAACTCAATGCGGCGGTCGAGGTCGCCGCTGCGTTCCAATGCGCGGAGGAACTCCGCCTGCTCAGTACCGCGCGAACGGGACTCCGTGGCCAACAAGGTCAGTGCCTGTCCTTGCAGGCTGTTGTTGCGCAGCACCAGGACGGCGACTTCATCGGTCATGCGGGCGAGTAGGGCGTTACGGGCACTTGCGCGCAGTTGCTGGCGTTCGATCGCCATGCCGAGCAGTACCTTCGTATTCACTTCCACGTCGCTGCAGTTCACCCCGGCGGAGTTATCAATGAAGTCCGTGTTCAACCGTCCACCCTGCAGCGCGTATTCCACACGGCCGAGCTGCGTCATGCCGAGGTTGCCGCCTTCGCCCACCACGCGGGCGCGTAACTCGTGCCCGTCTACGCGGACGCCGTCGTTGCTACGGTCACCCACCTCAAGCTGACTCTCGCTCGCAGCCTTCACGTAAGTGCCGATACCGCCGTTCCACAGCAGGTCTACCGGCAGCCGCAGGATGGCGCGAATGACCTCGTTGGGAGCCACGCTCGCTGGCAAGCCGAGCAGTGTTTGCGCTTGCGGGGAAAGTCCCAGCGCCTTGGCGCTGCGCAGATGGATGCCACCACCCGCGCCGAGTGCTTTGCGGTCGTAGTCGTCCCAACTGGAGCGTGGTAACGCGAAGAGACGCGCACGTTCACGATAGCCACGCGCGGCATCGGCAAGCGGGTCAAGAAAAATATGCTGATGGTTGAACGCAGCCACCAAGCGGAGTTGCGGCGATTGCAGCATGCCGTTGCCGAAAACGTCACCGGCCATGTCGCCGATGCCCGCGCAGGTGAATGGCATCGTCTGGGTGTCGTGCCCCAGTTCACGAAAATGGCGCTTGACGCTTTCCCACGCACCGCGCGCGGTAATGGCCATCTTCTTGTGGTCATAGCCGACGCTGCCACCTGAAGCAAAGGCGTCGCCCAGCCAGTGTCCGTATTCCAGCGAGATGGCATTGGCGATGTCGGAGAACGTAGCGGTGCCCTTGTCTGCAGCCACCACGAGATAGGAGTCGTCGCCATCGCGGCGTACTACCTGAGGTGGTGGCACGACCTTGCCTTGCACGCGGTTGTCGGTCAGGTCCAGCAACCCACGGATGAAGGTTTGGTAGCAAGCGATGCCTTCGCGCTGCATACCCTCGCGGTCGGTGGGCAATTGCTTGCAATAGAAGCCACCTTTGGCGCCGACCGGCACGATGACCGTGTTCTTCACGTGCTGCGCCTTCATCAGGCCGAGGACTTCCGTGCGGAAATCCTCGCGGCGGTCCGACCAGCGCAGGCCACCACGCGCTACCAGACCCTTGCGCAGGTGCACGCCTTCCATGCGAGGTGAATAGACGAAGATTTCGAACTGCGGCTTTGGCAACGGCAGGTCTGGCAGGTTGGCTGCATCAAGCTTGAATGAGAGCCATGCCTTGGGTTGGTCGTCGCTGTTGCGTTGGTGATAGTTGGTGCGCAAGGTATGCAGTATTACGTCACGGAAGCCGCGCAGAATGCGGTCTTCGTCCAAGCGGGTCACGGCTGCCAGATGAGCGTCAATGGTGGCCTGTGCTTTGGCTGCATCGTGCTCGCGGACCATGGGCGGCAATGCCGGGTCGAACTGTGCTTTGAACAGTGCGATGAAGGCTGTCGCCAGCGGTGCATGCTGTTCGAGGATCTGCTCCATGTAGGTCTGCGAGAAGGGCAGGCCAGTCTGCAGCAGCCATTTCGCATAGGCACGCAGCACGACGATTTCGCGCCAGTGCAGGCTGGCGCGCAGCACCAAGCGGTTAAAACCATCAGTCTCCGCGCGGCCTTGGGCCATCGCCGTCAGCGCCACGAGGAGCCGGGGAGCATCGGTTCCGAGCGAGAGCACGCCACCCTGCCGCGGCTGCAGTTCAAAGTCCTGCACCCAGCACGGGCTATCCAGTTGACGCAGACCATAGGGGCGTTCGCTCAGCAGTTTCAACCCCAGCGATTCGAACAGCGGCAGCATGTCGGCGACGGGTACCGGCTTGCCGCTGCGGAACAGCTTGAGGCGCAACAATCCCGGTGAATCCGTGGGCAATTGATAGGGCCGCCAATGCCATTGGTTTGGCGAGGCGATAGCAGCTTCAAGAGCGGCGATATCCTCCACAGCGTTTGCCGCCGTGCTGTCTTCCTGATAGGCGAGCGGAAACGCACTGCCATAACGTGCGGCCAAACCCAGCGCCACGGCTTCTGGGTGGTGCTGCAGCAGCGCTGCGCGCAACCGGTCTGCCCAGGTCCGCAGGGCTTCGCTAATGCGTTGTTCCACTTCGGCGACGGATGGCGTCGACTGAGCAGCATCCACAGTGCGAATACGCAGATGAAGCCGGGCGAGTGTGCTTTCCCCTAACTGCACCTGGGTTTCGATGTCGGTGCCGCCATAGGCCGCCAGCACGATCAGTTCGATGTATTCGCGGGCCTGCGTGTTGTAGCGGTCGCGCGGGACATACAACAGGCATGACCAGAATCGACCGAAGGGGTCGCGGCGCGGGAACAACCGCACTTGTCGGCGCTCGTAGAGGTTGACCGTGCCGCGAACGGTGTCTACCACTTCGGCCACGGAGGACTGGAACAATTCGTCGCGAGGGTAGGTTTCCAGCACGTGCTGTACGGCTTTGGCGTCGTGGCCGTGTCTATGCACACCAAGCTCAGTCATGACGCGTGCGACTTTGTGTCGCAGCAGCGGAATTTCGCGGGTCGGTTCGCGATAGATGCCCGCAGTCCATAGGCCGAGGAAACGATGCTCGCCTACCACCATGCCACGGCTATCGAATTCTTTGGCGCCCACATAGTCGAGGTAGGTAGCGCGGTGGACGGTAGCGAGGCGGTTGGCTTTGGTCACAAACAGTGGTTCGGCGGACCGCGCCAGCATGCGCTGTGCGCCGGTGAGGACCAGACCCGCGTCATCGCCGCCAGTGCGATTGCCGGTGCGATTGCCGGTGCGATTGCCGGTGCGTTCCCGCAATACTCCTAATCCGGTCTCGGTGTCTGCTGCCAAGCGGTCCACGTTGCGACCGCGTTCCAGTCGCTGGTAGCGGTAACCCAGAAAAGTGAAGCGGTCTTCTGCCATCCAGCCCAGTAGTGCGCGGGCTTCGTTAACGTCCTCGGTCAGGCCCGCGGGGTGCTGTTTCCCCAGCGTGGCGGCGAGTTTGGCTGCTACCTCGCGCATGGGCTGCCAATCTTTCACGGCGGCAGTGACATCCTCCAGCGTTTGCCGTAGCCGGCGTTCCAGTTGGGCCAAACGCAGTGGGTCCAGTTCGCGGTCGACTTCGTAGAGTTGCCAGGATTCCGCCTCTCCGCCTGCCGTAGGTTCGCCGGTAACGCTGAGCAAGCGACCGCGGCGGTCGCGACGGACAGTCAGGACGGGATGCACCAGCAGGTGCAAGGTACCGGCATCGCGCAGCACGATGGCCAGCGAGTCCACCAGAAACGGCATGTCGTCCATGACTAGCGAAATGCGGGTGTGCTTGCTGCCATCGCGCGGGTCGTCGGCGGGCGGGTTCCAGACCCGGAGCAGAATCTCGCCGGGTTGGCGTCGCCGGCCGGCTGCCAAGTGTTGCAGGGCAAGACTGGCGCGAGCGGCGGGTGGTGCAGCGGCGAGGTCGGCTTCGTCGACACCGCGCAGGTAGTCACGCAGGAAGGCTTTGTCTACCGGTGTGTGCGCAAAACGCGCGATACGCTGCAGCAGGGCAAGGCGGGAGGCGGGAAGGGTACCCAGCACGATATGCTCCTTTTTGGTGCAACCATTCTAGTCCCGGCAGCAACCCGCAGGGGAGTCGGGGCAAGGATTACGGGAAACCCTTATCCGTTCAAGACTGGTGCGGACGCGCCAGATAGTCGTGCGATTGCATCTCGATGAGCCGGCTAGCGGTACGTTGGAATTCGAAGGCCAGACGTTCGCCCGTGTAGAGCGCCGTGGGTGGTGCGGCCGCGGACACCACCAGTTTCACGCCGCGGTCGTAGAACTCGTCCACGAGGCTTATCAGTCGCCGCGCAGCGTTGTCTTGCTCGGCGGAAAGCACGGGGACATCCTGCAGTAACACTGTGCCGTAATGACAGGCCAGTTCGATGTAGTCCGCTTGGCCGCGCGGCCCTTCGCACAGGGCGGCAAAGGTGAACCAAATGACGTCGCCAGCTTCCCTTACGCAGGGCACGCTGCGCCCCGCGAGTTCCACGTCGGCGGTAGCGTTAGTCATGCTGCCTTCGGTTCCTGCCAGCAACTGGAAGCGCGTTGCCAGCGCCGCGGGCGTGGCTGCCGCGGCACTGTCTAGGTAAAGCGGTGCACGTTGCAGTTCGCGCAGACGATAGTCTTGGCCACCATCCACGGCGAGGACTTCGCAATGCTGCTCCAGCAGGGCGATGGCCGGCAGGAAGCGGGCACGCTGGAGACCGTCGCGGTAGAGCCCCGAGGGTGGCACATTGGAGGTGAAGACCAGCGTGGTGCCGGCGTTGACCAGTGCGCCGAACAAACCGCCGAGTAACATGGCATCGGCGATGTCGTTGACATGGAGTTCATCGAAACACAGTACCCGGGCTTCGCGAGCCAAGTCCTCGGCTACCTGCTGCAAAGGGTCTGATATCTCGCCGAGCGCACGTAGTCGGGCATGCACTTCTTGCATGAACCGATTGAAGTGGACACGGCGCCCCTGCAGCGGCGGCAAGGCCGCATGGAACAGGTCCATCAGGAATGTTTTACCGCGACCTACGCCACCGTGGAGGTAGAGACCGGGGATGGCTGCAGGCCGCGGCGGTGCACCAAAGCCAAGGCGCGTGAACGGCGTCTGCCACCATGGCGTAGCAGTCTGCGCGTTTGCTGCCGCCGCACGCAGTTGCGCCAGCAGCGCATCGAAACGCTCAACTGCCTGCACTTGCGCCGCATCAGACACATGTCCCGATGCGGCTAGAGCAGCGTGATAGCGCGCGGCGACTGACATCGCCTGCGCTTACATCGCCTGGTAGTTGGGACCGGAACCACCTTCTGGTGTCACCCACGTAATTTGCGCGTAGGGGTCCTTGATGTCGCAGGCCTTGCAGTGCACGCAGTTGGCAGCGTTAATCTGCAAGCGCTTGCCACCAGCGCCATCGTCCACCATCTCGTACACACCGGCCGGACAGAAGTTCTGGCACGGGTTGCCGTATTCCTTTGCGCAGGTGGTAGCGCACAACGTGGTGTCCGTCACGCGCAGATGAACCGGTTGGTCCTCTTCGTGTTGGTTGCCCGCATTGAATACGGCGGCTAGGCGGTCACGCGGAGCCAGCGTGCGGTCGCGCCAGCCACGGTCAAGTTCTGCCACTTCATCCAGCTTCTTCATGGCCAAGTGGTTGGTCTTGTTCTTCAGTGTCCACGGCGTGCGGCCACCCAGTACCGTCTCGATGCCGGCATTGATGAGGCCCCACCACAAGCCCTTCTTGAAGCCGGGCTTGAAGTTGCGGACGGCCTTCAGTTCCTGACCGCCCGGCGAGACGCGCCAAGCGTCGTCGAAGCCTTTGGTGGTGCCATTGGTTACCCAGTATTCGGCGGCGAGAACGCCGGAACGGATGGCTTGGTGAACGCCCTTCACACGCGGCACGTTAAGGGTTCCCGCGGCGCAACCGATCAGTAACGCACCCGGCATGTCCATCTTCGGCTGCGACTGCCAGCCGCCAGCGTTGATAGTGCGCGCGCCGTATTGCACCAGTTCGCCACCTTCAAGCAGCGGCGCCACAGTGGGGTGCGCCTTGAACTGCTGGAAGGCCTCGAAAGGCTTCAGGCGCGGGTCGCTGTAGTCGAGGCCGACCACATAGCCCACGTACACGCGGTCATCGTTCAAGTGATAGATGAAGCTGCCGCCGTAGGTGCCGTTGTCCAGCGGGTAGCCGAAGGCGTGCTGGATGAGGCCCGGCTCGCCGCGGCCCGGCGGCAGTTGCCACAATTCCTTGAAGCCGAGGCCGAAAGTGGGGGGGTTGCGGCCCTCGTCCAGCTTAAAGCGTTCGATGAGGGTCTTGGTGACGTGGCCACGGCTGCCTTCGGCGAATACCGTGAGGCGCGCGTGAATGTCCGCGCCCGGCGTGAAGTTCGGACCTTGCTCACCAGCCTTGGTAATGCCCATGTCGCCGATGCGAACGCCCTTCACGGCGCCGGCGTCGTCGTAGATGGCTTCTGCAGCGGCGAAGCCCGGGAACACGTCCACGCCCAGCGCTTCGGCCTGGGCGGCAATCCATGGTGTGAGTTGGCCAAGCGAGAGGATGAAGTTGCCTTCGTTGTGCAGCAGCGGCGGAATGTACGGCAGGTTCCAGGCCTTGTCGCGGCTGAGCAGCTTGAATTCGTCACGCTTGGCGGGGACGCAGGTATGCGGCATGTTGTCGCGCCAAGCCGGCAGCAAGGCATCGAGCGGGCCCGGGTCCATGACGCAGCCCGACAAGGCATGGGCGCCGACGCTAGATGCTTTTTCCAGCACGCAGACATTCAGGTTGGCATCGAGCTGCTTCAGACGCACCGCGCAGGCGAGGCCGCCCGGGCCACCGCCCACGATGACAACGTCATACTCCATCACGTCACGGTCGCTCATCGCTCAAGTCTCCGGCAGGGTCTGGATTTGCGGCAGCGCCTTCACGCTGTCTCGCACTTTGTTCAGGTCGCCCACGACGACCAGCGACATCTTCGCTGGGGCGAGGTGGGTCTGCATCACTTCCACCAACCGCTGCGGCGTTACTGCGCGCACGGCTGAAATGTAATTGGACAGCCAGCTATCCGGCAGGCCGAACTGGTCGAGGAAGGCTACACGCCCCACCAAACCTTGACGCGTCGAGACGCTGAGAGCGAGGCGACCGACCAGCAGGTTCTGGTTGCGCTGCAATTCGTCGAGCGGTGGCGCTTCGCTCTGCAGGCGTTCCACCTCGTGGAAGATCTCTTTCAGCGCGTTGGCGGTTTCTTCACGAGTGACGTCGGCATTCTGCGCCCACACGGCGCTGCCAGTACGCGGGGAAATGCCGCTACCCGGTGAATACGCATAGCCCTTCGCTTCGCGGATGTTCAGCGTGATGCGCGAGAAGAAGGCGCCGCCCAGCAGGCTATTGGCTACCTGCAGCGCCATCCAGTCCGGATGGTCGGGTGTCACTACCGGCAAGCCCAGGACCAGCGTGCTCTGCGGCGCATCCTGGCGGTCCACGAGCCGCAACCCCAACTGTGCTTTGGGTAGGGACGGGATGCCTGTGGGAGTGGGGCCTGCCGCCCAGTCGCCGAAAGCCGCACGAATGGCGGCTTCCATGGCCGCGCGGTCGAAGCTGCCGGCCACATAGACCCTCGTGCGCGCCGCACCAAACTGCGTGGCGACGAACTGCTTCACGTCGGCCAAGGTGTAGCCGGCGATGTCCGCATCCGAGGGCATGCCTTGGCCATACGGGTGGCCGGGGAACATGAGGCTCTGGAAGGCCTCGCCCGCCTGCGTTTGCGCCTGGGAGCGGGCAATGCTGATGTTGCGAGCCATGTCGCCACGCAAGCGTTCAAGTTCGCTCGCGGGCAGTTTCGGGCGGCGCAGGACATCCGCGATGACGCGGAGCGCATCGGGGCCACGCTCGGCGAGCACGTCGAGAGAAACGCTGAACTGCGTCTCCCCACTGCCCACGCCAAGGCTGCCACCCATGCCGGCCACGTAACGGTCGAGCGCTGCGCCGTCGCGGTCGCCAGCGCCTTCGGCCATCAGGTCGGCGGTGATGTCCGCCAAGCCCGGGTGGGCGCCGTCGTCGATGTTGCCGGTACGCACGGAAGCGACCAACGTGACCTTGGGCAGGGTACCGAAGGGAATGAAGCTGACCTGTAAGCCGTTCGGGAGGGTGATGGTTTCGCGGGCAGGCAGGACGAAGTCCTTCGGTGTGCCCACCGCCGGTACCTTCGAGAGGTCAACGGCGGCTTGCGCCGGCAGCGTGAAGAGCGCGGTAGCGGCCAGTAACCAGGCCGCACAATGGTTAAAGCGGTTCACTTCACACCTCCGATGGTGTTGGCCTTCGGCGCGGCACCCGCTTCAACGGTGAGAATGGTGCGGTTTTCCCGGCGCAGATAGCGCTGGGCAGCGGCCTGTACTTCTTCTGGCTTCACGCTGCGCAGTTCCGCTTCCAAACGGTTGATGCGCGCCGGGTCGTCGTCGAACAAGGCGAAAGAAGCGAGCAAGTCGACCAGGCCGAAGCGCGTGCTGCTGCCGACCACGTCATACAGGCCCGAGCGCAGGGTAGTGATGGCGCGGTCCATGTCTTCCTGCGTCGGCGGTTTGGCCTTGAACTCGTCCACGGCAGAGTCGATAGCACCGAGCACGGCATCCGGCGTGTTGCTCGCGTCGTGGATGAGGTAGGCCGTAAACAGCATGGGGCCGTTGTAGTTGTACAAGTTGCCCAGCAGGTTGACGCCGCCATCGATGCTGCTGCTCATGCCACGGTCGCGCACCAAGCGCTGACGCAGCAGGCTGGCATCGCCCTGCAAGAGCAGTTCATCTACGACGCCCATGGCCAGCCAATCGCGGGTGTTGCGTTCCGGCATGTGCCAGCCCACCGCCAGCGCCGGGCGCGGGGCAATCTTGTCGACATACGAGGCGCGCTTTTCGGCGGTCTGCGCGGGCTCCGTGATGTCCGGGCGCGCCGGCGTGGCTCGTGCCGGCAGGCTGCCGAAGTACTGGGTAATCCAGGCTTTCGCCCGTGCGGCTTCAAAATCACCGGCTACTACTAGTACGGCGTTCGAGGGCGTGTAGTAGTTGTTGAAGAAGGTCTTCACGTCCTCGAGATTGGCTGCGTCCAATTCGGTGAGGTCACCATAGAAGTTGTGCGCATTGTTCCAGTTGGTGTTGGCGTATTGCGGCAGGCTCAACCAAGGAAAGCCGCCGTAGGGGCGGTTCAGCACGTTTACGCGCACTTCGTTCTTCACCACCCCTTGCTGGTTGGCAAGGCTGGCGGCGTTGATGTCGAGGCCACGCATGCGGTCTGCTTCCACCCAGAGCACCGACTCCAGTACATGCGCCGGTACGACTTCGTAGTAGTTGGTGTAGTCAAAACGGGTGCTGCCGTTGATGGCGCCACCATTGCCAGAAACGATCTGGTCGAGGCCGCCCTTCGGGAGGTTCGGCGTGCCCTGGAACATCATGTGTTCGAATAGATGCGCGAAGCCGGTACGGCCCTTCGGTTCAACGCGGAAACCGATTTGGTAGTACACACCTACCGTGGTGGTCGGCAAAGTGGTGTCACGCGAGAGCACCACACGCAGCCCGTTGGGCAGACGGTAGTACTCCACGGGAACTTGCAGACCAGCCGCGGCGGCTGGCGTTGGCGCAGCGGCAGGCTTGCCGGCAGCGGCGGCCGGGGTGCTGGTGAACAACACTGCTGCGGCGAGCGCAGCAGCCAAGGGACGGAATAGGGACCGGTAAGCGGGCATCGGCAGACTCCTGGAGGCGGGGCAGGAACCCCACGGCAAGCCTCGCATGATGCGGCCTTGCCGCCCGGCGCTCAAGCGGGGCGTGGCCCCGCTCGCTGGTTCACTGGCTGATTCACTGGCCGATTCAATGGCCGATTCAATGGCCGGTTTAGAAGCGCAGGCCGCCGTCGACGCCGATGCAGCGACCGCTGAAAAAGTCGTTTTCGGCGATGAAGACGGCGGTGCTGGCAATCTCGGCGGGCTGGCCGAGGCGCTTCAGGGGTACCGGGGCGGTCACCTTCGCGAGCGTCTCTGGCGACATGCCGGAGAGAATTTCCGTGGCGCAGAAGCCCGGGGCAATGGCGCCCGTGCGAATGCCGTAGCGGGCCAGTTCCTTCGCCCAGACCTCGGCCATGGCTACCACACCGGCCTTGGTGGCGCAGTAATTGGTCTGGCCCACGTTGCCGTTGCGCGAGATGGACGAAATGTTGATGATGACGCCGCCCTGGCCTAGCTTGATCATGCGCTCGGCGGCTTCGCGGCCGCACAGGAACACACCGTTCAGGTTGACGTTGATGACCGCGCTCCATTGGTCGTAGCCCATCTTGCCGGTGACGACGCCGTCCTTCACCTTGATGAGCATGCCGTCCTTGACGATGCCGGCATTGTTGACGAGCACATCGAGACGACCGGTGGCAGCCACGATCGCATCCATGGCGACGATGACGCCGGCCTCGTCGGTAACGTTCACCGGCTGCGTGACGACCTTCACGCCAGGGATTTCGGCTTCGAGCGAGGCGCGGGCCGCGTCGAGATCTGCCGGGTTCAGGTCGAGCAGGGCGAGTGTGGCGCCCTTGGCACCGAAACTAGACGCCATCGCACGGCCTAGGCCGCGCGCACCACCGGTGATGACCACCGTCTTGCCGTTCAGATCCATTGCGGGAAACCCCCAGTCAGTAGTTCATGGTGTCCACAAGGTGCCCCCGGAAGACTCCAGGGAACACCATGGGGACCGGAGCCTAGCAGTTTGTGCGGCGCAAAAAAAGCAGGGCTGGCTTTTTCAAGGGAGGGCCATCAGGCCTTGGCCTTGCCCTTGGCCTTGCCCTTGGCGCGCGTCTTGCGCTGCGGGCTGGCCGCTGCCGTTAGCCGGTCGGCTGGCAGAGTGCCCTCCGGGCAATGCAGCTTTTCCTCGTACAGCGGGGTGGTATCGCCGGCGCGATACCAACTGACCACCAACGGAATTTTCGCGAGCGCAAACAAGCCCAACTGCGGGCAGCGGCGATGCGTTTCCCCCGCCAGGGCGCGCACCTTCTTGACGCTCTCGCGCGTGTTCAGCACCAGGTCGAAGTCGAGTTGTTCGTACTGCGGGCGCAAGTGCAGGTCGAAGAAGAACCCGCGGATGTCGATGAGCGAACGCAGCTTGGTTTCCAGCCCCGCAAGGCGGAATTGCTGGTCTCGCGCGACCACCCTTACCGTGATGGAAGTGCAGCCAGCCAGTGCCGCGAGCTGTGCATGTACTGGGGTCCAGCCGCGCGACCGACCGCTGAGGGCGGTTTTATCGCCGAGGCCGTTGGTGATGTCGAAGCCGGCCGGCTCATCGAACATGAGGCTGGGCTGACCATCGAAATAAGACTCGACCCGCATGTGCTCGAACGAGCGCGTGGTCACTTCGGAAACCCCGATGTAGTCGGGGTACTTAACGCCTTCTTTCATCGTCGCTCTCCCCGGGAACTATTCCCCGGGAAGAGCCTAACCGCAAAGGGCGGTCTCAGACCAGTTCGATGGCGATGGCCGTGGCCTCGCCGCCGCCGATGCACAGCGCCGCCACGCCACGCGTGCCGCCGCGGGCCTGCAGGGCGGAGATGAGCGTGGCGAGAATGCGGGCGCCGGTGGCACCGACCGGATGCCCTAGCGCGCAAGCACCGCCGTTCACATTCACCTTGGCATGGTCGAGCTGCAAGTCGTGGATAGCCGCCATGGCGACGGTGGCGAAGGCCTCGTTGATTTCGTAGAGGTCCACTTCGTTGGCCTGCCAGCCGGCCTTGGCCAGCACCTTCTGCAAGGCGCCTACGGGCGCGGTGGTGAACCACTCGGGGGCATTCGCGTGGCTGGCGTACGAGACGATACGCGCCACTGGCTGCAGACCGTGTGCGGCAGCGGCGCTGGCACGGGCCATCACCACGGCGGCGGCACCGTCGGCGATGGACGAAGAACTGGCGGCCGTGACGGTGCCATCCTTGCTGAACGCAGCCTTGAGCATGGGAATCTTTGCCAGGTCGCAGGCGCCCGGGGTTTCGTCCACGTTCACGACTGTGTCGCCCTTGCGGCCCTTAACCGTCACTGGGACGATCTCTGCTGCGAAGCGGCCTTCGGCCACGGAAGCTTGGGCGCGGCGCACGGATTCGGCGGCGAAGGCGTCCTGCTGTTCGCGGGTGAAGCCGTACTTGGCGGCCGTGGCGTCACCGAAGCACCCCATCAGCTTGCCGTCGAAGGGGCTTTGCAGGCCGTCGTAGAACATGTGGTCGAGCAGTTCACCGTGGCCCATGCGATAGCCGGCGCGCGCCTTCAACAGCAGGTAGGGAGCGTTGGTCATGGACTCAAGGCCGCCAGCGACGGCGAAGTCGCTGTCGCCGCTGCGCAGGCCATCGGCTGCCATCATCACGGCCTTCATGCCCGAGCCGCACATCTTGTTGATAGTGGTGGCAGGTACCGAATCGGGGATGCCGGCCTTTAGCGCAGCTTGTCGTGCCGGGGCCTGGCCCTGGCCTGCGGGCAGCACGCAACCCATGATCACTTCGTCCACGAGCTCCGGCGCGAGGCCGCTGGCGGCAAGCGCACCGCTGATGGCGACGCCGCCGAGTTGGGAAGCCGTAGCGGCGGACAGCACACCTTGGAAGCTGCCGATGGGCGTGCGCTTAGCGGCGAGAATGACGATGGATTCAGTGCTCATGACAGCGTCCTCGGGGAGGTGGTGGTGGGTTGTAGACGTTCTGCAGGGGGCACAGACTATATTGTGCGCTGCAAAAAAAACAAGTCCGGGTCAGTTGGCGCTCAGGCCACCGTCGAACAGCGCAAAGAAACGGTCCGCGATTTCGTCGGGGGTCAGCGCCGCGTCCTCGCGATGCCAGTGGGTAATCCAGTTCAGCGCGCCGGCTAGTGCGAAGGCCACCATCTTCGGATCGTGGTCGCGGAACGCGCCCTCGTCGATGCCATCCCGTACCAACCCACGAATGCCGCGGTCAATTTCGGTTTTGACTGCCTTGATGGCCTGACTCATCTCCGGGCCGAGGTCTTGGTCTTCGGCGCGCACCATGCACCATCCGAATTCGGAAGTGATGGCGCCGACGTAGCCAAGCACCAGTGCGCGCAAACGTTCGCGGGCCGTGGTGGCCTCTGGGGGCGGTGAGTGCAGCGCCGCGAGGATGCGTTCCACGCCGAGCCGAAAGCACTCGAACAGAATTTCTTCCTTGTTCTCCACGTACCGGTAAAGCGTGGGCTTGGTAACGTTCAGTGCCAGCGCGAGGTCGTCGAGAGAGGTGCGGTGGTAGCCACGTTCGCGGAACAGGCGCGCGGCGGCCCGGATGACGGCATCGCGTTTCATGGCGCGGTCGCGCGCACGGTCTCCACTGGGTTTCCAGGGCGAATCCGCGGGCGAGGGGCTGTCCGGGCTGGTCATGGGTGGGGGAGATGTCATTGACCTGTACTGGATGCCTAGTATACTCACCAGTAAAGGCGTTACTACTGAGTAAAGCTTTTATTTTTCGACGAGGACTTTTTGCCCTCTTTGCCCAGCGAATTTGTGAGTAGCGCCATGCCTGTGTCCGCCGCCCCCGAGAATACTCCTGCTGACCGTGCCGAGACCGCGCCCCTGCGTTTCGTCAGCGCGGCGTCCCTGTTCGACGGGCACGACGCGGCTATCAACATCATTCGCCGCTTGCTGCAGCAGCACGGTGCGGAAGTGGTCCACCTCGGGCACAACCGCTCGGTAGCGGAAATCGTTCGCGCGGCCATTCAGGAAAATGCGGACGGCATCGCTTGCTCGACTTATCAGGGCGGCCATAACGAATATTTCAAGTACATGGTCGACATGCTGCGTGAGCAGGGTGCCGAGCACATCCGCATTGTCGTTGGCGGCGGCGGCACCATTGCGCCCGATGAAATCGCCATGCTGGAAGCGCATGGCGTAGAGAAGATTTACACGCCTGATGACGGCATGCGCCTTGGCTTGAACGGCATGATCGAAGACGTGTTCAAGCGTGTTCGTGCCTGGCCGAAGCCTGCTTATGCCGGCGAAGCGCTAAGTGCCACTGACCATCGCGCGCTGGGGCGAGCCATCTCGGTGTTGGAAGAGGGGGAAGGCACTGCAGTGGCTGCGCTGCGCGTTGAGGCGGGGCAGACGCTGCGCCATCCGCCGGTGGTGGGCATTACCGGGACTGGTGGCGCGGGCAAGAGTTCGCTCACCGACGAGCTGCTGAACCGGCTCGTACGTTTCTTCCCGGAGCGCCAGATTGCCGTCTTGGCGATGGACCCGACCCGGCGTCGTTCGGGCGGTGCCTTGCTCGGCGATCGCATCCGCATGAATGCCCTCACTGCGCCGCAGATTTTCATGCGCTCGCTGGCGACGCGCCGGCAGCACATGGCCACCAGTGCCGTGCTGAAAGACTGCATCCAGTTGCTGAAGTACGCGGGCTTCGATCTCATCGTCGTGGAGACTGCTGGCATTGGTCAGAGCGATACCGAGATTGTCGACATGGTCGACCTGTCGATGTACGTGATGACCTCCGAGTTCGGTGCACCCAGCCAACTCGAGAAGATCGACATGATTGATTTTGCAGACCTAGTGGTGCTGAACAAGTTCGAGAAGCGCGGTGCCGAAGATGCGCTGCGCGATGTGCGCAAGCAGTGGAAGCGCAACCATCCGGACCATTTCGGTTTGCCGGACGAGGAAGTGCCAGTATTCCCTACCATCGCCAGCCAGTTCAACGACGGTGGCGTGAATTGCCTCTTCGCAGCGCTGATGCAGCGCGTGGATGCGAAGTGGGGCAACCTGCAACCTTGGAAGGTGGCAGGGCTGTCGCCACTGACCGCGCCGAAGCGTGCGGCACTGGTGCCGGGTGAACGCGTGCGTTACCTCGCTGAGATTGCGCAGGGTGGCCGTCAGGCGCACACCGGCGCCGAGAAAGCTGCGGCTGCCGCTACGCGTGCGCAAGGTGTGTGGGAAACGCTCGGTACGTTGGGCGATGCCGAGCGCCCTGCGCCGCTGGAGGCATATACCGCTGCGCAGTTGGAGTCGGCTGAAGCTGGTATCGGAATGCTCCGTCGTGCCTATAACGACGCGCTGGAGGCGATTGGCAGCGAAGGGGTGAAGCTGCTGAAGGGCTGGCCGGAGCGTGCTCGTGGCGCCACCGAGGAGCAATACACGTACATGGTGCGCGGCAAGGAGGTGCGCGGTGACAACTACACCGGCACGCTTAGCCATAACGTCATTCCCAAACTCGCGGTGCCGAAGTTCCGTGGCTGGGGCGACCTGCTGAACTTCCTGATGCAGGAGAACCTGCCAGGCGCCTACCCGTATACCGCTGGTGTGTACCCGTACCGGCGCGAAGAAGAAGACCCCATCCGCATGTTCGCTGGCGAGGGTATGCCAGAGCGCACCAACCGCCGTTTCCATTTGCTGGCCGCCGGGTCCAAAGCGAAGCGCCTGTCCACGGCTTTCGACAGCACCACGCTGTATGGTGAAGACCCGGATACGCGCCCAGACATCTACGGGCGCATCGGCAATTCGGGCGTTTCCATTGCCACGCTGGATGACATGAAGCGGCTGTATTCAGGCTTCGACCTGTGTTCGCCGTTCACCTCCGTGTCCATGACTATCAACGGCCCGGCGCCGATGATTCTGGCCATGTTCATGAATACCGCCATCGATCAGCGGATCGAGCGGCACCTGCAGGAGACTGGGCAGTGGGCAGCAGCCCAGCAGCGCATTGCGACTTTGCTGGGTGACAAGCGCACCGTCTACCGCGGCGAGCTTCCGGAAACCAATGATGGTTATGGCCTTGGGTTGCTCGGCGTCACGGGTGACCAGTTGGTCGATGCCGACACGTACGCACGCATCAAGGCCGACACGCTGCGGTTGGTGCGCGGCACGGTGCAGGCGGACATCCTGAAGGAAGACCAGGCGCAGAACACCTGCATCTTCTCGACGGAATTCGCGCTGCGCATGATGGGCGACGTGGCCCAGTACTTCACTAATCATCAAGTGAAGAACTTCTACTCGGTGTCCATCTCCGGTTACCACATCGCCGAAGCCGGTGCGAACCCTGTGTCGCAGTTGGCGTTCACGTTGGCTAATGGCTTCACCATCGTGGAGTACTACCTGGCGCGTGGCATGCAGGTGGACGACTTCGCGCCGAACTTGAGCTTCTTCTTCTCGAACGGCATGGATCCGGAGTATGCGGTCATTGGGCGTGTGGCCCGCCGTATCTGGGCCCGCGCGATGCGCGACCGCTACGGCGCCGATGCGCGTAGCCAGATGCTGAAGTACCACATCCAAACCAGTGGTCGTTCGTTGCATGCCCGCGAAATCCAGTTCAACGACATCCGCACCACGCTGCAGGCACTGTATGCGCTGTTCGACAACTGCAACAGCTTGCACACCAACGCCTACGACGAGGCGCTGACCACACCGACTGAAGAAAGCGTGCGCCGCGCAGTGGCTATCCAGCTCATCATCAATCGCGAACTGGGGCTGAACAAGAACCAGAATCCATGGCAGGGCTCGTTCGCCATCGAGTACCTCACGGACTTGGTAGAAGAGGCGGTCTACCGCGAGTTCGAGGCCATCAGCGAACGTGGTGGCGTACTGGGCGCCATGGAAACTATGTATCAGCGTGGCAAGATTCAGGAAGAAAGCCTGCACTACGAACACCTGAAGCATGACGGCACGCTGCCGCTCATCGGTGTGAATACTTTCCTCGCGCCCGGTAGCGAGGCCCAGAGCGTTACCGCCGACCTCATCCGTTCCACAGACGAGGAGAAGGATCAGCAGGTGGCGGCTGTGCACGCCTGGCAGGCGCGCAATGCGGACCGTGCGCCGGCGGCGCTCGCGACGCTGCAGCGAGCGGCGGCGACCGGTGGCAACGTGTTCGAGCAGTTAATGGAGACGATGAAGGTCGCCTCGCTCGGGCAGGTGTCGAACGCCCTCTATGCGGTAGGTGGCCGTTACCGCCGCAACATGTAAGCGGCGTTGACCGCTCGAGTTGGGTCGTCGTCTGCGGCCCCCGTCACCAACCCCGGCCCCAGTGAATTCCACCAGCGGCGGCGCTGGTGCTTATTCAGTGGTTTATTCACCCTTGGTGGCGTCGGGTTCGCCTAAGCGCTCCAGGATGGCCGCGCGGGCCGCTTCGCGCGCGGCGATGATGGCCGGTTTTTCGTTCGCCGGTGGCGGTAGAGGGGGTAGCAGTTCCACGGTGATACGCGCCGGTGCCGGCAGCCAGGAATTGGCGTCTAGCGCTTGCCGCGTACCGCGGATAACCGCTGGGACGATGGGTAGACCGGCGCGAGCCGCGGCTAGAAAGGCACCGGATTGAAATTTCTGCAGGCCGGGCGTTGCGAAGAATGTACCCTCCGGGAATACCCCCAGCGCCTGACCTTCGGCCGCCTTGCCGAGAATGCGTTGGGCGTCGCGACCGCCCCGATGGCGATTCTGGCGTTCCACGAACTCGCTGCCAATGCGGCGCAGCAGGAACCCAGCCAGCGGCACGCGGGCCATTTCGCCCTTGATTACAAAGGCAAAATGCGCCGGAAGGGCGGCGTGCATGAGGGGGCCGTCCAGATAGCTGGAGTGGTTTGCTACCACGACGCAGGTGCCGGCGGGGAGGTGGTGCAGGCCCTCCACCTTCACACGCATGCCGGTGCCTGCAAAAAAGACCCGGGAGAAGAAACGGGTGCAGTGTCGGCGCCAGTGCAGGCGGGGTAGTACGACCACGCCGGCCAGCGCAATCAAGGCCAGAGAGACGAACCAGAGATTGCTCCAGACGCCATGGGCGGCCCCGACCAGCCTTGCGGTTTGTGATGGAGGTCTCTTAATGTTAACTACCACGGGCGAATGTGATTCCGGTCACGTTGTATCGAGCAGGTGGGCAACATACTCAGCCACATGAGTTCCGCGGTCAAACTGTCGCTGGCTTCCCGAACCGCCGCTGCGCCTGCAGCGTCGCGGCGCCGTGTCGCCAAGCCCCCCATAGCTCCCTCGGATGAGGGTGGCCCTGTCATTGCCCGTTTCCTGAACTCCATTTGGATGGAGCGCGGGCTTTCGGAAAACACCTTGTCCGCGTACAAGGCGGACCTGCTCACGCTGGCTCGCTGGCAGAAGGCGGCAGGGCGCGGCATCGAAACCACGGTGCGTGACGAACTTAAAGACTACATCGCGTGGCGGGTAGACCACGGCGCGCAGCCCCGTTCCACGGCTCGCCAGTTATCGAGTTTCCGACGATTCTTCCGGTTTCTGGTGCGCGAAGGTGCCCTCGCCGAAGACCCAACCCTCCAGATTTCCACCCCGAAAATCGGCCGTTCGTTGCCCAAAACCATGGCGGAGACGCAAGTCGAAGCGCTGCTTGGAGCACCGGAAACCGCCGAACCCCTTGGCCACCGGGACCGCACCATGCTGGAGGTGCTCTATGCCACCGGTCTGCGTGTTTCCGAACTCGTCAGCCTCAAACATTCGCAAGTGAATGTGCCGCAGGGCGTCCTGCGTATCGTTGGCAAGGGCAACCGCGAACGACTCATCCCGCTCGGCGACGAAGCGGTGCACTGGCTGGTGGAGTTCCTGCGGGCACCGCGCGCGGAAATTTTGCTCGATCGCACTACCGATTACCTCTTCCCCACCCGTCGTGGGGACCGCATGACACGTCAGGCGTTCTGGCACATCATCAAGCGCTATGCGTTGAAGGCCGGCGTGGAAATGGAACTGTCGCCGCATACGCTGCGCCATGCTTTTGCCACTCACTTGCTGAATCACGGCGCCGACTTGCGCGTGGTGCAGATGCTGCTGGGCCACAGCGACTTGTCCACCACCCAGATTTATACCCATGTGGCGCGCCGCCGCCTGAAGGACGTCCACGGTCAGCATCACCCGCGTGGGTGATTGACGGTTAAACTAGCAGCGCTGGTTCGCCCCGGCCTGGCTTGGTTGTGTGCCTTGCCGGCTCGCTCACCGAAGGACTTCCATGCTGTTTTCCAGTCGCTTCCGTACCGTGGCAGCCGTGTCTCTCGCCGCGGTGGCTTTTGCCGCCATGGCGTTCGCTACCGTGGGTGACGACACCGCAGTCACTGGCGAAGCGGGCGTGCTTGCCGCTTCTGCACCTGCTAAGAGGGTCTCAGCCCCGCCGGCAGCACCCGTTTCCCGTGCCGAAATTGCCAAGCGTTTTGGCGCTCAACCTGCGAACGTCCGCGACACGCCAATTCCCGGCCTCTTTGAAGTGAGCGAAGGCACGGAAGTGTTGTATGTGTCTGCCGACGGCAACTACATGCTCTCGGGAGAGCTGTTCGAACTGGCCAGCCGCAATAACCTGACGGACGTACGCAAGGCAGGGATTCGCAAGAGCCTGCTGGCCGCTGTGCGCGATGAAGACACCATCCCCTTCCTAGCGCCGAAGCCGAAATATGAACTGTATGTGTTCACGGATGTGGACTGCGGCTATTGCCGGCGGTTGCATGGCCACATGGCTGAACTGAATGGCATGGGGATCAGCCTTCGTTATCTGGCCTTCCCGCGGACCGGGCTGGGCACGGAAAGCGCGCGCAAGGTGGAGTCCGTGTGGTGTTCTACCAACCGGCAGCAGGCGCTGACCAACGCCAAGACGGGCGCGACAGTGGCTGCGGGTACCTGCAAGAACAGCCCGGTGAAGGCGCAGTACGAACTAGGCGCTGCCGTGGGGCTGGAAGGCACGCCGGCGCTTTACACGAAAGACGGCATGAACATTCGCAATGGTTCGCCGGAAGATATTCTGGCGCAGTTGCAAAAGGGCGGCTAGCGCTCCAGCAATTTCAACTTGTTCGGCTTGCCCTTCCACTCATCCGCGTCGGCGGGGGCGGGCTTCTTTTCCGTAATCACTGGCCACAGGCGGGCCAGTTCGGCATTCAGTGCCTTCATGTGCGCTTGCCCTGCGGGCAGGTCTTCTTCCGAGACAATGGCTTCGGCCGGGCATTCGGGTTCGCACAAAGTGCAGTCGATGCACTCGTCCGGGTCGATGGTGAGGAAGTTCGGGCCTTCGTGGAAACAGTCCACAGGGCAGACTTCCACGCAGTCCATGTACTTGCACTTGATGCAGTTTTCGGTGACGACGAACGCCATCTGGGCAACTCCGGAGATAAGTCTGAGGCGGTGGTGCCCGCAGCGGGCACGCCATCGCGCTGGTTATTTTGCCATAGCCGCAGGCAGGGCCGTGCGGCGGTCGAAGGTGGTGTAGTGGTGGTTTTCCACGCCCGCAGTGCGGTCCTGCAGCCAGTGGCGCAAGGTGAAGTCCACGCTCGGAAACGCCAGTTGGCCCCAAGGAATATCCGCGGGGGCTACCAGCAGCGTTTGCAGACTTTCGCTGCCCACCCCGAATTCCAGGTTGGCAAGCGTGGCGCGGAAGTTCACGTGCACTTGGTGGGCGTGCAGCACGTGCACCACACTCAGCAGAGAACCCACCACCACTTCGGCGTTGGCTTCCTCGCGGCATTCACGGGCTGCGGCTTGTTGTAGCGTTTCGCCGTTTTCCATGAACCCGGCGGGGAAGGTCCAGAAGCCAAGGCGTGGCTCGATGGCCCGCTTGCAAAGGAGCAAACGGCCCTCGTGCTCCGGCACGCAGCCCAGAATGAGCTTCGGGTTTTCGTAGTGAACGACGCTGCAGACAGTGCAGACGTAGCGCGGCAATGCGTCCCCGGGTGGGATGCGAACCTCAACCGGCTGCGCGCACTCGCTGCAAAACTTCAAGGCAGCCTCGAAGGGGAAGGGGTGGTGCCGGGAGTGGGAATCGAACCCACACGCTTTTCACGGCGCCGGATTTTGAGTCCGGTGCGTCTACCAGTTCCGCCATCCCGGCACGGATGAGGGGGCGCATGCTAGCACAGCACGCGCCCCATTGCCTGTTTCCTAATGAATGCTGCGGTGGCGCGTTTCCGGCAGGAACAGCAGCATGACCACGGCGGCCACCGTGGCGAAGGTGACCGGGTACCAGAGGCCGAACAGGCTGTCGCCATTGGCCAGCGTTAGCGCATAGGCCGTGGCAGGCAGGAAGCCGCCCACCCAGCCGGTGCCGATGTGGTACGGCAAGGACAGCGCTGTGTAGCGAATATGTGCCGGGAACAACTCCACCAAGCAGGCCGCCTGCGGGCCGTATAGCGCGGTTGCCGCTACCACCAAAATGAGCAGCAAGCCGATGGCCCGCGGGAAGTCGATTTTCTGGGGATCGGCGGATTCCGGATAACCGCCGTTGGCAAGCGCCGCCGTCATTCGCGTCTTCACGGCCTCTGGCGTGGCGTTGGCGTCTATCGCCGTGGCCGTGGTGCCCACCATCACCACGATATCCGTGTTACCCGGCGCGGGGGCGGCCAATTGGTAGGGCACACCGCGCTTCGCCAGCACTTCGCGTACGCGGTCGCACTGGGTCACGGCTTTGGCCGCGGCCACCGGGTCGAACTGGGTAGTGCAGCGAGCCGCATCGGCTTGCACGACGACGGGTTGCGTCGCCACGGCATGCGCCAGCACCGGGTGTGCCGCTTCACGCAGACCGGAGAACACCGGGAAGATAGCTACCGCCGCCAGAACAATGCCGAAGAGCATGACTGGCTTGCGTCCGATATGGTCCGACAGCTTGCCGAAAAACACATACAGCGGGATGGACACCGCGAGTGCAATCAGCAGGATGAGGTCGGTCTCGCGGGGTGGCACCTTCAGGATGCGTTCCAGGAAGGATTGCGAATAGAAAAACGTGGTGAACCAGATGGCACCTTGCGCAATCATCATGGAGAACAGCGCCAGCACAGCGAGCTTTAAATGACGCCACTGACCGAAGGACTCCCGGACCGGAGAGATGGAGCGCGTGTTGGCCTTGCGCAGGGATTCGAAGACCGGGCTTTCGTGGAGTTTCAGACGAATCCACAGGGAAGCCGCCAGCAGGAAGCCGGACAGCAGGAACGGGATGCGCCAACCCCAAGCAGCAAAGGCCTCTTCCCCGGTGAGCGTACGCACCGCCAGCGTTACCAACATGGCTGCGGCGAGCCCGATGCTGGCCGCGGGGCCGATGAAGCTGGTGAGGTAGCCGCGCTTGGCATGCCGGGCGTGCTCAGCGATATAGATGGCGGCCCCGCCCCATTCACCGCCCAGCGCCATCCCCTGAAGGATGCGTAAAAACACGAACAGCACGGGTGCGAGGAGGCCGACGCTCTCGACGGTCGGCAGCAGACCAATCGCTAGCGTGGCGCCACCCATCAGGCTGGTGGTAATCAGGAACGTGGCCTTGCGGCCTAAGCGGTCGCCCATGCGACCGAAGACGATGGCACCAAGCGGCCGAAACGCAAACCCGGCGGCAAAGCTGAGCAGGGCGAACAGGTAGCCCATGGTGTCGCCAAGACCGGCGAAAAAGAGCTTGGCGATAAGGCCGGCCAGAGGTACGCCGAGGAAAAAGTCGTACCACTCGAAAGTGGTGCCGGCGGAGGAAGCGGTCACCACGAGACGCATGCGCGCTGGCGAGACTTCGTGGGTATTGTCGTTCGTCTTCATGTCCTTCCCCTGCGACATAGGCAGTCTAGTTCGGCACGAACTGTCCCTGTTTTGCCGCGAGTGAGGCTACCATAGCGCCCACTCTTGCGGAGAAACTTGCCATGTCTCAAAGGTTCACGCTCTACATCCTGCTGGCGATGGTGCTCGGGGTGGTGCTGGGGCAGACGCTCCACGTTACCTTGGCGGACCCGGCGCCCGTGGCCGGTTACCTGACGCTGGTGACCGACCTCTTCCTGCGTCTCATCAAGATGATCATCGCGCCGCTGGTGTTTGCCACGCTGGTGGCGGGTATTGCGCACATGGGCGATACGGGCGCCGTCGGGCGGGTGGGCGCCAAGACGATGGGCTGGTTCATCGGCGCCTCGTTGGTGTCGTTGCTGCTGGGACTGGTGATGGTGACTGTGCTCCAGCCCGGCGTGGCACTGGGGCTCCCCTTGCCGGAAGCCACTGCACAGGCGGGAGTGCAGCCGACGGCGCTGAACTTGAAGGATTTCGTGACGCACCTCGTGCCGAAGTCTTTCGTGGAGGCCATGGCGACCAACGAAATTCTACAAATCGTGGTGTTCTCGGTGTTCTTCGGCAGCGCCATAGCAGCAGTCGGGCAGGCAGCGCGTCCCGTGCTCGCGGGCGTCGATGCATTGGCGCAGATCATGCTCAAGGTCACCGGTTACGTCATGCTCTTCGCGCCTGTCGCGGTGTTCGCGGCGCTGTCCGCCACCGTGGCCACCAAGGGCCTCGACATCCTGCTCACGTACGGCAAGTTCATCGGCGGCTTCTATTTGTCACTCAGCTTGCTGTGGGTGATGCTGATTTTCGCGGGTTTGGTGTTCCTAGGGCCTGCCGTGCTGCGATTAGTGGCGGCCGTTCGTGAACCGACGCTGTTGGCCTTCTCCACCGCGAGTTCCGAAGCCGCGTACCCGAAGACGCTCGATCAGCTCATCCGTTTCGGTGTTTCGAAGCGCATTGGCAGCTTCGTGTTGCCGCTGGGGTATTCGTTCAATCTCGACGGCTCGATGATGTACTGCACTTTCGCCACGCTGTTCATTGCGCAGGCGTATGGCATCGAGCTCACGGTCGCGCAGCAGATCACCATGCTGCTGCTGCTCATGGTCACCAGCAAGGGCATGGCTGGTGTGCCGCGGGCTTCGCTGGTGGTCATCGCGGCGACGCTCTCGTATTTTCATATCCCGGAGTCGGGACTATTGCTCGTCCTCGCCGTGGATCATTTTTTGGACATGGGTCGCAGCGCCACGAACGTTATCGGCAATTCCATCGCTGCGGCCGTGGTGGCGAAATGGGAAGGCGAACTTACACCAACAGTGGAGACGGCAAAATGAAGCGTTTTGGAATATTCGAGTTGGTGCTTGGCGCTGGCGTTTTGGTCCTAGTGACTGTGCCGGCCATGGCGGCACCGCCGCCGCCGCCCCCCGCTTCCGCCATGGAGCGTGAAATCCGCATCCTCCGCATGCCGCGCGATGGCCAGGGCGCACCACAGGATATGGTTATCGTTGAAGCCGCCGAAATGTTGGAAGGCATGCCCCCGGGAATGCCCCCGGGTATGAACATGGGTTCTCGCGCCACGCTTGGCGTCATGTTGGCACCGAGTGAAGGCGCTGGCGCGGCATCGGGGGTTGCTGTCGAAGCCGTAACCCCGGGCGGCGGCGCGGCGCTAGCAGGCGTGCAGCCTGGCGATCGCCTGCTGACCGTGAATGGGCGCAAGGTGGCGACCTCGGCCGAGGTTATTGCCGCCATGGCGGAGGTCAAGCCGGGGGACTCGGTGAAAATCGAGTCGCTTCGCGACGGCAAACCACGCAACTTCGCGGTCGTCAGTCAGCAGCGTGAAGCCCGGGTCATGATCATCCGTGAAGACGGCGGCGCTGAAGGCCGCGGGCCGCAGGGCCTAGGACCACTGGCTGATCTGGAACTGGCGACGCTCACCCCGGCGTTGGGTCGCTATTTCGGCACCGAGAAGGGCGTACTCGTGGTGCATGCCAACGGCGCCTTGAAGTTGCAGGATGGCGACGTGCTGCGCGCTATCGGTGGGCGTGCCCCGGCCGATGAACAGCATGCCATGCGCATTCTGGGCAGTTACGCGCCCGGCGAGACTGTGAAATTGGACGTCCTGCGTGACCGCAAGTCGGTATCGCTCGAGGCGGTCCTGCCGGCTAACGAGGGCGGCCCGATGAAGCGCAAGATTCGCGTGCAGGTAGAGTCGCCCCCTGCACCATGACCGATCTGCGTCGCGAGGATTTCAGCTACCACCTGCCCGAAGAGCTGATTGCTCAGCGGCCGGCTACCGAGCGCACTGGTAGCCGTTTGCTGCGCCTTGAAGGCGCTAATGGGCAATGGGAAGACCTGCAGTTCCCTGACATCGAGCGTTTGCTGCAGCCCGGCGACCTGCTGGTGTTGAACGACACCCGCGTCATTCCGGCGCGCTTGCACGGTCGCAAGAGCACCGGCGGCGCGGTCGAGGTGCTGGTGGAGCGCCTGACCGCGCCCGACACATTGCTGGCGCATGTCAGGTCCAGCAAAGGCACACGCGAAGGCATGCGCATCGAACTGCCCGGCGGCGCCGTTGCGGAGGTGACTGGTCGCGAAGGGGACCTCACGGCTTTGCGGTTCGATAGGCCGGTGGCCGCTTATCTGGACGCCTACGGTGAAATGCCGTTGCCGCCTTACATTACGGGTAGCGACGCTGCGGCTGACCGCGAGCGCTACCAAACCGTCTTTGCCCGCGAGGCGGGTGCCGTGGCGGCCCCTACCGCGGGTCTGCACTTCGATACTCCCCTGCTCGCGCGATTGGCCGAGCGCGGCATTCAGCAGGCCCGTGTCACCCTGCACGTGGGGGCCGGCACCTTTCAGCCAGTGCGGGCCGACCGCCTCGCGGACCATGTAATGCATGCCGAATGGCTGCGTGTGCCGCCGGAAACCGTGGCTGCCGTTGCGGCGACCCGCGCCGCAGGGGGGCGGGTGGTGGCGGTGGGCACCACGGCGGTGCGCAGTCTCGAGACCGCGGCCACCAACGGTACGCTGGCCCCGTTTGAGGGCGAGACGCGCCTGTTCATCTACCCGGGTTATCGGTTCCGGGTGGTGGATGCGATGGTGACGAATTTCCACCTGTCCGAATCCACGCTGCTGATGCTGGTGAGTGCCTACTGCGGACGCGAGGCCGTACTGGCCACCTACGCCCACGCCGTAGCGGCGCGCTACCGTTTCTTCAGCTATGGTGACGCCATGTTTTTGACCCCCAGCCCCGTGGCGGCACGTCTGCCATGAGCAAACAGCCATGAGCGACCCCACGGTTCGTTACGAGTTTCTTGCCAGCGATGGCGCCGCGCGGCGTGGCCGTCTGCACTTTCTGCGGGGCACGGTGGAAACCCCGGCGTTCATGCCCGTGGGTACCTATGGCACCGTGAAGACGATGACCCCGGAAGAGCTCCGGTCCATCGGCGCCGAAATCATCCTCGGCAACACCTTCCACTTATGGCTGCGGCCAGGTACGGAAGTGGTGAAGGCGCATGGTGACCTGCACCGCTTCATGCACTGGGAAGGCCCCATCCTCACCGACTCTGGCGGCTTTCAGGTGTTCAGCCTCGCCAAGCTGCGCAAACTGACTGAGCAGGGCGTGAAGTTTCGCTCGCCCGTGGACGGTCGCGAGGTGTTTCTGGACCCGGAAACCTCCATGCAAGTGCAACGGGACCTCGGCAGTGACATCGCCATGGTGTTCGACGAATGCACGCCTTACCCGGCCACGGAGGCGGAGGCGCGCAAGAGCATGGAACTGTCCTTGCGTTGGTCTGCGCGTAGCCATGCGGCCTACTACCGCGAACCACCCCCGGGTAGCCTGTTCGGCATCGTCCAGGGTGGCATGTATGAGCCACTGCGCACCGCTTCGGTCGAGGGGCTGCTGAATATCGGGTTCCCCGGGTACGCCGTCGGTGGCCTGGCCGTGGGCGAACCAATCGCAGACCGCGAACGGATGTTGGCCCACACCCTGCCGCTGTTGCCGCCGGACAAGCCTCGCTACCTCATGGGCGTGGGTTTCCCGGACGACATTGTCGGCGCGGTGGCGTGTGGCATTGATATGTTCGACTGTGTCATTCCTACCCGCCATGCGCGGAATGGCCACCTGTTCACGGCGCAGGGGGTCGTGAATATCCGCAACGCCCGGCACGAAAAGGACCCGAACCCGGTCGAGGAGGGGTGCGACTGCTATACCTGTCGGAACTACTCCCGGGCCTACCTGCGGCACCTGGACAAGTGCGGGGAGATTCTGGGCAGCCGCCTGAATACGCTGCACAACCTGGCCTACTACCAGCGCCTGATGCGGGGTATCCGGGCGGCCATTGAAGCCGGCACGCTCACTGAATTCGCTCGTGGCCTGCCGCCACGAGGCGCTATGGCATAATCGCTGCCTCTTGTTACCCACACCTCTCGGGAAAACCATGGACTTCTTCATTTCGACTGCCCACGCCCAGGCTGCCGGTGCTGCTAGCCAACCTTCGGCCCTCATGTCTTTCGCGCCGTTGGTCCTCATCTTCGTCGTGTTCTACTTCTTGCTCATCCGCCCGCAGGCGAAGAAAGCCAAGGAGCACCGCGAGATGGTTGCCAAACTCCAGGGTGGCGACGAAGTCATCACCGCCGGTGGTCTGGCTGGCAAGGTCACCGAGGCAGGTGAAACCTTCATTACGCTGGAAATCGCGAAGGATGTGCACGTGAAGGTGCAGCGCTTCCAGGTGACGCAGGTGCTGCCGAAGGGCAGCCTGAAGGGCTGAACGAATGAGCGTGTTCCCGCGCTGGAAGTCCATCCTCGTGGTGGTGGTGTTGCTGCTGGGCACGCTAGTTGCCCTGCCCAACGTCTATGGTGAGGCGCCGGCCCTGCAGTTGTCCCGCAAGGACCGTGCCGCCTTCACCGAAGCCAGCGTTGCGGAATACACCGCACTGCTTGCCCAGGCCGGGGTAACCCCCGAAGCGGGCTATGTAGAAAGCGGGCGCCTACTGATCCGCTTGAACGATGTGCCGTCGCAGTTGCGGGCCAAGGCGGCCGTGGAAGCCGCCTACCCGAACCAGTTCGCCATCGCCACCACTTTCGCTTCGCGCATGCCGGCGTGGCTGCGTGGGCTGGGCCTTCGCGCCATGCCGCTCGGCCTTGACCTGCGCGGCGGCATCTACCTCGTCTACGAAGTGGACGTCGATGGTGCGGTAACACAAGTGCTGGCGCGCTACGAGCGCGATGCGCGTACGGCGTTGCGTGGGAAGGAACTCCCCTACCTGTCGGTAGAGTCCATCAACGAAGGAACCGGCGAGGCCGCCCGTCGTGGTGTGACGGTGGTCCTGCGTGACGCGGGCAGTCTTCCGGAGGGTCGCAAGGCGGTGCAGGCCATGGACCCCGACTTGGTGTGGGTGGATACCATGGTAACGCCGGCTGCGGGCGGTGCGCCCGAGGCGACGCTAACGGCGTTGCTGACGCCAGCGCAAATCAAGGCCCGCCAAGACTTCGCCATCCAGCAGAACATCACTTCCCTGAACAATCGCGTGAACAGCCTCGGCGTCTCCGAGGCGGTGGTGCAGCGGCAGGGTCAGAGCCGCATTGCGGTGCAGTTGCCTGGCGTGCAGGATGCTTCCGAGGTTATTCGTATTCTCGGCAAGGTCGCCACCCTCGAGTTTCGGCTCGGCGACACCATCAACAGCCCCATCGAAGCAAAGCGCTCGGGTCGTGCGCCCATCGGCACCAAGCTTTATAACGATCGCAGCGGCCAGCCGGTGCTGCTCAAGCGCGAACTCATCCTGACTGGCGACCAGTTGGCGGACGCCAGTTCGTCCATGCAGAACGGCGAGCCGGCCGTTTCCGTGAAGCTCGACAGCCGCGGTGGTGAGGAAATGCTGCGCACCACCCGCGAAAACCTCGGCAAGCCCATGGCCGTGGTGTTCATCGAGCGTGAACGCGTCCTCGAGGATCAAGGTGGCCAGAAGGTGGCCGTGGACCGCGTCAAGGAAGAGGTCATCTCGTTGGCCACCATCCGCGGCGTGTTCTCCAACCAGTTCGAGATCACGGGCATCAGCCTGCAGGAAGGCCAGGAACTGGCCAAACTGCTGCGTGCCGGTGCGCTCGCTGCGCCCATCTTCATCGTGGAGCAGAAGTTGGTGGGCCCGAGCCTCGGCCAGGACAACATCGATCGTGGCGTCTTTGCCCTCGAAGTCGGCCTCGGTGTGGTGTTCGTATTCATGGCCTTCTACTACCGCGGCTTCGGGCTCGTAGGCTGTTCGGTGCTGCTGGCCAATGTCGTGCTGCTCGCGGCCTTGCTCACCCTCACCCGTGCTGCGCTGTCGCTGCCGGGTATCGCCGGCATGGTGCTGACGGTGGGCATGGCGGTGGACGCCAACATCCTCATCTACGAACGCATTCGCGAGGAACTGCGCCTTGGCATGTCGCCACGGGCGGCCATCAATGCGGGCTTCGATGGTGCCTTTAGCTCCATCTTCGACGGCAACATCACTACGCTCATCGCTGGTGTGGTGCTGTTCGTGTTCGGTTCGGGTCCCGTCAAGGGCTTTGCGGTGGTGCTGTGCCTCGGTATCGTCACTTCGATGTTCACGGCGCTTACGGGTAGCCGCGCTCTCATCGAGTTGGTGTGGGGTCGGCGCAAGCACCTTACCAGCCTGCCGATCTGAGCCGGGAGCAAGGCAATGGAATTTTTCAAGAAAGTCACGCAGTTCCCTTTCATGGGACAGCGCAAGGTTTGGTACGGTCTGTCCTCGGTGCTCGTCGTGGGGTCCATCGTCTTCACTTGGATGCACGGCCTGAACCTCGGTATCGACTTCACCGGCGGCGTGGTCGTGGAGTACAACTATTCCCGCTCGGCCGACTTGGAAGCGACGCGGCAGTCCCTGCACCGCGCTGGCTTCCCGGAAGTGGCTGTGCAGAGTTTCGGCACGGACCGCGACGTGCTGGTGCGCTTGCCGCCCGTTCCGAATGGCCAGAAAGCCGAAGACATCACCAACCGCGTCACTGCTGCCGTCAAGGCAGTCGATAGTGGTGCCGAGTTGCGTCGGAACGAAGTCGTTGGTGCGCAGGTCGGTGAGGAACTCTTGAGCAAGGGCCTGCAGGCGCTGGCCATCACGCTCGTGCTCATCATGCTCTACGTTTGGATGCGCTTCGAATGGAAGTTCGGGGTAGGCGCCGTGCTGGCAGCCCTGCACGACCCCATTGTGGTGCTCGGCGTCTTCGCGGCTACGGGCATGACGTTCGATCTTTCCGTACTTGCCGCCATCCTGGCTGTCATCGGTTATTCGCTTAACGACACGGTGGTGGTCTTCGACCGTGTGCGCGAGCGGTTCCTGTCGATGCGCAAGACCACGCCGCAAGCGATCATGGACGTTGCCATCAACGAGACGCTGTCGCGTACGGTCATCACCTCGGGCACGACGCTGCTCACGGTCATTGCCCTGTTTGTGCTGGGCGGCGAGACACTCCGTGGGTTTTCGACAGCCCTGATCGTCGGCATCGTGGTGGGTACGTATTCGTCCATTTTTGTGGCCGCCGGTATATCTTTGGACCTGGGTCTTACTCAGGAAGATCTCTTGCAATCGGAGAAGAAGCAGGCCGTCGACGACCTGCCCTAAACAGCCATGGAATTACTTTCTGATCCACAAGTTTGGTTGAGTTTCGTCACGCTGGCCGTGCTCGAAATCGTCCTGGGCATCGACAACATCATCTTCCTGTCCATCCTGGTGGCAAAGTTGCCACCGGAACAGCAGCACCGCGCCCGTATCATGGGTTTGGGTTTGGCGATGGTCACGCGTATCGGGTTGCTGTTCAGCATCACCTGGCTCATGTCCTTAACGGCGAACATCTTTACTTTGCCCGCGCAGTTGTCCGGGCAGGGTATTTCCGGGCGCGATCTCATCCTCGCGGGTGGTGGTTTGTTCCTGCTGGTGAAGAGTGTCATGGAAATTGACGCGAGCCTCGAAGGGCCTGCCCAAGGCCCTTCGTCGATTCGTGCTGCAGGCGCCATCTTTTGGGTGGTCATTCAGATCGCCATCGTCGACATCGTGTTCTCCCTCGATTCGGTGTTTACGGCAGTCGGTTTGGCGAAACACTTGTCGGTTATGGTCGCCGCTATCATGGTGGCCGTTCTCGTCATGATGTTCATGGCGCGTCCCATCAGCGATTTCATCGACCGCCATCCCACCGTGAAGATTCTCGCGCTCGCCTTCCTCATCCTCGTGGGCGTGGCACTCATCGCGGAAGGCTTCGAGGTGCATCTGCCGAAGGGCTACCTCTACTTCGCCATGGCCTTCTCCTTTGTGGTCGAGATGATCAATATCCGGATGCGCGCTAGGTCCTCGCGCCCGGTCGACCTGCACGGCCCGGAGATGCCAAAGGAAGGGTGATACGGCGTCTTCGCCGTCCATTCACCCTGCCGCCTGCATGAAAGAATTCCTCGTCCTCGCGTTGCTGCTGGTCATTAATGCCTTCTTCGCTCTCTCGGAGTTGGCCTTGGTCTCCGCCAAGCGTTCGCGTTTGGAAGCCATGGCGAAGCGTGGCAATTTGCGCGCGCGCGTGGCCATCAGCCTGCAGCAGGACACCACCTTGTTGCTGTCGGCCTGCCAAGCGGGCATTACGCTGACGGCCATCCTGACGGGCCTGTACTCTGGCGCAGCTTTCGCCGACGACCTCGCTATCCATCTCGCCAAGACCCCGTCGCTTGCCCCCTATGCCGAGCAACTGGCAGCCGGCCTCGTGGTCCTGCCGGTGTCCTACTTGTCGCTGGTGCTGGGCGAATTGGTGCCGAAGCGAATAGCCTTGTCCAACGCCGAGCGCCTCGCCATCCTGACGGCGCCGTTCATGGCCGGGTTCGCCCGGATGGCCGCCCCGTTGGTGTGGCTGCTCCGCAAGAGTACGGATTTGGTAGTGCGTTTTCTCCCGGGGAATGCGGCGCCCAACGATTCCGTCACCGACGACGAACTGCGGGCCTTGTTGGCCGAGGGCGCGCGTCAAGGAGTATTCCATGCTGCTGAGCAACGCCTGGTGGAAGGTGTTTTGGCCGTGGCGGACTCCAGCGTTGAATCCATCATGGTGCCGCGGCCAGATGTCATCTGGCTAGACTTAGATGAACCCATCGAGAAACTCTGGCAGGAAGCGCGCGCCAGTGGTCATGCCCGTTTTCTGGTGGCACGGGGCTCGCTCGATGAACCCGTGGGCGTTATCACGCTGGCCGATCTCGGTGAGGCGGCGCGCCGCGGCGGTGTGGATGAGAACAAGGATATCGCCCAGCCTTTGATGGTGCCCGAGACGGTCTCGGTGCTACGTCTGCTGGATGCTTTTCAACGCGCGCCGGTCCACCTCGTCGTCGTCACTGACGAATATGGCGATGTGCGCGGCATCGTGACGCCCGTCGATATCCTGCGTGCCATCGCAGGCGGTATGCCCGATATCGGCAGCCGTGAGCGGGCGGAGATGGTGGTGCGTGACGATGGCAGTTGGCTGGTGGACGGTCATTTGCCGGCACGCGAACTGGCCGCCGCACTCGACATGCCGGAACTCGCCGGCGACGACTACCACACCACAGCCGGCTTCGTGCTGCACCGTTTGGGACGTATTCCTCGCGCCGGCGACAGGCTCACCTGGCGCAACATTGAAGTGGAGGTCGTCGACATGGACGGCCCGCGTATCGACAAACTGATCATCAAACGTCGTATCTGAAGCGCGGCAACCTGCGGCTGTAGCGCTTTTACTTCTGGCGGCCTGGGCCGCGGAGATAACATGGACTCGCAACAATCCCGTGAACCTATGCCCAAGCTGGCGCTTGCCGCGCTTGGGGTGGTGTTCGGTGATATCGGTACCAGCCCGCTCTATGCACTGCGCGCCTGTCTCATGGCCGGCGGAGAAACCCTCCCGGGGCCGGAAGCAATTCTCGGCGTGTTGTCGCTCATTTTCTGGACCATCGCCCTGACGGTGTCGCTGAAGTACGTGCTGATCGTGCTCCGCAACGACAACAAGGGGGAGGGCGGCGTACTCGCCCTGATGGCCCTGCTTACTCAGCACCGCTCCGAATTGCCGATGAAGGTCATCATCGTCATGGGGGTGGCTGGCACGGCGTTGTTTTTCGGTGACGGTGCACTGACGCCTGCCGTGACTGTGCTTTCGGCGGTGGAAGGTCTCAAGCTTGCCTCCCCGGCTTTCAGCGAGTGGGTGGTTCCCATTACCGTTCTCATCCTGCTCGTGTTGTTTACCGTGCAGAAACATGGCACCGGAAAAATCGGCGTCTGGTTCGGTCCTGTCATGTTGTTGTGGTTTGTCACCCTGGGCGTTATGGGGCTGTGGAACATCGGTGCGAACATGTCCGTGTTGCAGGCCGTCAACCCGATGTACGCGGTTTCTTTCTTGCTTGGCCATGGCGCTGTGTCGTTGGCGGTCATCGCTGGTGCCTTTCTTGCTGTGACCGGTGGCGAGGCGCTGTATGCCGACCTTGGACATTTTGGCCGCCGGCCCATCCAATTCGCCTGGTTGTCGGTGGTTTGGCCGGGGCTGCTGCTGTGCTATTTCGGACAGGGCGCCCTGCTACTGGAAAACCCTGAGGCACTGCGCAATCCGTTTTATCTCATGGTGCCGCAGAACGCGCTGGTGCCATTGGTCATACTTGCCTCCGCGGCCTCGGTGATCGCCTCGCAGTCGATCATCTCCGGGGTGTTTTCCATTGCGCAGCAGGCCCAACAACTGGGCTTGTTGCCGCGCATGAAAACCATGCAGACGTCCGAGAGTGCCGTTGGCCAAGTCTACCTGCCGGTAGTGAATGCCGTGCTTTGCGCGGCCGCCATCGGCATTGTGCTGGTTTTCCGCTCCTCGGAGGCGCTGGCCAATGCGTACGGCATAGCCGTCTCCAGCACCATGGTCATCGAAACATTGCTGTTGGTGGTGTTGCTGCGGGCGCGTCAGGCCGAGGCATCAGCGCGGCCAGAAGGTGCCCCTGGCGCGCCGGCTCCTGCAGGCTGGATGTTATCCCTGCTGGTCCCACTAACGCTCATCGACTTGTTGTTTTTTGTGGCGAACGCCGAGAAGATTCCGGCGGGTGGCTGGTTCCCGCTGGCGTTCGGTGGACTGGTGATGATGGTGATGTTCACTTGGCAGAACGGGCGCGCTGCCGTCACCCACCAATTGCATCGTCAGGAAAGTCCGGTGTCGTCGTTCTTGGCGGGGTTGGAGCGTAATCCGCCGTTACGGGTGCCGGGTACGGCGGTGTTCCTCACCAGCCAGCGGGAAGGTATTCCGCGTACCTTGCTACGTAACCTGCGCTTCAATGGTGTATTGCACGAGAACACCATCATTGTTTCGGTCACTACCGCTCGCGTCCCCACGGTATCTCAGGGCAAGAGAATCACGGTTATCCCGGTCATGCCAGGCCTCTGGCGTGTGAATGCCAATATTGGTTTCAAAGAAGATATTTCCATTCCCGGGCTGCTGCGGGATGCCGAGCGGCTCGGCCTCTCCATAGAAGTCGATCGCGTTACCTATTATCTGGGCCGCGAGCAGATTCAGGCGGAAAAACAACAACGTGGCATGGCGATGTGGCGTAAGCGCCTCTTCCTCATCATGGCCCGGAACGCGGAATTCGCCGGTGCTTCCTTCCAGCTGCCCCCGAACCGCATTGTCGAGATGAGTGGCTACATCAGTATCTGACTGCGGCTCTGGGCGCCACTCTACGCTGCGGTTGGCAGGCGGGGCCGGCATGGCGCATCATCGGGTTTCTCTCTCTGGGAGCCCATCCGTGTCGGAAGCTTTGCTGCGTAGAGTCCAGCGCCTCGAGGATCTGGAAGCTATACGCGCGCTGAAGGCGCGCTACCTAAATGCCTGCGATCAGCAAGATCCCCAACTTGCCGCGGGCTGTTTCGCACCCGGCGAAATCCTCATCGATATGGGGCATCTCGGGCAACTGACCTCACGCGACCAATTCATGGCAGTGTTCAGCCAACTGGGTTGTCAGCCGTTTGTGCTCGATTTGCACCATGGCGGTAATCCGGAACTCGCGTTCATGGATGACGACCACGCCACGGGCGTCTGGTCGCTCGACTATCGCAATATGAATACGCAGGCGAAGACGGTGACGTTCCTGGCAGTCACTTACCACGATGAGTATCGTCGGCTGGAAGGGGAATGGCGCATTACTGCGAGCCGCTCCCAGTTCCGCACGGCGCTGCATTGCAGCTATGCCAGTGGAACTCTCGAGGCCTTACTGGTGGACCGTTCCGTCGCCGCCCTGTTCAACGCGGCATCCCCTGCCAACCCCGAGCCTGAAACTCGGCCCGAAACTCATTCAGGAGCCCAACCATGAGTCCTACGATGAGTTTGGCCACGAGCTTGGCCCCTAGCGATTCGCTTTTCCCGTCAGGTGCTGTGCTGGTGATTGGCGGCAGTGGCGGGGTGGGTAGCGCTGTGGCGCTGGAATTCGCCAGGGTGGGTTGCGATGTGGCGCTCACCTATTTACGCCGCGAGGGGCGTGCGCAGGAAGTGGCCGACGCCATCCGTGCACTGGGACGTCGGGCCAGTATCCATCAGTTGTCTATTGGCGATGCCGCTGCCGTAGAGTCAGTAGTCACTGCGGCTGCTGCGGAACATGGCCGGCTGCACACAGTGGTGGTGGGCGCGGGCACCTTGGCGACGCAAGTGCTGCTGGCAGAGATGACGCGCGAGCAGTGGCACGCCATTACTCGCGAGGACCTCGACGGCTTCTTCAACGTGATGCAGTCCACCTTGCATCGCTTCCGCGCTTGGGGTGGCGGTTCCTATGTTCACTTGGGTTCCGCAGGGCACTTGGCTTGGCCCGAACGCGATGGCATGTCGGTAGCGCCGAAAGCTGCCATCGAGGCGCTCATCACTGGCATTGCCCGCGAAGAGGGGCGGCACGGAATCCGGGCGAACTCCGTTTTGCTTGGTGTCATCGAGGCCGGTATGTTCCTCGAACTCAGCCGGCAAGGCGTATTCGGCGAAGAGTGGGTACGCGAAGTGCGCAAGGGCTTGGCCCTGAAGCGCTGGGGACAGCCGGAGGAGATTGGCCATGCGGCTGTGTTTCTGGCTTCCAACCGCGCCGCTTATGTGACCGGACAGCGGCTGGCGGTGGCTGGCGGCTACGGACTGTAGCCGCCAGCTTCGGCGCGCGATGTTTAGCGCGCGGCTTGCCGCACCTTGCTGTTGCGGTAGCCATAGGTGAAGTAGATGATCATGCCGATGGCAGTCCAGCCGGTCATCAGGTGCCAGTGTTCCGTGAACGGCTTCCAGAACAGGTAGAGGCAGGAGGCAGCGCCGAGCGTGCACACCAGCGGGGCGCCAGCTACGCGGAACGGACGCTTGAGATCCGGGCGGGTGCGGCGCAGCACCAGCACGCCGATGCTCACCGTGGCAAAGGCCAGCAGTGTGCCCATGCTTACCAGTTCACCCAGCAGCCCGATGGGCAAGAAGCCAGCCAGCAGCGCGGCGAAAACACCGACGATGATGGTACCCAAGTACGGCGTCTGAAACTTCGGGTGCACCTTAGCGAAGAGCTTCGGCAGCAGGCCGTCGTTCGACATCGAGAGGAAGATGCGCGGCTGGCCCATGAGCATGACCAGGATGACCGAACTGAGGCCGGCGATGGCGCCGACTTCCACCAGCAGCTTCAGCCAACCCAGCGCAGGGTAGTGCTCCAGCGCGGTAGCCACTGGCTTGGGCGTGGCCAGTTCCGGGTAGGGCAGCAGGCCCGTCAGTACTAGCGCGACGATGATGTAGATGACGGTACAGAAGGCCAGCGAGCCGAGGATGCCAATCGGCATATCGCGCTGCGGGTTCTTTGCTTCACCGGCGGCAGTGGAGACCGCATCGAAGCCGATGTAGGCGAAGAACACCACGGAGGCGCCACGGATGACGCCGTCCATGCCGAACTTGCCGGGGCCCTGGTTTTCCGGGATGAACGGGTGCCAGTTGTCGGGGTTCACGTAGCTGGCGGCGAAGGCCACGAACAACACGATGACCGTTACCTTGATGGCGACGATGATGCTATTCACGAACGCCGACTGCGTGATGCCGACGTAGCACAGGCCACTGACCGCGGCGATGATGGCCACAGCGGGCAGGTTGACAAAACCGCCGGTATACACGAGGGCACCATCCACCACATTGAGTGGAGCAGCGGCCAGACTTTCCGGCAGGGCAGCGCCGAAGTGTCCGAGGAAACTGTTCAAGTAGCCGGACCAGCCCACGGCGACCGTGGAGGCAGCGAACATGTATTCCAGCACCAGGTTCCAGCCAATGAACCAGGCGACGAACTCACCTAGCGTGGCGTAGGAGTAGGAGTAGGCGCTACCGGAGACCGGCAACATGGCCGCAAACTCGGCGTAGCACAGCCCCGCGAAGGCACAGGCAATGCCCGCGATGATGAAGCTGAGCACAATGGCTGGGCCGGCATGTTCTGCGGCGGCATGGCCGGAAAGCACGAAGATGCCCGCGCCGATGACGGCGCCGATACCGAGCATGGTGAGTTGGGTGGCGGTAAGCGAGCGCTTGAGGCCCGAATCCGCCGCGGCAGCATCCTGCACTGGTTTGGTAATGAATAGATTCATTCTTGGGTCTCCCCCGGTTCCGGACGTGGCCCATGCAAGCGGCCACAAGTAATTGCGCGTCCCTCACGCGCGGTGCCTGACTGTAGCAGGGACTGCGCGCGAGTAGCAGGGGGGGGTAGAGGGCTTCCCAGTTAGTCGATGAGATCTTCTAGTCGATGAGGTCTTCCGGCAGATGGGGGCGGAGCAGTTCCAGCAGCGCCGTGTAGGCGCGCGGCGAACCGGCCACGAGGTGGCCCCCGTCTTCATAGGTCTTGCCGGTGAAGGTACCGACACTGCCGCCCGCTTCCTGGATGAGGAGAATGCCGGCCGCCGTCTCCCAAGGCGACAGACCCAGCTCGAAGAAGCAATCGAAGCGGCCGGCCGCCACATAGGCGAGGTCCAGCGCGGCGGAGCCAGGACGGCGCACGCCGGCGGTGTGCTCCATGACGCTACCCAGCATCTTCAGGTAGGCGTCTTTCCACTGCAAATTGGCGCGGTAGGGGATGCCCGTGCCCACCAGCGCGGTATCGAGTGTCTTCTGCTGACTGACGCGCAACCGACGGTCGTCGAGTGCGGCGCCGCCGCCGCGAGTAGCGGTAAAGAGTTCCTGGCGGTTGGGGTCGTAGATGACCCCATGCTCGACCCGTCCACGCACCTTCACGGCGATGGAGACACAGAATTGCGGGAAGCTGTGCAGGAAATTGGTGGTGCCGTCGAGCGGATCGATGATCCACTCCACCTCGTCTTCCGCCTCGTAGCGGTTGCGCGGCGCGATACCGGCCGCAGCACCGCCTTCCTGGCCGAGCACGGCGTGGTGCGGGTAGGCCTTGCGGATGGTTTCGATGATGTCGCGTTCGGCCGCGCGATCGATGTCGCTGACGAAGTCATTGCGGCCCTTGGCCACCACTTCCACCTTGTTGAGCCGGCCCATGTTGCGGGCGGCGAAGTCTCCGGCACGGCGCGCGGCGCGCACGGCGATGTTGAGCAGGGCATGCATGGGCAAGTCCTTGAGGTGGCAGGGCAGGGCGGTGAAAGAGCGGGCACGGTGCAGTGCACCGGCAAGTGCAGTTTAGCAGACTACAATGCTCGCCATGTCCCACCCGGTTCGCATCGTCTTGGTTGAAGCCAGCCACCCCGGCAACCTCGGGGCGGTAGCGCGCGCCATGAAGAACATGGGCTTGCTGGACTTGTGGCTGGTGGCGCCGCGGCAGTTTCCTCACCCCGAGGCCACGGCCTTGGCCTCCAGCGCCGCCGATGTGCTCGAAGCGGCGCGCGTGGTGGATAGCGTTCCGGAAGCGTTGTCCGGTTGCGGTTTCGTGTTGGGCACCACGGCACGTGTGCGCACCCAATACCCTTGGCCTATCCTCGCAGCGCGCGAAGCGGCGGTGCGCGCGGTGGGCGAGGCGCAGTTGGCGCCGGTGGCTTTGTTGTTCGGTCCGGAACGCACCGGGCTAACCAATGAGCACCTCGCGCTGTGTCATGCGTTGGTGCAAATTCCCACCAACCCCGACTACAGTTCCTTGAACCTCGCCCAAGCGGTGTTGCTGCTCGCTTACGAACTGCGGATGGCTAACGGCGCGCAGCCGGTGTTGCCCGAGCGGGAAGCGCCACTGCCGGCGGCCGAGACAGTGGAGCATCTTTACGACCACTTCGACCGCGTAATGCAGCGTGCGGGCTTCGAGATGCACGGCAAGCCGGAACACATCTCGCGCCGCGTACGGCGGCTCTTGCATCGGGCGGTGCCCGATCAGCAAGAAGTGAACCTGCTGCGTGGTTTTCTGACGACCGTCGAGGCAGCCATCGGAACCCCTAGCGTGCCGGTCGCGCTGCCGTACTTCGACCACGCCGCCACCAGCCCCTTGCGCCCAGAGGCGCGGGCCGCGCTACTGGAGCAACTGGATGGCACTGCCACGCTGGCGGGTACGGTGGTGGCCGGCAACCCCACCGCTCGGGCGCATGTGGCGGGGCGCCTCGCGGCGGATGCACTGGCGGTGGCGCGCGCCGCGCTGGCGAGTTGTATCGGTGCGGTACCGGAGGCGTTGGTGTTCACTTCCGGTGCCACCGAAGCAGACAACCTCGCGGTGCTTGGCGCAGTGCGCGCGGCTGTCGCGAGCAAGCTGCCGACCAAGGGCCGTGTGCTCACCGCCAAGACGGAACATCGCGCTGTGCTCGATGCCTGCGCACAGCTCGAGCGTGAAGGCTTTGGTGCAGACGTTTTGCTCCCCGGACCGGATGGCCGCGTGACACCGGAGAGGGTCGCTGCGGCCTTGCGGGACGACACGGTGCTGGTATCACTCATGCTGGTGAACAATGAAACCGGTGTGGTGCAGGACATTGCCGGTATCGCTGCTGTCTGTCATGCCCGTGGCGTTTTGTTGCATACAGACGCGGCACAAGCGCTGGGCAAAGTGCCCCTCGACGTCACTGCGCTCGACGTGGACTTGCTCAGTTTGTCGGCCCACAAGTGCGGTGGCCCGCTCGGAGTCGGGGCGTTGTATGTGCGGCGCTCACCGCGGCCTGTGCTGCAACCGCTCACTTTCGGTGGTGGGCAGGAAGCGGGGCTGCGTCCCGGTACGCCATCGGCGGCACTGGCCGCGGCGTTTGCCGCTGCCGCGGTCGCTGCTACTACCGACCTGCCAGTTGCCAGTTCGCGCTACGCCGCCCGGGAACAGCAGTTGCTGGCGGGTTTGGCGGGTCTGCCCGGCTGGCAGCAGAACGCGCCGCATGGCGTGCGCACGGCTGCCATTGTCAGCCTTACCTTCGACGGCGTGGATGGGGAAAGCCTGCTGCTGGCGATGGAGCCTTTTGCAGTAGCCAGTGGTGCGGCCTGCAACAGCGTTGGCCGCGAGCCCTCGGCGGTATTGCGCGCGCTCGGGCATGACGATGCACGGGCCGAGGCCACGCTGCGCGTGAGTTTTGGCTGGAACACCCGCGACGTGGAGGTGGACGAGTTGGCGCGGCATCTGGCCCGCGTGGTTACCCGATTGCGTGCGCTGGGGGCGGGCACGGCGCTGGCCCCGGGTACGCGCGTGTCGCTCGCCGATGGCCTGCCGCGCTCGCGGGACCCTGCAGGCCAGCATTCGCGGCGTCTGCGGGGCTGGCTGGCTGCGCCATTGCGCGCCTGGGCTGATTCGCCGCTGGAAGGCGGGCCCGCGGCCTGGGCTGAGGGCACGGCCGCGGATGCCGCTTCCCGGACTGTCGTGACGTTCCGTGCGGGTAGCGATGGTCATGGCGGCATGCGGGTGCGCTGGGTGGCGCAAGGCTGCCCGCACGTGTTGGGGGCCTGCGAGGTGATGGCCGAAACGCTCGAACGGGAACTTGTCTCCCGGCAACGCGGCCCCCATACCAGGCAGGAAGCCGGAGGGACTGCCCCTGCCGCCTACCCGGCCACGGCGTTGCGTTCCTTCGCGGCGGCCGTCGACGCCCCCGCCGAGAAATTGACGCGCCTGCTGGCGGTGCTGGAAGCCGCTACGGCCCTCAGGAACCGCTACACTGCCGGCTGAGCGAGGCTCGTGCTGCGTGCCCCCGCGCTGCCCGGCCACCCGCAAGGAGTTTGCTGACCATGGCCATCCATCTCACCCCTGCCGCTGCCGATCGGGTCCGGTCGTTTCTGACCACCCGTGGTCATGGCCAGGGTCTGCGCCTCGGCATTAAGAAGACGGGGTGCTCCGGCTGGGCTTGGGTGGTGGACTACGCTGACGCCGTGAATCCGGAAGATGCGGTGTTCGAGGCCGAGGGCGTCAAGGTGTTCGTGGACCCCACCAGCCTTCCCCTCATCGATGGCACTACCGTCGACTTTCGCAAACAGGGGCTGAACGAGTCTTTTGCCTTCCACAACCCCCAGGCGAAAGGGGAGTGTGGGTGCGGCGAGAGCTTCAACGTCTAGCCGCCCGGCCCGCCCCAGAGCCCTCCTGTGGGGCGTAGCGCGGGGCGTCCCATGCGCCTGGCCGGTGCTCGCCGCAGGCCTTTTGTTTCCTTTTCATTTCAATCACTTGTTTGGTGTTTTGGGGCTTGGCGGCTACACTAGCGGGCTAGGTTTTCCATTCCCAACCCCGCTTCACTTTCGTTGAGGTTTGCATGGCTATCGAACGCACCATTTCCATCATCAAGCCGGACGGCGTCCAGAAGAACGTCATCGGCGATGTCTACAACCGCTTCGAAAAGGGCGGCCTGAAGATTGTCGCGGCGCGCATGGCCCACCTCACGCCCGCGCAGGCCGGTGCCTTCTACGCCGTTCACGCTGCTCGCCCGTTCTACCATGACCTCTGCGCCTACATGACCTCGGGCCCCGTGATGATCACTGTGCTCGAAGGCGAAAACGCCGTGGCGGTCCACCGTGACCTCATGGGTGCTACGGACCCGAAGAAGGCCGCACCGGGGACTATCCGTGCTGACCTCGCCGACAGCATCGAAGAAAACGTCTCGCACGGCTCCGACAGCCTCGAGAACGCTGCTCGCGAAATCTCGTTCTTCTTCAGCGAGACGGAGCTCTGCCCGCGCACGCGCTGAAGCGCGTCGCTGGCTTCACCATGGACGCGCCTGCCACCAAGGTGAACCTACTCGGGCTGACACGCACCGAGTTGGACGCGTTCGTGGCCGGAATGGGCGAAAAGCCCTTCCGGGCGCGGCAGTTGATGAAATGGCTCTACAAGGCCGGCATCGCGGATTTCGACGCGATGACGGACTTGGCCAAGGGCTTCCGCGCCAAGCTCGCGGAAGTCGCTGAAGTCCGTCTGCCGGAGGTGCTGCTCGAGCAGGCCTCTGCGGACGGCACCCGCAAGTGGGTCGTGCGCGCCGCCAGCAAAGATGCGCCCGCGCAAGCCGTGGAGATGGTGTTCATCCCTGAACCCGGTCGCGGCACGCTGTGCATTTCCTCGCAAGTGGGTTGTGCGCTGGATTGCCAGTTCTGCAGTACCGCGCAGCAAGGCTTCAACCGCAACCTCGAGGCCGGCGAAATCGTCGGTCAGGTGTTCCTCGCGAACCAGTTGCTCGGTCGCGGGCCGAATGGCGAACGCGCCGTCACCAACGTCGTGTTCATGGGCATGGGCGAACCACTGGCCAACTACAAGGCGGTGGTGCCAGCCATGCAAATTTTGTTGGACGACCTCGGCTACGACATCTCGCGCCGTCGCGTCACCTTGTCCACCTCGGGCCTGGTGCCACAGTTGCTGCGCCTAGCCGAAGACTGCAACGTTGCACTAGCGGTTTCGCTGCACGCACCAAACGACGCACTACGCGACCAAATTGTGCCCATCAATCGCAAGCACAAAATTGCCGATTTGCTGGCCGCCTGCTGGCACTATCTGGAAAAGCAGAACGGTCGCAACATCACCTTCGAATACGTCATGCTCGATGGCGTAAACGACCACCCTGAACATGCGCGCGAACTCGTCGCGTTGCTGCGCGGTCGCGAAGCGAAGGTAAACCTCATCCCCTTCAATCCATTCCCGGGCACGAAGTATCGCCGCTCGCCTGCGCCGGTCATCAGTGCTTTCCGTGAATACCTGAATACGCACGGCGTCACCTGCACCACCCGCCGTACGCGCGGTGACGATATCGACGCTGCTTGTGGCCAATTGGTGGGTCGCGTGGCAGACCGCACCACGGTGCGGCTCGGAACCAAGACCTTCCAAGTGGCAGTGGAGGCCGGCACAGCATGAACCCGTTCCTGTCCCGTCTCCGGGTTGTCTTGCTAGCGTTGCCTGTCGTGTCGGGCCTCTCGTTCCTGCCTGCTGCTGCCGCGCAGTCTGCGTCGCAGACGGCGCTTGTGGCTGCCACGGCGAATGTCCAGCTTGGCGTGGGGTACTTGCGGCGGGGCAATCTTGCGGTCGCGCAGCAAGTGCTGGAGCGCGCCTTCGCACAGAACCCGAAAGACCCGAACGTGCATACCGCGCTTGGTTTGCTCTACGAACGCCTCGCCCAGCCCGAGCGTGCCGACGATCACTACGGGCGTGCCGTAAAGCTCGCCCCGCAGGATCCGGAAATCTTGAATAACTACGCCGTGTTTCTGTGCCGTCGCGGCCAGGCGCCGCGTGGCGAGAAGATGTTCCTGCAGGCCGCTGCCAACCCGCTTTATCGCACCCCGGAAGTGGCGCTCACCAACGCTGGGGTTTGCGCCCGGGGCGCAGGGCGTACTGCGGAAGCCGAACAATATCTGCGCCGCGCGCTGGCTTTGCAGCCCGCCTTCATTGACGCTTTGTTGCCGTTGGCGGAAATCTCATTGGCCAAAGGCAATGCGTTCAACGCCCGTGCTTTCCTCGAGCGCTTGCTTGCGGCTGCGCCCGCTACTCCGGAAACTTTGGCCTTGGGTATCCGTATCGAGACTGCGGCGGGTGATGTCGCGGCAGTAGCCACTTATCGGGAGCGCCTTGCGCGCGAATTTCCGCAATCTGCCGCCGCCCGTGACGCGCGTGAACCCGTAGCGGTCACCCAGCCGCAGGCACCGGAGAAGGGATGAACTCCATGGAACCACAGACTCAGCATTCCCTTGAGGGAACCGTTCACGCGTCTACGCAGGGTGATACGCCCGGTAAACTTCTGAAGGCTGCCCGCGAGGCGCGCGGGTTGTCGGCCCAGCAGTTGTGCGAGGCCATTCAACTGGAGCCGCGTCTGCTCGCGGCGCTCGAGGACGACCAATTCGAGGCGTTCCACGCCCCGGTCTTCGCCCGTGGTTTCTTGCGCAAGTCGGCCACCTATTTGGGTCTAGATCCCGTCACGGTGCTTGAAGCCTACGACGGCCTTCAGCGTGGCCCAATGGCGCCCACGCATCTTCCGCCCACCATGGCCCGTATTAAGCCGAAGCGCGTTTCGCCTTGGCGTTTGCCGCTGTTGGGATTGAGCGCGGTGCTGGCTGTGATAGCGCTCGTGTGGTGGTTGGTGGTGGGGCTCGGAGGCCTCGGTCGTACTGCGGATGGCGCCACCGAAGCCGTCCCAGCGGAAGCGCCTGCCACGGAAATGATGGAACCGACTTTTGCCGAAACGGCACCTGCTCAGAATTTGAATGCCGCCGTCGCTTCGCCAGCCGCCGCGCCCGCCGATGGTGTAGTGGGTGCCGGAACGGAGGGCGCCGCTGGTGCCGACTTGGCGGCGCCTGCTCCCTCGCCTGCGGCAGTCGCGGCTATGCCGGTAGCTGCCGCCGTTCCTGCGGGTGCGCGCACGGAACTGTTGGTGCAAGTGAGTGGTCAGTGCTGGGTGAACGTGAATGGCCCCGGTGGACGACGTCTCTACGTGGGTATGGCCAATGCCGGCGTGCTGCGGTTCGCCGGCCCAGGCCCTTGGCAGGTCCTCCTCGGCGATTCGCGACAGGCGAAAGTGTCGTTAGGTGGGCGTGAACTGCCCGTGCCGACGCAGCAGAACAGTGACAACTACGTGGTCCGTTTCACTGTCACCGCCGACGGCCAGCTGCGCTGACTGCCACGCCGTTTATCGGAGCGATGAAGTCTTGAACCCGACGATCCAGCCGCTGCGCGGCATGAACGATGTGCTTCCCGCGGACATGCCTTGGTGGCATTTCCTGGAAGCTACTGCGCGCGAAGTGCTCGACGCTTACGGCTATCAGGAAGTGCGCTTGCCGTTGCTCGAGCAGACAGCACTGTTCAAGCGCGCCATTGGCGAATATACGGATATCGTCGAGAAGGAAATGTTCACCTTCGCGGACCGCGACGGCGATTCGCTCACGCTGCGGCCGGAAGCCACGGCAAGTTTGGTGCGTGCCGCCATCACCAATGGCTTGTTGCACAATCAGCGGCACCGTTTGTGGACCGCCGGGCCCATGTTCCGTGGCGAGCGTCCGCAGAAGGGGCGTTACCGCCAGTTTCACCAGATTGACGTTGAAGCCTATGGCTTCGCCGGGCCGGATATCGACGCGGAGCTCATCCTGCTCTCAGCGCGGTTGTGGCAGCGCTTGGGCATCTCTCGTGTACGCCTGGAACTGAACTCCCTCGGTACGCCGGAGAGCCGGCGGCTATACCGTGAAAAGCTCATTGAGTATTTCTCGGCGCACCATGAACTGCTGGACGAGGACAGCCGCCGGCGTTTGCATGGCAACCCGTTGCGCATTCTCGACAGCAAAAACCCGGCCTTGGCCGAGTGCATTGCAGGTGCGCCGTCGCTCGCGGATTCGCTGTCCAGCGAGTGCCGCGCGCATTTCGATGGCTTGCAGCAGTCGCTGACGGATGCTGGGATCGCTTTCACCGTGAATCCGCGGTTGGTGCGTGGCCTCGATTACTATTCACGCACCGTGTTCGAATGGATCACGGATGCGCTGGGGTCCCAGAATGCGGTGTGTTCTGGCGGTCGCTACGACGGCCTGATTCCCTTGCTCGGCGGCGAGCCCACCCCGGCCATCGGGTGGGCGCTCGGCGAAGAGCGTATTGTGTTGCTCATGCAGGAACTGGGTATCGCCCCGCCGGGGGTAGAACCCGACGTGTTCGTGGTGGTGGTTGGCGACCGCGCCTCGCGCGCGGGCTTGGCAGTGGCGGAGCGCCTGCGCGACTCCAATCCCGGCCTGAAGGTCCATGCGGGCCTCGGCGGTGGTGGGTTCAAGGCGCAGTTCAAGCGTGCGGACAAGAGTGGTGCCACGGTGGCTGTCATCATCGGCGACGATGAGGCAGACCGGGGTGTGGCGCAGGTAAAGCACCTGCGAATGGAAAACGCGCAGGAAACCTGCGCCATTGCCGACGTTCCCGCCCGCGTGGCGGCATTGCTCGGTGCGCAAGGCGGGAGATAGGCCGTGGACGATTACCTGTCGGAAAAAGAACAGATTGATACCCTCAAGCAGCGCGTCCGTGAATACGGGCCCTATGCGTTGGCGGGCGTGGTGGTTGCCGTGGGCGGTCTGTATGGCTGGAAGTATTACCAGTCCTCGCAGGCGCATCAGGGCCTCGAGGCAGCGGCGAAGGTGGAAGCCATTGCGGCTCAGTTGGGTGGGGGCGACTCCATGGGCGCTGCCAAGGCCGCAGATGCACTCCGCGACAGCTACGGTCGCACGCCTTATGCCGACGAAGCAGACCTGATGGTGGCGCGCGCGCTGGTAGACGCCGGGGACCTACTCGGTGCCATGGCTCGGGTGGAAAATGTCATCCGCAGTACGGGCGATGAAGAAATGAAGGCCGTCGCCATGCTGCGCAAAGCGCGCTTGCAACGTGCCATGGCCAAGCCGGATGACGCGCTGAAGACCGTCAATGCTGCGCTGGAAGGCGGGCAAGTCGGCGACCTTGGCGCGTTTGCTGCCCGTTTCCTTGAAGTGAAGGGCGACCTGCTCGGCGACAAGGGTGACGCCAAGGGCGCCGCTGCCGCTTGGCAAGAGGCGCTGGCAAAGGACAAAGACGGCGTCCTCGCCCGCGAAGTGGTGGAGCTGAAGCTCAACCAAGCCGGCGGCACGGTTCCCAAAGCCGTTGCGGCCATCGGCGGTGCGCAATGAACCGCGTGGTGCCTTGGGCCCGCGCGCTCGGCCTTGGCGTACTCGCCTTCGGCGTTCTGGCTGGCTGCAGCAAGAAAGACAAGGACATTGATCCGCCAGCCGAGTTGGTGAAATTCGCGGCCACGGTGGACGTGCAGAAGGCTTGGTCGGTAGGTACCGGCGGCGCCGAACCCGTGCTTCGTCTAGCCCTTTCGCCGGCTGTGTCTGGTGAAACCGTTTACGCCGCAGGCCACGGCGGTGATGTCCTCGCTATTGCTGCCGCCACCGGCAAAACGCTGTGGCGCACTGATACCCGTCTGGAACTCTCTGCAGGTCCTGGCGTGGGTGCCGGGCTGGTGGTTGCCGGCACCGCCGATGGCGATGTGGTGGCGCTGGATGCCACGACGGGCAAGCAGCGCTGGAAGGTACGCCTTCCCGGAGAAGTGCTGGCAGCTCCGGCGGTTGCGGAAAGCGGCGTGCACTTGCGCGCTGTGGACGGCCGTATTTATACGTTGGCGCTCGCTGACGGCAAGCGCGTCTGGAACGACGAGCAGGGCGTGCCGCGCCTGTCGCTGCGCGGTTCTGCACCGCCGACGCTAACCGCCGAGGCCCTGCTGGTGCCTTACGACAATGGCAAGTTGCTGGCCTATGCGCCTGTGCAGGGCGACATTCTTTGGGAAGCTTCGGCCAACCCGCCTAGCGGCAAAACCGAACTGGCTCGCTTGAACGACATCGACGGCCCGGTCGTGGTCGATGGCAAGGATCTCTTTGTGGCGGGCTTCCAGGGCCGTATCGCCATGCTGGCGCTAGACAGCGGCCAAGTGTGGTGGTCCCGCGATTTCTCCGCGAGTGGTGGCCCAGCACTCGGCGCGGACAACGTCTACGCCACCAATGCCGCTGGCACCGTGGTCGCTCTGCGCCGCAAGGATGGTGCCCCCGTGTGGGAACAGTCCGCGCTGGCCTATCGCCAAGTCACGGCCCCCGCAGTCTCCGGTGACACGGTCGTGGTCGCTGACTTCGAAGGTGCAGTGCATTGGCTCGATGCCGGCACGGGAGCGCTCGTTGGCCGTGCAAGTGTTGGAGACCGAGTGCGTTTTGCGCCCGTGGTCACCGGCAAACTCGTGGTGTTGCAAGACGACAAGGGCACCGTCACCGCTTTTCGAACCCGTCCGGCGCGCTAAGCGCGCCGACGGCCGTCCCCTCCAGGAATACCCATGCTCCCCGTTGTTGCCCTGGTGGGCCGGCCTAATGTCGGCAAATCCACGCTTTTCAATGTCATCACGGGAACCCGTGACGCGCTCGTGGCGGACTTGCCCGGGCTAACCCGTGACCGCAAATACGGTTACGGCCGCCTCGGGCCTTGCCCGAGCATCGTCATTGATACTGGTGGTCTGGTGGAAACCCCGGCCGGTATTGAACTACCGATGGGGGAACAAACCCGTCGCGCCATCGAGGAAGCGGACCGCATCGTCTTCGTGGTGGATGGTCGCTCTGGCATCACCGCCACGGACCGCTGGGTGGTGGACCTGCTCCGCCGTACCGAAAAGCCCGTGTTCGTGGCCGTCAACAAGGCCGAGGGTATCGACGACGACCTGTTCACCGCCGAGTTCCATGCCTTCGGCCTCGGCGAGCCGTATGCCATCTCTGCGGCCCATGGGCAGGGTATCCGCGACCTCATGGAGCATGTGCTCGAGGGTCTCGCGCCGCCGGAAGACGCCGAGGAAGCGGCGCCTGCGGAACGTGAAAAGCGCGTGCGCGTATGCGTGGTCGGGCGGCCCAATGTCGGCAAGTCCACTCTCATCAACCGCTGGCTTGGTGAAGAACGCTTGGTGGCGTTCGACCAGCCTGGCACTACGCGCGACACGGTCCACGTACCGTTCGAGCGCGATGGCAACCTCTACGACTTGATCGACACTGCTGGTGTGCGCCGCAAGGCGCGCGTGGAAGGGGCGGTGGAGAAGTTCAGCGTAGTGAAGACACTGCAGGCCATTGAAGAATGCCACGTGGTAGTAGGCGTGCTTGACGCCAGCGAAACCGTGGGCGACCAAGACGCCAGCTTGCTCGGCTTCGTGGCCAGTCGTGGTCGTGCGCTGGTCATCGCTGTGAACAAGTGGGACCACATTGCGCAAGACCAGCGCGAGCACATCAAGAACCAGATCGCTTTGCGGTTGCCGTTCGTGGACTACGCGCCGCTGCATTTCATCTCGGCGCGTCATGGCACGGGCGTTGGCGAGTTGCTGCGTTCCATCGATGCTGCTTACGAGTCGGCCATGAAGGAACTACCGACGAAGGAACTGACGCGTTTGCTCGAGTCGGCGATGGTGGCGCACCAGCCGCCCATCATTCGCGGGCGCCGCATTAAGCTTCGGTATGCACACCAGGGCGGGCGCAATCCGCCGCTCATCATCATTCACGGCAATCAAACGGAAAGCGTGCCGGACACTTACCGGCGCTATCTGGTGAATATGTATCGCAAGGCCTACGAGTTGGTAGGGACGCCGGTGAAGGTGGAGTTCCGCGGCGAGGAAAATCCGTTCGCTGGCCGGCGCAATGAACTGACGCCGCGCCAAGTGCGCAAGCGCCGTCGTCTCGTCAAGCGCAACAAGCGCTAAGCGCCTGGAGTTGGCTCGCTACCGACTAGTGGTCGCGATTCCCCGCTAAGGCCAGTCGGTCCATCACGCCCATCAACACCGCGGACACCACGAACGTCATGTGGAGTACGACATACCACAGGATTTTGTCGTTCGGCAGTTCCTGCGCTTCCATGAAGATGCGCAGCAGGTGAATGCTGGAGATGGCGACGATGCTCGTGGCCACTTTCAGCTTCAAGGCACCGGCATCCAGTTTGCCCAGCCAGCCTAGCGATTCGGTGCCTTCGGCATCAATTCGCGACACGAAGTTCTCGTAGCCCGAGAACATCACCATGACGATGAGGCTGCCGACGAGCGATAGATCAATCATGGCGAGGACGGTAAGTACCAGGTCCGCTTCAGCCATTTCCGGCACGTGCATCAGTAAGTGGAAGGCTTCCTGGAAGAACTTCACGCCCAGTGCTATGAGCGCGACAGCCAAGCCTAGATAAATGGGCGCCAGCAACCAGCGCGCGGCGAAGAGGATTTTCTCGAAGTATTTTTCGAACATGGCCTGGCACCTTTGCGGGAACGGGACGGCGACGGAGGCGTTACCGGAAGCCGTTACTGTGTGTCGGTTATCTTCGCACGCCGCGGACTTCCGCGACCACTGCACCATTCGACAAGGCCACTTCAATCTGGTCGCCCGCGCAGAGGCTGTCGCTGTTCGTCACCAGTCGCCCCTGTTCGTCGGTCACTAGCGCGTAGCCGCGGGCCAAGGTGGCCAAGGGGCTGACGGCGTCCAGCGTTCGCACTGCCAGTGCCAAGCGTTGGCCGGAGCGCGTCACCATGGCAGGGCCCACCACCGCCAAGCGTTGGCGTAGCGTAGCTGCTTGCTGCGCGAGTGTTGCCAGCCGCCGCGCGGGGGAACACAGCCCCAGCCGATGCTGCAGGTTGGCTACTTGCCGTGCATGCCTCGCAAAGCGCATGGGCAGGGCGCCCCCGAGGCGGCGGTCGAGGTCGTCTAGGCGCTGCGCCAAGCGTTGCAGTTGCGGTTCTGGCCCGGCTTGCTCCAGACGACCAGTCAGCCAACGCACCCGGTCTGCCACACGTTCCAGTCGCTTTTCCTGCGCCTGCAGCACGCGACGGGCGGCCATCACCATACGGCGGCGCCACACCATCACGTCCGGCACCACCATCTCGGCAGCGGCGGAAGGGGTGGGTGCTCGCACATCGGCGACGAGGTCTGCGATGGTGAAGTCCACCTCATGCCCAACGCCGCTTACCACGGGGAGGGGCGAGGCAACGATGGCCCGCGCCACCGCTTCTTCATTGAAACTCCACAAGTCTTCCAGCGAGCCGCCACCGCGCGCGACGATAAGCACGTCCACTTCCGCGCGCCGTCCAGCCGTTTCGATGGCCGCAACGATTTGCGCCACGCTGCCAGCGCCCTGCACCTGCGTGGGGTAGATGACTACCGGAACGGCGGGAAAACGCCGCGCCAATACGTGGAGGATGTCCCGCACGGCGGCGCCACTGGGGGAGGTGACGACGCCGATGGCACGGGGGAGGGTGGGCAAGCCGCGCTTGCGCGCCGTGGCGAATAGCCCTTCCGCCTCCAAGCGCGCCTTCAGTTCCTCGAAGCGCCGGCGCAGCAGGCCTTCGCCCGTGTCCTCGAGGCTATCCACCACGAGCTGGAATTCGCCACGGGCCTCGTAGAGTGTCGTCCGGGCGCGTAGGAGCACCTGCTGGCCATCCCGTGGCGGCTGACGTACCAGTGCGGCCCGCTGCCGGAACATGGCGCAGCGCACCTGTGCTTGGCCGTCCTTCAGGGTGAAGTACCAGTGGCCGCTGGCGGGGCGGGAGAGGTTCGAGATCTCGCCTTCTACCCAGAGCACGCCCAAGCC
>CAIOHZ010000012.1 GCA_903858165.1 uncultured Pseudomonadota bacterium
AAGACAACCCTGCTCCACGACACGCGGCCATTGTCAGCACGTGAGCGGCAAGACCATGGCTCACCACACTCCTCACCCCCTCTTTCGAAAGCAGTGCTGCCAACGCGATCGCCGCACCTTGTCTATCCAGCAACACCACGGGCGCGTCAGAACCTTTGTCTTTTCGCTTCAGGTCCAAGCACCTAACAAACTCTTCCTCCAACCCCAATGCCTCAACAGCCTCCTCCGCGTCCTCCTCGCTTGCCAACAGCACTACCATCCCGCCGCCCGCCGTCACATCCCGCAGCAACTGCTTCACGTCTGCCGACGGGGACTTTAGGACATCCATCGAAAGGACCAGTGCTTCCCGTCCGGCAGCCTCGGCGCGTGGCACCGCAGCGGCCAACGATTGGTCCAGTTGCTGCCACTGGGCGCCGAACCGCGGGTGTTCCTTCACCGTGGCGCCCTCGTCCTGCAGCTTTGGGAACATCTCGTAGAGTCCGTCCAGCCGCTTGAGCACATCCCGGGTATTACGGGCCGTCATCACGCTTGGGTGCCGGGCGACAACACGTTCGTAGAAGCCCATGGTCTCCGGCAATAGGGATTCGCCAGCCCGCAGCACGTCTCCCATCACGCTGCGGTGGTGCCGGCGGTGGTAGTTCAGCGGGTCTGCTCGATAAACCACATCCCCCTGCAGGGCCAGGCTAAGCCAGAACCACCAGTCCCCCGAGAACCGGTACTGCTTGATGGGGCCAAGGTCGAAGCTCACCGCACTGCGCCGGAAGAGCACGGCACTGGCGTTCGGTATGACGTTCTCCACCAGCAGGCAGTCTTCCACGAGCTCGCGGCCGGGCATCCGGAAGTGCAGGCGCCACTTCTCTCCATAGCTGCGCGCGTAGTAGTCCTTGTATTGCGCGCCGTGCCCGCGGCCGTCTTCGTCCACCATAATCGAGTCGGACCAAGCCATTACTACCTTGTCGTCGACCAGTTCGCGGGCGAGCGTCTCGAGCAGCGTGGGTTCGCAGTAATCGTCAGCTTCGGCAATCCACACCAGATCGCCCGTGGCTTTCTCAAGGCCGCGCGCCCACTGCACGAAGGGGTTGCCGGTGTTCTGCTCGTTGGTGATCACCGTAACCGGTATGCCCAACCCGGCTGCAACGGCCTCAATCACGGCCAGACTGGTATCGGTGGACGCATCGTCCAGCACGATGATCTCGTCCGGGGGCAGCGTCTGAGCAGCAATGGTGCGTAGCCGCAGTTCAAGGTACCGCGCATAGTTGAAGTTGGGCACGATCGCTGTGATGCGGGGCCGCGCGTGGCCCGGCGCGAACCAACCCTGCCGCTGCAAGTGCCCTGCAGCCACTTGCTCTGCAGGCACATCCGCCAGCAGCGCAAGAAGCTTGCGCATGTAGGGCGCATAGCCAAAGCGCTCACGACACAGCGCATGGCAGTCTGTGCCAAGGGCTTCGCGCTTGTCTGCGTCTTGCAGCAATCCGTCCACGGCGTCGGTCATGGCTGCAACGTCGAGATACGGCACCAGCGCGCCTGTCTCATCGCCCACGATGTCCACGTAGCCACCGCCGCCATCAAACGCCACCACCGGCATGCGTGCGTCAAAGGCTTCCATCACTACGCTGGGGAAGGGATCCTCGCGGGAGGTGAGTGCGAACACATCCCCTGCGATGAAGAAGCGCGCGGGGTCGTTGGTTCTGCCCGTGACGTGGAAGACATCCTCGAGATCAAGACGCTTCACATCAGCCTTTACGTAGGGCTCCATCGCAGGGTCCAGCGCACCGATCCAGACGAAGGCGACCTGGCCTGCGGCGTGACGTCGGCAGATCTCGCCGGCGATCTGCACGAAGATGTCGATGCCCTTGCGGGTATCGCCATAGCCGCAACCCGTCACGATCAGGCTGCCGGGCAGCAGGCCCAACTCCTTGCGGATCAGGGCGCGGGTTTTGGAGCGGGTGTCGTGGTACCGGTTGAAGGCGATGCCTTGTGGGGCCACGAGGATTTTTTTCGGGTCGGGCCAGTAGCGGTTCGCAAACTCGTCAGCTACCAACTGACTGGCGCACACAATGGCGTCTGTCTTGTCTGCAAAGCGCCAGCACTGGGATTGGAGGCCGTAGGCTTCGATCAGGGTGGGGAGTTCGTGCAACAGGCCCACGACTTTGAAGCCTTCCTGCTTCAGCACTTCGCATACGTCACCGGTGACCACGGTGTTGCAGATTGCCTTGCTCGCGCCGAGCGCAGCGAGGTGGCGCAATTGCCCTGCCAGTGCGGATCTCCAATCGCCCGTATTCCCGATAACGTAGGTGGGGCCGATTTTCTCGAATTCGGGCAGCAGCTCCCCACCATCGACCAGCATCAGGGTGATTTCCATACCCAGAAGCCGCTTGAGCGTGCGGGCCATGTTGAGCATGTTTATCTGGGCGCCCGACGGAAATGCGTCGTGCCCGATCAACAGCACCCTTTGCCGGGACTCCAGGAGATCCTCTGGAAGCAGGGGTTTGGCCATTCGCCAGTACGTACCCCAAGGGTCGTGGTTGCTGAGCGTTTTTGCCTCGCGCACGGATTCGAGGTTCCGGTGCCCGAAGGTGACATCCGGTTCAAGCACCGTTCCTTCGGCCCACTCGTTCCACGCATTCACGAAACACACAGCATCCGACTGCTCTGTCGCTGCGCGGCGTGCGTTGGCCAGCACCCAGTTCCTGAACGTATCGGTGCTGAAGTGGTGATAGACCGCCGCAGACTTGCCGCGACGCGCGGTGTTGTCCCACGCCGCCATGGCTGTCCGGTGAAGCGTGAACGGTTCGCGCTGCCGCGCCATGGCGGCTCGGGCGAATGCCTGATAGTCATACACGGTGCCGCTGAAGCCGGGCGGAACACCGACCTTTTCGGTGAGGACCTTCAGGAACGGTGGATCAGGGTAACGGTCCCACTGGCAATGCGGCGGGAACTCCACCGCCGCATCGAAACCGAGCGGTCTCGGGTCGTAGAACCCGAACGACTCGACGGCGCACAGGTACAGTTCACCGATGCCTTCCTCACGGCACCACTGGCGCCACGCCGCCACGGTTTCTTTTGCGGTAGCCAGGCGGTCGGCGCGGTACACCAATACCATCGGCTTGCCGTCCACGCGGATGTAATCCTTGTGGCGCAGCAGCGGGGCCAGATCCTGAATGAACTGGAAATCGCTCTCGGGTGCGTGGTTTTGCGCCAGCAACACCTCGCCGGTGGCGCCGTCCCAGCTGCGTGTCCAGTCTTCATTCGCCCAGCAGATGCAAAACGGGAACGGCCCGGTGCGGCCCGCAACCAGGTCGTCGAGCGGGCGCTCCAGGATGCGTCGCCCCTCGAACCAGTAGTAGTAGTAGCAAAAGCCGTCGATGCCGAACCTCCGCGCGAGATCGAATTGCGCGTTGGCGGATTCGGCAAGGCGCAGATCGTAATAGCCAAGCGTGGTTGGCCGACGGGGCTGGAGATGGTCAGGAAAAAGCGGTGCAGCACCGCCCACGTTGTGCCACTCGGTAAAGCCCTTGCCCCACCACTCGTCGTTCTCCGGCGTGGGGTGGAACTGCGGCAGGTAGAAAGCAAGGGTGCGCACGCTGTGCGAACGGCGGCGCGCCATGAGCTGATCGCGCAGCGCGTGCAGCGCCGACTCATCGGGTTCGTCTTCCATCGCAGCAGCGATGCGCGCTTCGGCAGCAGCGTCATCACCTTTCGCGAGCAGGCTGCGGATGGCGCCCGTCACGGCGTCCAGACTTTCAGGGTCCAGCGCGCGCGCACGGTCGAAAACATCCACCGCCTCGACCCACTCCCCCGCATCCCGCAGGGCGTGCGCCAGCGCGAGCGTGAGTTCGAGCAGTTTCTCCCGCTCTTCTTCGTCTGTGGGGTCCAGTTCGGCGTCGTCCAGCCGCAGCCGCGCGAGCTCCACCTTGGTCGGTTTGGCGCGCGCCTTCTCTCGGCGGCGCTTGCGAGCGGCTTGCACACCCGGCGTGGTCTCCCAGATCGGGTCGATGTCGGGGCTTGCGTCCAGGGTGTCATCCGGCGCGGGCATCAGGAAGCTCCACGGGCCGAAATCCAGCCCGGCTGGCAGCACCCGCAGCGATAGCCTGTGGATGTCCTGATCAAGGAGCGTCGTGGGCAGGGTGAAGTTCAATTCCCGCCGGGCACCGGGCTTGCGCGGCCCCTTGAACAGCACCGCGCTCGACCACACGCGATCACCTTCGACCAGTTCGAGCGTGAGATCGTCCTTGCCACCGCGCAGATCCGTGATGGCGCTGTGCAGCCGATCGCGATCGGCGAAGTGCAGGGGCTGTACCTCGAAACACGCATTCTGCAGGCGCTTGGCGGTTTCCCGCAGGCGGCGCAGCAGGCGGCCCGGCGCAAGGGAGGCCAGCCAAGCGCCCATGTCTGCAAGCGCGCAAAGGGCGTCGAGGTCAACGTCTGCGGCATCGGTCTCTTCAAGCTGATCCAGCGTGCGCTCGATGGCCTTGCGGCGCTCGGTCTCGTCGAGGTCTTCAGCTGTTTTCCACCACCACACCGGGGATGCACGGAACCTGAACGGGCTGCCGCGCAAGTGCCTGCCATCAAGGTCTGACCTGACCTCTATCAGGTGCTCAGCGCCGTCAAGCAAATCGTCCGGCACGTTAATCACGAAGCCGTGACGGCCGTCACCGTAGCCCTCTGCAGCCAGATCCGCACGCAGTCTGCTGGCATCGACGCTGCCACTGACCGAGGCG
>CAIOHZ010000013.1 GCA_903858165.1 uncultured Pseudomonadota bacterium
ATTGCTGTTCGTGGCGACGTCGAAGAGGCTGTCGAATGAGGCCGCGCGGGTCGTTTCACGCTGCAGCAGAGTACCGACCGTCAACTGGTGGCCGCCGAGGGTCACGTCGTTCTGCCAGTCCACCGTATTGCGGCGCGTCAGCGAACTATCGAAGTTCACCAGATAGTCGGGCTTCTGGTTCTGCTGCAGGTCGTCCTGCATATGCGCCACGCGCAAAGTGGTGCTCCACTGGTCGTTCACCGGTAGGCGTACGGTCAGGGCGGCCACATCGTTCACGTAGTCCTGATCTACGGGGGACAGGAAGAAGTCGGCATATTGGGCGGTGCCGCTAGCGCGCCAGCCCTGCAGCATCACTTCCGCACGGCCAATTTCGCCACGCAAGGCGATGGTGTAGGAGCGGTTGTCGTAACCGCGGGCCAACGTAGATGCGCTCCGGGTGGGGAAGCCGTCAGCCTGCAGCCAGGAAGCTCCGAAGGAAGCGGACATCGTTTCACCCGCTAGCGCGCCTTGGACGTTCGCTTCACGCGTGCCCCAACGACCACCGCCGAAGCCCACCTCGAGCAGGTTGTCTTCCGGGCGACGGGTGAAGACCTGCACCACACCACCGATGGCGTCACTGCCATAAAGCGTGGACAGCGGGCCCTTTACGACCTCGACGCGCTCCAGCAGAGCGGTGGGCAGGTTCTGCAACGAAGCGCCGCCGATGGTGCCCGGGTTGAAGCGTACGCCATCGACTAGCACCAGCGAATGGTTGCTGTCGGCGCCGCGGATGAACATGGAAGTGTTCTGGCCAACGCCGCCGCTGCGGCTGAACTCCAGACCGGTGTGGAAACGTAGCAGGTCGGAAAGCTCTGCGCCCGTGGCACGGGCCAGTTCTTCGCGCGTCAACACGGCGATGCTGGCGTCGACGTCGACGAGTTTTTCTGGGGTGCGGGTGGCAGTGATGAAGAATTCGTCGTTAGCGGTGCTGGGCGCGGTGGCGGCCAACGATAACGACGGAAGGACAACGCCGAGGGCGGCGCCAAGTGCGGCGCCAACGGCAATAGACAACGGGTGATGGGACATTTTTTTCTCTATGCGCAGCCCTGCTCGCCCGCAGGACATGGATTGAAAATCCGGAACGCAATGAGAGGGGCAGGCGGACGGTGACTTGCTGCCTGCGGACGCGCGAGACGCACGCCCACCAAAAGGCCACCGGCCACCCGTGTTCGCCCACCGCGCGACGGATACCATGTGTTTAAGGCCGGTCTCCGGACTTTCGAGGGGCCGCAAGCGAAGCTTGCGTGGCCACCGGTCGCCTTCCCACAGCTCGAAAGCTGCAGTGGCTGCGGCCGCACTGGCCAGGCTGGTGCCTGAAGCCGTGTACGGTCGCGGACCGGGTTCACTCGATTACCGTTGCGGGGGCAGCGCCGGATTCACACCGGCTTCCCGATTAACCTGTCCGCTTGCGCGAGCAGGTCACCTCAACACGCGCACAGCATAGGGCTTGGCAGGGTTGGGGTCAATTTTCGCCAGTAACTCTGCCAGTAGCTCGGCCAGTGGCTTCAGCCAGCGAGGAGCGCGCGACCGTTGTGCCAAAGGGAGGCGACTATCAGTACCAACACCGGTACGACGGACAACACGAAGCCGATCTCGCGCTTGCTGGGGTCGGCTACGTAGCCGCGCAGATACAGCACACGACCGACCAGATACACGGCAACCGCGATGGCGCTGTAGCAGTCGCCCAGCAGACCTTCCGCCAAATAGGCGGCCGGCACCAGCAGCAGCAGCAGTTCTATGGTGTTCATCTGAACGCGGTAGTAGCGGTCGAACATCTCGTGTCCGGTCGTGGCGGGCGCCTTTACGTCATATTTGCCGCGGGCGCGTCCCACTAGAACGCCGAACACCAGCGCCTGTAACAGGGCCAACGTAATCGTCAGATTAAGCCAAGGCATGGTCGTCATCCCCCCTCGTTAATGAAGTCAATGCCGCTACGCTACCACGGCGAGGCGCAAGAATCGGGTCGCCAAACGCCGCGCCGCACGGCAAAGTCTGTAGCCATGAACGCCGAAGCCACGCTTGACCCGCCGCAATTCCAGCGCATTGCCCAGGCGCTGCGTTACCTCGACGAACACTTCCAGGAGCAGCCAACGCTGGAGGTCTTGTCAACGGTAGCGGGCCTGAGCGTCGCGCATTTTGACCGCTTGTTCCACCGCTGGGCAGGCCTGACACCCAAGCGCTATTTGCAGCAACTGACGCTGGAAGCGGCGCGACTCGAACTCGACCGCGGTGCTTCAGTCATTGCGGCTGCTTGGGCGGCCGGTCTTTCCGGGTCCAGTCGGCTGCATGATTTGTTTGTGGTCGCCGAAGGCACCACGCCTGGCGAATACCGGGCCCGTGGCGCTGGAGTGGAGCTCTGGCATGGCCTGGCGGCTTCGCCCTTCGGTAACGTCTTTGTGGCGGGCACTGCGCGTGGGCTGGCGCATCTGGCTTTCGTCGACGATGCCGGTGCAGCCATGGCTGAATTCCAGACGGCACAGGGAAAGTGGCCGGAAGCCCGCTGGCGGGAAGCGCCGGGCGAGGCTGCAGCGTTGGTGAAGCGGGTGTGGGGTGCTGCCGGGCCGCAGGGGTGCGTGTTGGAGGTGCGGGGGACGAGCTTCCAGATACAGGTCTGGCGGGCATTGCTTCGTCAGCCACGGGCAAGGACCTACGGCGAACTGGCGGCGGAACTGGGTCGACCTTCCGCGGCACGCGCGGTCGGCGCGGCTGTGGGCGCCAACGACTTGGCTTGGGTCATTCCATGCCACCACGTGCTGCGGCGGGGTACGTTGCTCGGCGGTTACCGCTGGGGGCTAGACCGCAAGCGTGCCATGCTCACTTACGAGCACGCCTCGCGGCTTTTGGCGGCGGGATAGTGGGTTCGGGTTCTGCGTTGGGCGCGGCTGCCGGCGACGGTGATTCCGCAGTGCCCGGGTTGGCACCGGTGTTGGTACCGGGGTTGAGCATGGACGACTGCATCTTCTGCCACGCTTCCATGTTCTGACGGGCCAGTTCCGCCATGGCGGTCATGGGGGTGTGCTGCATCAATTGCGCTAACTGCGTCTGCACAGATTGCTGCTGCTGCGTGAAGGCCTCCACACTGCGTTCCAGGTAACGGCTCATGTACTCATGGAGGCCATTGCCATAGAAGCGAATGATGCTTTCCAGCAAGGGCGTGGAGAGAATGGGGCGACCGAACTGTTCCTGCTCGGCGATGACCTGGAGCAGGATGAGGCGTGTAATGTCCTCGCCGGACTTGTCTTCGACCACGCGAATCTTCTCACCCTTGATGATCAACTCGCGGATGTCGTCGAGCGTCACGTGCCGCGACACCGAGGCGTCATAAAGACGTCGGTTGGCGTACTTCTTGATCAGGCGTTCCTGGCTCATAGCGCCGAATATACTCCCATCATCCTGCACTGCGTCAATGCGGCGCAAAAAGAAGGGCGGTGGCCCGAAAGCACACCGCCCCGAGGGGGACGTTCGCCGCGCGCCGTGGGCGCGTGGCGTGGTTAAGGGGTTCAGGCTTGCTTGCGGCCCAGTTCGCTGGTGGCGGTGCTCACCCAAGCGGTGAATTCGCCTTGTACGGCGGTGGCTAACTGCATGGCTTCCTGCGAGCGCGTCGTGCTCTTTTCGAAAAAGGCATTGGTTAGCGCGACTTGTTCGTTCAACAGCGCGCTCAAGTCCTTGGCCGCCGCAGCCGCTTGCAGTTGCGCTACTCCGAGTTCGAGCAGGTCACCGGCTACGCCGTACTGATACCGCGCCGAGCGCTCCAGCGTACGGGCAGTGAGGGTGTTGAGCTTGGCCAATGGCGCCATCGCGCGCTTGCTGGCGTCGACAAACTGCTGGAAATCGGCAGGTTGGAAGTTCACGAGACGGTTCCTTCGGCGGCTAGGCCCCCAACGATTACGGCTGTGGGGTGGGCCGGCCGCCTGCAGATACAGCAACGGTGTCGGAATCATGATAGCGCTTGTATTTTGCAATGCAACAAGAATTTTCGTATGTGCAGATAAGCGACCCTAAATATTCCTTAAATTATTGAAAATCAATGTCTTGTAAATTAATCAAGGCTCCTTTTTGGATGCTTTCTCGTTTCTTCCAGGGCGCTTTTAGGTTGCGATGCAACAAAATTCTGTTTGGCCTCCCGGTCAACCCGCCGCTGGCAACAAGCGTTATCATTAGCGGTCATCACTGGAGACCCCGATGTCCTTGCAAGCCGCCCTTGAAACCCTGCGTGCCCAGACCGGTCAGGAAATCCATGTCAGCGACTGGCTTGAAGTGGACCAAGCGCGCATTCAGGCGTTCGCCGCAGCCACCGGGGACCACCAGTGGATTCATACCGACCCGGCCCGGGCGGCTGTGGAATCGCCGTGGAAGGCCACCATCGCCCACGGCTACTTGTCGTTGTCGCTCTACACCGCACTGCGCGGCATCGTGGAAGAAGGCAAGCCCATGTTTCCGGGTGTGCGTCAGGTCATTAACTACGGCATCAACAAGTTACGTTTCACCAACGCAGTGAAGTCCGGCTCGCGCGTGCGCGGGCGCTTCGCTGTGGTGGGTGTCGAGGAAGTGAGCGGTGGTCTGCAGTTGGCGGAGCAGTTCACGCTTGAGGTGGAAGGCAGCAGCAAGCCGGCGGTCATCGCCGAAGTGCTGATGCGTTTCTATTTCTGATGTTTGTCCGTGGACGTTTGGCGTCGTTGCTATTGCTGCTGGCCCTTGCCGCGTGTGGCGGTGGGCAGGATGCGGCCGGTGGTCAAGGTAACAAGTCCGGTGCGGGCCCCAAGGGGCCGGTAGCGGTCGTGACGGCCACAGTTGCGGCGCGGGAAACTAGCGACTCGGTCGAGGCGCTGGGCACGACTCGCGCTGCGGAAGCCGTCGACCTGACGCCCAAGACTGCCAATCTCGTCACCGCCATCCATTTCCGTGAAGGGGCGCGCGTCGCTCGCGGTACGGTGCTGGTGGAAATGGATAGCGCGCAAGTACGCGCGGACTTGGCTGCAGCAGAAGCGGCTCAGACAGAGAGCCGCAGTCAATACCGTCGTAGCCGCGAACTGGCCACGGCGCGCGTGTTGTCGGCGGCTCAGTTGGAGCAGATAGAGGCCACATTGAAGGCGAATGAGGCGCGCGTTGCTTCCGCTCGTGCGCGCCTTGAGGACACCATCATTCGCGCCCCGTTCGCCGGGCGCACGGGTCTGCGGCGCGTCAGTCTTGGTGCGCTGGTCACGCCAGGTATGGTCATCACTACGCTGGATGACACCAGTAGCCTGCGACTGGACTTCACGTTGCCCGAAGCGTTGTTAGGCGCGGTGCATGCTGGTTTAGCGGTGGAGGCTGGCAGCATCGCTTGGCCTGGTCGTATCTTCCGTGCCAAAGTGGAAAGCGTCGATTCCCGCGTCGATCCGGTGACACGTTCGTTCACTGCACGAGCGCGCCTCGGTAATGCGGATGACGCGCTGAAGCCCGGCATGCTGCTGACGCTCCATCTTTCCGGGCCCAGCGCTGCGGCGCTAATCATTCCCGAGCAAGCGCTGGTTCCCGAGCAAGGCGAGTTGTACGTGTACGTCGTGAAGGATGGCAAGGTCGAAAAGCGCCGTATCACGTTGCGTGGTCGACTGCCGGGTGAAGTGGTGATCGGTTCCGGTCTGGTGGCTGGTGAGAAGATCGTCACTGAAGGCACGCTGCGGCTGCGGCCTGGTGCGCCGGTCCGCGAAACGCGGCCCGTGGCCCGCTAGCCGCGGCTTGCTGCAGGAAACCCCAAGCGTGCGCCTCTCGGAACTCTCCATTCGTCGTCCCGTATTCGCCATGGTGCTCAGCGCTTTGCTGGTCATCGTCGGGCTGGTGTCCATGTCGCGGCTCGCGGTACGCGAACTGCCCGACATCGATCCGCCGGTGGTTTCCGTGCAAGCCACTTATCGTGGCGCTTCTGCCCAGGTGGTGGAAAACAAGGTGACGCAAGTCATCGAGGACCGTATCGCTGGCGTGGAAGGTATCGACAAGCTGAAATCCACCAGCCGCGATGAGCGCTCAAGTATCAATATCGAGTTCTCTCTCGACCGTAACGTTGAAGAGGCAGTCAACGATATCCGCGACCGTATCTCGCGGGTGGTGAGCCAGTTGCCCACCGAAGTGGACCCGCCGGAAGTCGCCAAGAGCGAAGCGAATGCTGAACCGGTGATGTATCTGAATCTGGAAAGCGAGAGCATGAATACGCTCGAGCTGACGGATTTCGCCGAACGAAATCTCAAGGACCGCCTGTCCGCAGCGCCGGGTGTGTCGCTGGTGGAATTGAATGGCGCGCGGCGCTACGCCATGCGTATCTGGATTGACCGGGTAGCGCTAGCGGCGCGCGGTTTGACCGTCGTGGATATTGAAAGCGCCCTACGGCGCGAGAATGTGCAAGCCCCTGCAGGTCGCCTTGAAGGCCTGCAGCGCGAATTCACCCTGCGCGCGGATACCGGCTATAACAATGCGCAGGACTTTGGCTTGCTGGTCATCGGGCGTGGTGCGGACGGTCACTTGGTGCGCTTGGGTGAAGTGGCGGACGTCCGGTTGTCGGCGGAAAACGAGCGCAGTGTCTCGCGTTCGAACGGGGTGCCTGGCGTCACCATGGGTGTGCAGCAGCAGTCGAACGCCAACACGCTCGATGTCTCGACGGGTATCCGTCAGCAGATAGCCGTTATCAACGCGGACTTGCCGAAGGGCACCGAGCTTGATGTCAATATCGACCGCGGGCTCTATATCGGTGCCTCGCTGCGCGAAGTCGGCTACGCGGTAATCTTCGCGCTCATCGGTGTGCTGCTCGTCATCTACCTGTTCCTCGGTCAATGGCGTGCGACGCTCATTCCGGCCATCACCATTCCCGTGTCCATCATCGCGGCTTTTACGGTGATGTACACGTTCGGTTTCTCCATCAACGTGCTCACGCTCCTTGGCATCGTGCTGGCCATCGGACTGGTGGTGGACGATGCCATCGTTGTGTTGGAAAACATTTTCCGCCGCCGCGAACTAGGGCAACCCATGATGCTGGCGGCGCTGGATGGCAGTCGCGAGATTGCTTTTGCTGTCATGGCTACCACCGCCACGCTCACTGCCGTGTTTCTACCTATTTCCTTTCTGCCCGGCAATATCGGCCGCATGTTTCGCGAGTTCGGCTTTACCGTAGCGGCTGCCATTCTGTTCTCGGCATTGGTGGCGCTAACGCTGACGCCGATGATGGCTTCGCGCATGCCCGAAAGCTCCGTGCATGGTGGGCGTGTCGCGGCAAAGGTGAACGACTACTTCCACCGTCTTTCCCGCGCCTACGGCGCGCTTCTGGAACGTCTGGTGGGCAGGCCACTGCTGGTGTTGGGCAGTACACTTGCCATTCTCGTTCTCGCGGTTTTGGCTTACCGCACTCTCCCCGCGGAGTTTGCACCGTCCGATGACCGTGGCATTGCTTGGATCAGTATCACCGCACCGGAAGGCTCCAGCCTTGCCTACACCGACGGCTTTCTGCAGCAAGTCGAGGCAGTGTTGGAGGATGAGCAAGCTCGCCACAAGGATATCCGTCGCTATCTAGCACGCTTGCCTGGGGGCTTTGGTGGTGGCAGTGGCGAAGTGAACAGCGCCCGCATCTCCATTATTTTGGAAGACTTCGGTACGCCGGGACGGCGCCCCATCAAAGAAGTGGTGGCCTCGCTCTCCAAGCGCCTCGACAAAATTCCGGGTATCCGTACCAATGTGGTAGCGATGACGTCGTTTGGTGCTCGCGGAGGTGGCTCGCCCATTCAGGCGGTCATTGGGGGGCCGGACTACGAAAAGCTGTCCGTATGGTCCAAGAAACTACAGTCCCTGGCGGAAGACTCGGGGCTGTTCGTCAACCTCGATAACGACTACAAGGAACGCAAGCCGCAGGTGATGGTGGCGGTGGACCGTGACCGTGCCGCCGACCTTGGCGTGTCGTTGCAGGCGGTAGGCCGTACGCTGGAGACCATGCTTGGTTCGCGTATCGTTACGACGTACGTTGACCGCGGTCGCGAGTACAACGTCGTGCTGCAGGGACGTGCCGATGAGCGCCAGTCCACCACGGACCTCGGCAACCTCTATGTTCGGTCAGACCGGACGGGTGCTTTGGTGCCGATGGCCAATTTGGTCAAGTTGCGGGAAGTGGCTGGTGCTTCGTCCCTCAATCGTTTCGACCGTTTGCGCTCCATCACCATCAGTGGCGCGTTGGCCCCCGGAGTCAGTCTGGGTCAGGGTGTGAAATGGTTTCAGGAAACGGTGCGTAAGGAATTACCGGCGACCGCGCGTTTGTCCTTCGATGGTGAGAGCCGTGAATATCTCAAGAGTGGTAGTCAGCTGTACCTCATGTTCTTGATGGCCATTGCCGTGGTGTTCCTAGTGCTGGCCGCGCAATTTGAAAGCTTCCGCTATCCCCTGGTTATCATGACCACGGTTCCTTTGGCTCTGTTGGGCGCAGTGCTGGGTCTGAAGGCCTATGAGTGGGCCGGTGCCGAAGGCGCGAGTATCAACATCTACAGCCAAATTGCCGTCATCATGCTGGTGGGAATCGCTGCCAAAAATGGCGTATTGATTGTCGAGTTCGCTAACCAGTTGCGTGACCGCGGGCTAGCCTTGCGCGAGGCCATCGTTGAGGCGGCGACCATTCGCTTGCGCCCGGTACTCATGACCAGCCTGTGCACTGCTGTAGGTGCGCTCCCGTTCCTGTTTGCCAGTGGCGCCGGCGCCGAGCAGCGCAAGCCCATTGGTATTGTTATCTTCTATGGCACCACCATCTCTGTGCTGCTGACGCTGTTCGTGGTGCCGGCGGTCTACGGCATCATCGCGCGCAACGCGCGTTCGCCCGAATACACTTCGCGGCTCATCGCCGCGTTGCGGGGCAAGGAAACCGAGGCGCCGGGCGTATCACCTACCCAGACATCCGGAGCGGTAGCTGGCGCAGCACCGATTGGCGCCGATGCTGGTAGTGAGCGCTGATCAATGCAGCCATCCTTACTCCCCAGTGCCACTGAACCTACGCAGAACTTTAAGCGGCTGCAGGCGCGCCTGCGGGGTTTGGTTGGCAAGGCCATCGGCGACTACCAGATGATTGGCGAGGGTGACCGAGTGATGGTCTGCCTCTCCGGCGGCAAAGACTCCTACACGTTGCTGGACCTGTTGCTGTCTTTGCAGCGCAGTTCGCCGGTCCATTTTGATCTAGTGGCAGTCAATCTGGACCAGAAGCAGCCGGGTTTTCCGGCTCATGTGCTGCCGGAATACCTGACCGCTCTGGGTGTGCGGTATCACGTTATCGAGCAGGACACCTATTCCGTCGTCAAGCGTGTCGTGCCGTTGGGCAAGACGCAGTGTGGCCTTTGTTCGCGCTTGCGTCGTGGTGCGCTCTATCGATGGGCCGGCGAAAACGGCATCACCAAGATAGCGCTTGGACATCACCGCGAAGACATGGTGGAAACGCTGTTCTTGAATTTGTTTCATGGCGGAAAACTGAAGGCGATGCCACCGAAATTGCTTTCCGACAACGGGCAGCACATTGTCATTCGGCCTCTAGCCTATGTGCCGGAGCGCGAAATCGAGCGCTACGCACGGGCACGGCAGTTTCCCATTATTCCCTGCACACTTTGCGGTTCGCAGCCCAACCTGCAGCGCGAGGCAGTTGCGCGAATGCTACGTGAATGGGAGCAAGCTTCGCCTGGGCGTATCGAAACCATTTTTTCTGCGCTGACAGCGGTGGCTCCTTCGCAACTGGCGGACACGACCTTGTTTGATTTCGCGGGACTGGAAGCGCGCCGCGCGGGCCTTGCCCGCGAATTGTCCGATGACGCCGTGGAGGCGGAGATAGATGGCTGAGCCAGTCGTCGCCGGTTCGCCCGGTCCTTATCGCGGCAGTTACTGGGTATTGCCGGGTCGTCTTCTCGCGGGGCCTTACCCTGGGCGCCCGGATTCGGGCGAAACCGAGGAGCGGCTGTTGCAGTTGCGTGAGGCTGGTGTCCGTCACATCTTTGACCTCACGCTGCCGGGTGAGTTGGTGCCCTATGCGGGCTATCTTCCGGACCCTTTTGATGCGGATGCAGTTGACCATCATCGCCGCCCCATTCGCGATCATGGTGTTCCGGAAGCCATGCAGATGGCCGAAATCCTTGACGAAATGGGTGACCTCATCGATGGCGGCGACTGTGTCTACGTGCATTGTCGTGCCGGCATTGGCCGTACTGGTACTGTCGTGGGCTGCTATCTCGCGACAGTGATTGGTGATGGCGAGCGCGCTCTCGATCACTTGATGGGTTTGTGGCAGGCGAGTGGCTGCAGCAAAGACTATCCGCACGTACCTGAAACCGTCGCGCAGCAGCGCTTCGTGGAGGACTGGTTGCGGCAGGACCCACGACGGGGTCGTCGGTGAGTATGGCGGTCGAGGAAGCTTCCTTGGAGGTCCTCGGTCAGTTAAGCCAACGTTATCGCGGTCTGTTGTTGGGTCTTGCCATTGGCGATGCGCTGGGGATGCCGGTGCAGCATCGCCGACGTGGCACTTTCAGTCCTGTTGGCGATTTGCTCGCCGGGGGACCATTCGACCTGCCTCGTGGTGCCTGGACTGACGATACTGCGCAAGTGCTCTGTTTGGCAGAGAGCTTGGTGGAGTGCGGACAAGTCGATCTTCACGATCTGCAAGCACGCTTGGTGCTGTGGCAACGGGAAGGTCGGCTATCGAGTACTGGGCAGTGCATTGGTATCAGCGCGGTCACCGCGCGAGCTTTGCTGGCTGCCCACGCGACGGGTGCACTGGGCGATATTGCTGGCCAGTCTGCACGTGCCGAGCGCGAACCTTTGGTGCGTGCTGGCGTCGCGGTGGCTTGGGCCCATCCCGATTTGCTTGCTGGTGTTCGCTTGGCGCAGCAAGCGGTGTTGTTGACGCATCCGTCGACTTTGGCTATCGACTGTGCGGCTTCCTATGCAGTCTTGCTCGCAGGCGCATTGCGTGGACTGCCCGCCGCCGATTTGCTCGCCCCCGACTACGTCATCGAAGCACTCGACGCCTGTGGAGCTGGTGAAACTGCTTTGCACCCGGTAGTGCACGACCTACTCCAAGGGGCATGGCGCGATATGTCAGAAGTTCGGCTGGCTGGCGTCTGGGTCAAAGATACCGGTGCACTGGAGGGGCTGGCGGTGGCTTTAGGTGCCTTGCACCGGGGACGCACGTCATTTCGTGCTGGTGTGTTGTGGGCCGTCAATCTCGGCGGTGAGGCTGATACGAACGGTGCTATTGCAGGGCAATTGCTTGGCGCGGTTCATGGCGTTGCTGCGCTGCCAGTGGGTTGGGTAGCTGCAGTGGCAGACGAGTCTCTCCTAAGCGCTCTAGCCGATGACTTGTTGAATGCAGCGTTGTCGAAGTTGGCCAGCGAAGTGGGGTAAGTCCTGCGGGATTTTTGCGGATAACGCTTGAGTGCGCGATGGTCATCTCATCGCGGTATTATGGGTTCTTAGCATGAAGTCGCACAAAGTCCTTATCGCCACCCACGAGACGCTCATCCCGCCAGAGTCGGTTGCTGGCATGAGCATGCAAGAGGTGGACACCTTCCGCGTCGAATACGATGTTCGGGAAGCTTTACGTCGTCTTGGGCATGAAGTCGCTTTTGTCGGAGTAGGCGACAGTGTCGGGTACCTACGTGAGGCGGTGCGCTCCGTGGCACCCGATATCGTTTTTAATCTACTTGAAGAATTCGGTGGCATTGTCACCTATGACCACCATATGGTCGGTGTTCTGGAACTACTCCGTCAGCCGTATACCGGGTGTAACCCGCGCGGCATGATGATTTCGCGGGACAAGGTCCTGACCAAGCAGTTGCTGGCTTATCACCGAATTCCGACGCCCGATTTCAGTGTCTACCGTCGTGGTTATCGTATCGTGATACCCCGTCGCCAGCGTTATCCGGCATTTGTGAAAAGCGCAACTGAAGACGCTTCGCTGGGTATTTCCCAGGCTTCAGTGGTCGAAGATGCAGCGCGCCTGCGCGAACGCATCGAGTTCATCCACGCGCAAGTGCAGAGCGACGCGTTGGTGGAGGACTACATTCCGGGGCGCGAAATCTACATGGGGGTGCTGGGTAATGAGCGCCTCACGGTGCTGCCACCGCGCGAACTCCATTTCGGTGCGCTGTCGGAAGAGCAGGCGCCCATCGCTACTCGCAAGGTGAAGTGGGACCGTAAGTACCAAGCGCGCCATGGCATCCAGCAGATTGATGCTGAGGCACTCCCGCCTGGCTTGCAGGAGCGCCTGATGGTTGCTTCCAAGCGTATCTTCCGGGCGCTACATCTTTCAGGCTATGCGCGCATGGACTTTCGCGTGCGGGAGGATGGCGCCATCTATG
>CAIOHZ010000014.1 GCA_903858165.1 uncultured Pseudomonadota bacterium
ACGCCGTAGAAGCGCGGGTCGTTCACGAAGCCCGTGTTGTTGTTGAAGTCGATGCCGCCCTGGAGATTGTGCTCGTTCGTCAGGTTGCGGGCGAACAGCGCCACTTCCCAGGTGCCATCTGTGCGTGCATAGCCCACCTTCAAGCCTCCTTCGAAATTTCCGCTGGTGTTGAACTCGCGCGATTCGTACAGGAACAGGTTGGTGGCGCCCTGCACGCTCCAGTCGGTGTACGCGAACACTTCGCCTTGCGCGCCTACGGGCACGCTGTAGCGTGCGGTTGCTGTAAAGATGGTGCGCGGCGCCTGCGGGAAGGGGTTGCCATCCACCAGTGCGCGTCCGGCAGCGTTCAGTGGATTGCTGACGGTGCACTGGGCGCAGACGGCCACAGCGAGCGCCGGGTCTTGAATGCGGGTGTGGTTGTAGCTGTAGCCGGCCGTCAGTTGCAGGTTTTCAGAGACCCTCCACTCGCTATCCAACTCGAAGCCGTAGGCCTTGCCTTGGTGTGCGTTGACTAACTGAATGGCGTTGCCACCACCACCCACCGCGCTGAACTGCGGGTCACGCAGGGTGTAGGTGAACACGGCGGCGTTAAGCCTTAACCGGCGGGCGAACCATTGGCTCTTCAGGCCGGCTTCCCAAGAAACCACGGTTTCGGAATTGGCGGTGGAAGCCGGGCCAAAGAAGGCGATATCGCGCCCCTGAATGGTGGGCCCGCGGAAGCCGCGCGCCACCTTGCCGTAAACGCTCAAGTCTTCGGTCAGTTCGTAGCGTGCGCTCAAGTCCCAGCTGGGTTGTTGGTCCGACACCGTCACGGGCGCTTGCGTGTTCGCGGAGGCCAGCACCTTCAGTTGCTTGCGGTCACTGGTGAAGCGCACGCCGGCACTCAACGTCAGTGCCTCGGTTACTTCGTAGGAAGCTTGCCCGAACAGCGCCCAAGAGCGGTTGTTATGCTGCAGCGTGGTAGGTGGCGCAAAGCCCGGGTCGGTGGTGACGCGCAGTTCACTGTCGAAGAAATACGCGCCAGCCTGCCAAGACAAGGGCGCCGTCTCGTTGCTGGCCAGACGCAGTTCCTGCGTCAGCTGGTGTAGGTGGTTCACGCTGTCTTTGGTGTCGGAAGGAAACGGGATGAAGCCCGGACCGTTCACGCTATTTCCACCGTCGATATCGGCGCGTGAACTGCCGTGGGTGGTCTCGAAGGCGCTCACCGAGGTGAGGGTCAGGGCGCCCAGGTCGTACTCCACCTTCAAGGAACTGCCCCAACCGTCGAACACCTGCGGGTTGTTGCCGCCACCATCGAACGCCACCTTGTCGGGCTGGTAGTTGGCATTGAGCTGGTTGCTACCGCGGCTAAGGATATTGGCCCGGAACATGGGGCCCGAACCACTCAACGAGCGGGTGTGGATATTGAGCAAGGCACTCAAATCGTCGTTGGGTGTGTACAGCAGTTGCAGCCGGCCGGCGCGTTCGTCGTGGCCGCCCATCACATTCGGGCGGTTGGTGAAGGTGTTGTCTATCCAGTGGTCGCGGTGCTGCACCAGCAGCGACGCGCGCGCGGCGAGTACGCCGGGCACCAGTGCCCCGCCCACGCCGCCATCGAAAGTGAAGGTATTGAAGCGGCCATAGCTGGCAGCGGCACGCGCGCTGAAGTTTTCGGTGGGCTTTCGCGTGTCGAACTTGATGATGCCGGCGGTGGTGTTGCGGCCGAACAGACTGCCCTGGGGGCCGCGCAAGATTTCGACCCGGGCGATATCGAAGAGCGGCGTGCTCTTTAGCACCACGTTTTCCATGACGACATCGTCGAGCACGAACGACACCGGCTGCGAGGCGGCGATGTCGAAGTCGCTGTTGCCTAGCCCGCGCAGATAGAAGCGCGGCGCGGCACGGCCATTGGAGGATTCGGCATATAAGCCGGGCACGCGCGCCGCGAGCATAAGGACATCGCCACCGGCCGAGAACAGCGCTTGCAGCGGTTCCCCGGCGAGCGTGGCCACGGAGACTGGTACATCCTGCAAGCGTTCACTACGCTTCTGTGCCGTGACGATGATTTCTTCAAGTACGTCGGTGGCAGGCGCGATGGTCGCGGCGGGCAACGACTCCGCGAAAGTCAGCGCAGGGAGGGTGGTGCAGGCCACGGCAATACCGGGCAACCAAAAACGGTAGCGATGGAACATGGGGGCCTTCAGGAAGAGGAGGGGCGGTGAAAAGAAGCGGCCCATTGGAGTGGGACGGCGCCGATGCGACACTGTCCCCCCGCGCGTAGAAGGATGCCTGTGAGAAAACCTGCCCGCAACCACCAGTCCACGCCGCCTGCATCGGGTGCCGGCGGCCAGTCTGTCCGCATTGTCGGTGGCAGTTGGCGCGGCCGACGCTTGCCCTTTCCGGTGGTGGAGGGCTTGCGCCCGACGCCCGACCGTTTGCGCGAAACGCTGTTCAACTGGCTGCAGGGCAAGTTGGCAGGGGCTACCGTGCTGGATCTCTTTGCCGGTAGCGGTGCGCTCGGGCTGGAGGCGCTATCACGCGGCGCCACGGCTGCCACTTTGGTGGAACGTCATCCGGCAGCGGCCAAGCAGTTGCGCGAAACCGCGGCTACGCTGTGTGGCGCCGCTTCCGGAGCGGCGCCTGCCCCGGCACGCGCCACGGTGTTGCAAGCAGACGGCTACCAGCACTTGCTCGGTGCGGTCACCGCCTACGATGGCGTATTCCTCGACCCGCCGTTTGCTGACGAGCGCGAGACTGAGTTGTGTAAACTGCTCTCCAGCCGCGGTTGGCTCGCCACCGGCAGCTGGGTTTACGTGGAGCGCGCGGCTGCGCGCCCCGCGCCTGTGCTGCCACCTGGTTTCACGCTTTGGCGTGAAGGGCGTGCCGGCGATGTCGGTTGTCAGTTGCTGCGTTGGGAACCGCCTACCCCATGAACCCGAAGCGCTGTGCCCTCTACCCTGGCACTTTCGACCCCATCACCCACGGCCATACCGACCTCGTGCGGCGCGCGTCGACCATCTTCGACCGCGTGGTGGTGGCTATCGCCTCCAACCCGAACAAGGCACCGATGTTCCAGCTCGACAAGCGTGTCGATTTGGTACGCCGCGTGTGCGATGCCATGGGCATCTCGAACGTCGAGGTCATCGGCTATCGCGGTCTCACCGTCGATGTGGCGCGTGAACATGGCTGCGGGGTCGTCATGCGCGGCCTGCGCGCCGTGTCGGACTTCGAGTTCGAGTTCCAGTTGGCGAATATGTCGCGCCATCTGACGCGCGAGGTGGAAACGGTGTTTCTCACGCCGCAAGAGCAGTTCAGCTTCATCTCGTCCACGCTCGTGCGCGAAATTGCCGTGCTGCGCGGCGACACCAGCCAGTTCGTGCATCCATTCGTGGATGCGGAGTTGCGCGCCCGCTGCGCCTGAGGGCGCTGCTTACTTCTGGCAGTTAGGGCACCAGTAGGTGGACCGCTGTGCCTGCACGCGCTGACGAATGGGCGTCTCGCAGCGCCGGCAGGGCTCCCCGGCGCGTTCGTAAACGAACAACTGCTGCTTGAAATAGCCGGGCTTGCCCTCGGCGTTCACGTAGTCGCGAAGCGTGGTGCCGCCCACCCCAATCGCTTGGCCTAGTACTTCGCGGATGCAGCCCACTATGCGTTCCACCTCGGCGCGTTTCAGGCGATAGGCGCCACGTGCGGGGCTGATGCCGGCGCGAAACAGCGACTCGCTCGCGTAAATGTTGCCCACGCCCACTACCACCGGCTGCATCATCAAGAAGGGCTTCACGGCAATGCTGCGCGTGCGGGTTTGCGCCCACAGCCAATCGACGGTGAACTCGGGGGAGAGTGGCTCGGGGCCCAAGTGGCGCAGGAGCGGGTGTTCTTCCACCGGGCCTTGCACCCAATGCAAGCTGCCAAAGCGGCGCGGGTCGTTGTAGCGCACCACTTGCCCGCGGTCGGTCAGCAGGTCCACGTGGTCGTGCGTTAGCAGGGGCGTGCCGGGCGGCACCACCCGGAAACTGCCGGACATGCCGAGATGCGCCAGCAACGTGCCGCCAGGCCCGGCGATGAGCAAGTACTTGGCGCGCCGCCCGACGGAGGTCATTGGCTGGCCACGCAGGCTGGCCTCGAAGCCCGGCGGTAGCGCCCAGCGCAGACGGCGTTCGCGCACCACCACGTCGACTAGTGTGGCGCCCACCAAAGCTGGCGCAATGCCGCGGCGGGTGGTTTCTACTTCGGGGAGTTCAGGCATGGACGCATTCTAGCGGGGCGGCGTGGCGGGCGCGGCGGGGTGAGCGGCGCTGCACAGTGGGGTGTCGGATGTTGCGAGATGGGGCCCGCGGCACTGCGGCGACTGAACCTGAAACAAAAAACCCGCCGAAAGGCGGGTTTTTCAGGGAAGCGATCAGCGCAAGCTTGGGCTTACTTGATCTTGGCTTCCTTGTAGATGACGTGCTTGCGCACCTTCGGGTCGAACTTGGACACTTCCATCTTTTCCGGATGGAGGCGCTTGTTCTTCGTGGTGGTGTAGAAGTGGCCCGTGCCCGCGGTGGACAACAGCTTGATTTTGTCACGCATGGTGGCTTACCTCAGACCTTCACGCCGGCGGCGCGGAGATCCGCGACGACAGCCTCGATACCGCGCTTCTCGACGGTACGCAGACCGTTCGAAGAGACACGCAGCGTGACCCAGCGCTTTTCGATTTCCAGCCAGAAACGCTGCACGTGCAGGTTCGGCAGGAAGCGGCGGCGCTTGCGATTGTTGGCGTGGGACACGGTGTTGCCCACGGCGGGGCGCTTACCGGTCACCTGACAGACTCGGGACATGGTCGATTCCTCGTACCTTGCGCCCGCACCAACGGGTGCCGGGCTGCTCAAGAGCCGCGTATTAAGCCAAAAACCGGGGCGGCAAGCAAGCGGCGTTTTCAGGTGATGGGGGTGGCCGGTAGGGCGGTGGTTTAAGTGGCTGTTTTGAATGGGGTTTCCGATGCTAACGGCGCGAGGGCGGTGCCAACGGCGCGAGGGCGGGCAGCGGCCTAATGGGGCAGGAAGGGGCCGGGCGCGCATCAGGGCAGCAAGCCCCGCTCCGCGAGGCTGGTACAGTCCGGGCCGCCGACAATGAGGTGGTCCACCACGCGGATGTCCACCAATGCTAGGGCGTCCCGCAGGCGCAGGGTGATGGCCTCGTCCGCTCGGCTGGGCTCGGCGATGCCGGAGGGGTGATTGTGGGCGAGGATGACAGCGGCGGCGCGGCGCGCCAAGGCGCTTTTCACGACTTCGCGCGGGTGGACGCTGGCGCCGTCGATGGTGCCGCGGAACAGTTCCTCGAAGGCGATAAGGCGGTGGCGGTTGTCGAGGTGCAGGCAGCAGAACACCTCGTGTTCCCGGTCGCGCAATTGGGCGCGGAGGTAATCCCGTGCGGCGCGCGGGCTGGCCAGCAGCGGGCCTTCGCGCAGCGCTTCGAACTGGTGACGTCGCGCCAGTTCCAGCGCGGCTTGTAGCCGTGCGTAGCGCGCGGCGCCCACGCCGGGGTGAGTGCACAACATTTCCGTGGGGGCGGTCAGTACGGCGCGCAGTGACCCGAACCCCTGCAGCAAGTCGCCCGCCACCGTGAGTACGGACTTGCCGGGGATCCCTTGCCCCAGCAAGAGCGCCAGCAGTTCAGCCTCGCTCAGCGCGCCGGCGCCTTGCAGTAGCAGTTTTTCGCGCGGGCGGGGCCCGGGTGGCCAGATGGCGGGCGCCCTCCAGGAGGCTGATGCCGCGGCGGTGGCGAGTGGGGGTGGTGGTTGCGACATGGGTGCAGCATCGCCGCCCGCAGCGGGTGAACCAAGGTCCATTGCCGTCGCGTTGAGGCTATTTTGCGTGGCCCCGCCGCGGGAGCCCCGGATATCTGCGTCGTCGTTCCAGATACGGAGAGAAAGGGCCAACACCCGCGGTAGACTGCCGACGACCAGCGGGTAAGTGCTTCAGGGGGAGTGGTGCGATGAGTGAAACAGTGGGTTTCCGGCAGATGAAGGACGGAACGCGCGAGGATTACCTGCTGCTGCAACGGCTGGAACACGACTACCTCGTGACCTTGCCGGACCGACTCATGATGGGGCTGGAAAAACTCCGCACGGGCCTCGGCGGCTACCCAGTCGACCGCTATACGCACTCGTTGCAAACCGCTACCCGCGCCTGGCGTGACGGCGCGGATATCGAGTTGGTAGTCGCAGCGCTGATACACGACATGGGCGACGATCTCTCGCCCTTCGACCATGCCTCGTTGGCTGCGGCCATCATCCGCCCCTATGTGCGCCCCGAAGTCACCTGGATTGTCGAACAGCATGGCCTGTTTCAGTCCTACTACTTCGCCCACCACTACGACCAGAACCGGCACGCCCGCGAGCAGTTTCGCGACCATCCGTGGTTCGAGTCCTGCGCGGCGTTCTGCGAGCGCTGGGACCAAACCTCGTTCGACCCGGATTACCCCGTCGAGCCGCTCTCTACGTTCGAGCCCCTGCTGCGCGAGGTGTTCGCGCGGCCGGCGTTCGACCCGCAGTACGTTGGCGTTGGCGTCCTTTAGGGTATCGCTGCCGGGAATGGCAGCCGCACCGAACGCCATTTGCAGTGCCCGTCGTGCCCGGTGACAATCAGACTCATGCAAACCGCCTCGCTTCCTGCCACGCCCCGTCCACTGCGCCTGCTAGTCGGCGTTAGCGGTGGTATTGCCGCCTACAAGGCCGCTGAGCTGGTTCGGCAGTTCGTTACCCGCGGTGCTGAAGTGCAGGTCGTCATGACCGCCGGCGCTCGCGAATTCATCACGCCGCTCACTTTTCAGGCGCTGTCGGGCCGCCCGGTGCGCGACAGCCTTTGGGATGGCGCCGCTGAAGCGGCCATGGGTCATATCGAGTTAGCGCGCTGGGCCGATGCCATCGTGGTGGCGCCCGCTACCGCCGGCCTGCTGGCGCGCATGGCGCAGGGACAGGCGGACGATTTGCTGACCACGCTGCTGCTGGCGACCGACCGTCCCATTCACGTGGCCCCGGCCATGAACCGGCTGATGTGGGCCAATGCGGCCACGCAGGACAACGTGGCTTTGCTTCGCACGCGGGGTATCAGGGTGCACGGGCCGGCCGAAGGCGCCCAAGCCTGCGGCGAAACCGGCCCCGGCCGCATGGTGGAACCGGAAACACTGGCTGCCGCGGTCTGGGGCACTTTGCCCACCATCGCTAGTGCCGATTCGCCTCGCCCGTGGGCCGGCCGTAAGGTGGTTATTACCGCGGGCCCCACGCGCGAGCCTATCGACCCGGTACGTTTCATCACCAACCGCTCCAGCGGCAAGATGGGTTACGCCGTCGCGGCAGCAGCCCGCGATGCCGGCGCCGAGGTCATCCTCGTGTCCGGACCAGTGGGCGTACTACCGCCAGCCGGTGTGCGCCTCATCGACGTGGAAAGTGCTCAGGAGATGCACGACGCCGTGCACCGCGTCATTCATGGCACGGACGTGTTCATTGCGGCAGCCGCCGTGGCGGACTACCGCCCCGATTGCTGTGCGCAGGAAAAAATCAAAAAGGGTGCCGAGACTATGGCGCTGCAGTTGCGCCGCGCGCCAGACATTCTGGCTTCCGTGGCGGCACTGGCCCCGGCGGACCGCCCGTTCACCGTGGGCTTCGCTGCGGAAACCTGTGAAGTGGAGCGGCATGCGCGCGACAAACTCGTGCGCAAGAATCTCGACCTCATTGCTGCCAACCAGGTCGGTGGTGGCAAGGGTTTCGACCGCGATGAGAACGAACTGCTAGTGCTGTGGGCTGAAGGCGGTGAACGCCTCGCCTTGCAGGACAAGCGGCAACTGGCTGATGAACTCATCGCTCTCATCGACCGGCGTATGCAGGTAGCCCCATGAACGCTAGGCCGCTGAAAGTTCGTGTGCTCGACGCCCGCTTGGGCAACGAGTTTCCCCTGCCGGCCTACGCCACGGCCGGTAGTGCCGGGCTTGACTTGCGGGCCATGGTGGAAGCACCGCTCGTCATCGAGCCGGGCGCTACGCATTTGCTGCCCACGGGCTTGTCGATCTGGGTCGAGGACCCGGGCTTGGCGGCGGTCATCCTGCCCCGCTCGGGGCTCGGCCACAAACACGGCATCGTGCTGGGCAACCTCGTGGGGCTGATCGATTCGGACTACCAAGGGCCGCTGATGGTGTCCTGCTGGAACCGTGGCGATACGCCGTTCACCGTGGCGCCAGGCGAGCGCATTGCACAACTGGTGGTGGTGCCGGTGGTACAGGTGGAGTTGGAAGTGGTGACGGAGTTCACCGCCACTGATCGTGGCGCTGGCGGCTTCGGGCACACCGGGCGCTGACGGGTCGCGCTGAATAGCGGCGCTGTAATGATGGTGCTGGCCGGCTGCTTGGCAGTCTACGTGGCTCAGCGCTTGCTGGCGGCTTCCGGGGCCAAGTGCAAATAGCCGCCCGGACCATAGTCCTTCTCCAAGCGCTTCAGTTCGCGGAAACGAGCGATATCACGGGCGAATTCAGTGCTGATGCGGCGGAAATCTTCCCGCTTGGTGGCGAGGTTCCGTTCCTGGGTCTGCACGTCGTTCATGGTACGGACCAGATCTTCCGCCAGCCCTGGCGGTAGCGCCGGACCAGTGGTCTTGCCGTTATAAGGGCGGAAGTTTGCCGCATTGCCTTGCAGTTTTACCAAGCGTGCGCGTAGCGATTCCAGATACTGCGTGGCGACACGCAACTGGCCTTCGACGAGATCGAGGCGTCGGTTGCGTAGCAGCTCAATTTCTTCCACGGTGAGGTAGGTGGCTAGCAGGTTCTGGTCGCGCTGGCGTTGGCGCAGCACGGTTTGTCGCGCGGCCGCTTCGTTGGCCAGGCGGCTTTCGGTGGCGGCGCGCTGAGCGGGGCTGCGGGCCCCTTCGCGCGTACCGATTACCACGCCGCGCGAGTTCAACACCTCCACGTCCTGCGCGGAGTATTCCGGCGGCACGCTGTCGCCGGTCTGCAGGCGGCCTTGGGCGTCGCGCCAGCGGTACATGGTATGTCCACCCGTATCCGTGGCGTGCGCAACCACTAGGGGCAGGCTTAACACTGCCCCCAGCAAAGCGGCTCCGTAGCGGCGGTTAGACGCCGTACTGCTCACGGTACGCCTCCATGGCGGGCAGGGCTTCGGGCGGCGCAGGCAAGCGCCCCCCACGTAGTTCTTCGATGAGGTCGGCCAAGGTGAGAATGCTGATGACCGGCAAGCCGGTGGCTTCCACTTCCTGCACGGCCGAGGTGGTGCCGGTGCCACGCTCCTGTCGGTCCAAGGCGATGACGACACCGGCCGGCGTAGCGCCAGCGGCCTGAATGATACCCACGGACTCGCGGATGGCGGTGCCGGCGGTCATGACGTCGTCGACGATGAGTACACGGCCCACGAGCGCGGCACCCACGATGTTGCCGCCTTCGCCATGGTCTTTGGCTTCCTTGCGGTTGAAGCAGAAGGGAAAGTCGAGGTCATGGCCTTCTGCCAGCGCGGCTGCACTGGCGGTGACCAAAGGGATGCCCTTGTAGGCAGGTCCAAACAGCAGGTCGAATTGCAGCCTACCGCTGGCCCGTGCTTCGGCAATGGCGGCCGCGTAGGCACGGCCCAGTGCAGCGATGGCCTTGCCGCCGCTGAAAAGGCCCGCATTGAAGAAATAGGGGCTCTGCCGGCCGCTCTTGAGCGTGAAGCTGCCAAAACGCAGTACGGACTGCGCCAGACACAGGTGGATGAAGTCGCTCTTGTAGGCAGGCGTGCTCATTTGGTAACCATTATGGCGAAGCGGAAAGGGGATTTCTGACTGTATCATCACATTTATGCGCATCCTCACTCTGAACTGCAATGGAATCCGCTCGGCCTGCACCAAGGGGCTATTTACTTGGCTCCCGGGCCAGCAAGCGGATGTGGTCTGTCTGCAAGAGACGAAGGCGCAGGAACACCAACTCGAACACCCAGACTTTCGGCCCGAGGGGTTTCACTGCTACTACTTCGACGCCGAAAAGAAAGGCTACAGCGGTACCGCCGTGTTCGCGCGGCGCGAACCCGATGCCGTCATTCGTGGAATCGGGGTGCCGGAGTTCGATGGCGAGGGCCGTTACTTGGAGGCGCGTTTTGGCAACCTCTCGGTGGTGTCCCTGTACCTGCCTTCCGGTTCCTCGGGGCCCGAACGGCAGGAATCGAAGTTTCGTTTTCTCGCCGCCTTCTTGCCGATGCTGCGCGAGATGCGCGCTAGTGGCCGGGAGTATGTGATTTGCGGCGACTGGAACATTGCGCACAAGCCCATCGACTTGAAGAACTGGAAGGGCAATCTCAAGAACTCGGGCTTCTTGCCGGAAGAGCGTGCTTGGCTCGACGAGTTGTTCGGCGGCATGGGGTTGGTAGATGCGTTCCGCGTGGTGAACCAGAACCCCGATGAATACACCTGGTGGTCAAACCGCGGCCAAGCGTGGGCGAAGAACGTCGGTTGGCGTATCGATTACCAGATCACCACGCCTGGCATTGGCGCCACAGCCAAGACAGCGGCCATCTACAAGGACCAGCGCTTCTCTGACCACGCGCCCTTGCTGATGGAGTACGACCATGCGTTCTGATTGGTTGGCAGGCGTGCGGCCCTATACGGAGCGTGGGCCCATGGCGGCCTTCCTGTTAGGTTTGTCTTCCGGTGCGCCCTTTGCGCTTATTGCAGCGACACTCACCACGCGCCTCGCGCAAGATGGCATCGACAAAAAGACGGTAACCGCGTTTTCGCTGGCCTTTCTGGCATACAACCTGAAGTGGTTGTGGGCGTGGATGGTGGACGGTGTGCGTTTGCCTTTGCTGGGCCGCTTGGGCCAACGGGTTTCGTGGCTGCTGTTCAGCGGCGTGTTGGTCATGGCCGCCATTGCCAACCTTGCTTTGGTGGACCCAAGCGAGAGTATCGTGGCCACGGCGCAGGCGGCCATTCTCGTCGCCATCGCCGGTGCCACCTTCGACATCGTCATCGACGCTTACCGCATTGAGCAGTTGACCCCCGAGCAGTTGGGGGTCGGTGCTGGCATGTCGCAGTACGGCTGGCGTATTGGTTCTTCCGCGGCCGGTGCAGTGGCATTGATTGTGGCGGCGCGCCATGGCTGGGCGGCAGCGTACCTGTGCTGCGCGGTGTTTGCGTTGCCGGCGATGGGCACGGGCCTCTGGTTGGGCGAGCCGGCACGTCGCGTGGTGGCTGCAGCCCGGACCGGCACTCGCGAAGTGTTGCAGTCCGTAGTGGAACCCTTGCTGGAGTTCATGCGCCGTCGCGGTGCATGGCTGCTGGTAGCGTTCGTGTTGCTGCACAAGATTGGCGACACGCTGGCCAATCTTACCTTCCGCTTGCTGTTCAATGAACTTGGCTTCAGCAACGACGAAATTGCCGTCTACGATGTTGGCTTCGGCTTCTGGGCCTACTTGATTGGTATCTTCGCGGGCGGTGTGCTCTACCAGCGCGCAGGGCCACGCGCTAGCGTGATGTGGAGCCTCTGGCTGATGGCGGTGTCGAACTTGTCGTTTGCGGTGCTCGCGACGGTGGGCCATTCGAATGAATTACTCGCCGCGGCTATCGGCTTCGAGAATATTGCTAGCGGCATTGGTGGAGTAGCCGTAGTGGCTTACTTCTCTTCACTTTGCGATGTGCGCTACACGGCTTCGCAATACGCGCTCATTTCGGCCGCTGCCAGTGTGGTGGGACGCTTGCTCACGGGTACCACGGCTGGCGGACTCATCGAACAATACGGTTACGCCGGGTTCTACGTCATTACCACCGTGGTGGCCTTGCCGGGCATTGCGCTGTTTTGGTGGATGTTGCGGCGGGGCCTGGTGGCCGATGCTGTCGCTACGCCGGCCAACGAGGCCAGCGCGAAGGCCAGCTGAAGTTTGGAAGGTAGGAAGCACGGTGAATGCCATTCGGCTGATGGACTTGGCGG
>CAIOHZ010000015.1 GCA_903858165.1 uncultured Pseudomonadota bacterium
CCGCCCGGTGATGGGATTTGGGCTGGGCCCGACATGGTTGCCCGCCACGCGGGGCGGCAAAAACTGAAACCAACCGAGATTGATGGCCAGCCGTTCGATGGGGTCGTTGTTGTCGCTGGCCCAGAAGCGTGAACAACGCTGCAGTACGCCGAGGTCTACTCGGCCGCCACCGCTGGCGCAGGTCTCAATCTCCACGCCTGGGTGTGCGGCACGCAGGCGGTCCAGCAGAGCGTAATGGGCCAGTGCCTGTGCTTGGCCGCGACCGGCCAAGGGGAACAGCTCGCGGTTGTGGTCCCACTTCAGGTAGGCAATGTTGCCGGGCTTCAGCAAGGCGTCCAGTTGGCTGAAGACATGGTCGGTGACCTCCGCCTTAGAGAGGTCGAGCACGAGCTGATGGCGTTGCGTGGGCCGTGGCTGGCCTGGCAAAGCGAGGCACCAGTCCGGATGTCGCCGATAGAGATCGCTGTCCGGGCTGACCATCTCCGGCTCCACCCATAGACCGAAATCCATGCCTAAAGCTTGCACATGCGCGATGAGCGGGCTGAGTCCTTCGGGGAATACGGTGGCATCTGGCGTCCAGTCGCCGAGGCTGGTGGTGTCATCGCGCCGCCCATGGAACCAGCCGTCGTCCAAAACGAACCGCTCGATACCCAATGCCGCTGCGGTATCCGCCAAACTGCATAGATCAGCCAATGATTGGTTGAAGTAGAGCGCTTCCCAAGTGTTCAGGTGCACCTTGCGTGGGGTACTGGTGGCGCTACTGGGCAGCACTTGCTCCAAAGCGTGGCGGTGAAAGGCATTGCGCAAGCCATAACGCCCTTGCTCGCCGCAATGGAACAGCGCTTCAGGTGCGGCATAGACTTCGTTCGGCGCCAAGATCACTTCACCGATATCGAGGCGCGCTGCGATTAGCAGTCGACTCTCGTTGTCGGCGTCGCGCTCGATGACCAACTCGTGGTCCCCGCTCCAGGCCAGATGAGCGCCCAGCACAGCGCCACGAGTTTCGGTAGCGTCTTCGCCCTCCAACCGCACCCACTGCGCTCCACTGAAGCCGGGACGGCCACCGCGCGAAACGGCGGCAAGCAGTCCGCGCGCTAGTGGTACGCGTTCTTCACGCATCTCGGCGGCCCAGCGTCCCGGGAAGCGGACCACTTGCGTGAACTGCCCCGGCAGTGGCAGTGCCAACGAGGCCAGGCGTACCACCGTCAGAGGAGTGGTGCCGGTGTTGGTAAGGCGGCAGTGGCTACTGACCATGCCGGTGTCGTGTAGTTGCCAGCGCAGTTCCACTTGAATTCCGGCGAACGCGTCGGCGAACTGCAGTTGCAGGCCACTGCCTTGCTGGGTGGCTGCAAGCAGATTAAACGAGGTTTCGCACTCTTGGCCCAAACGCAGGCAACGCACGGCGGCCGTGGCCATGCCTCCCTGGTCTGCTTGCGGCAGCAGCGAAGGCAAAGGTGGGTGGTCCGGTTGACTCTCGTGACGCCAACGACTCGAGGCCAAGGCCAATGCAGCCAAATTCTCGGATTCGGGCAAAGGGGCGCCAAGATGAACCAGCCGGGCACCACCTCGGCGCAAGTCCAGCACGAGGCATGTACCGCCGTGGTCTAGACGCAGAAAGGGCGGGACGGCGGGCGCTGTGGTCACGGGGACTCCTTTGCGACTTATGATACCCCCGGACCGTGCCAACGCAGCGTGGCCGGACTACGCCGAAAAATGGGGCGAGGGGGTAGCGTGGAAAGCACATCTTTGGCTGGCAGTGTCGTGCAATGGGCCGTGTTCCTGTTGCTTAGCGCAGGCCTTGCCGTAGCCACCTGGTTGAAAGTCCGCAGTGCCCGCGCCGCTAGTGGTAACTCCGGCAAGGACGTCTATCTGGCCGGTGGCGGTTTGAGTTGGCTCTATGTGGCGGGCGCCATCACCCTGACCAATCTGTCTACCGAGCAATTGGTGGGCATGAACGGCAACCAGATGTTGCTGTTGGCGTGGTGGGAGATTTGCGGCTTCTTCGGTCTGCTCATCCTCGCCTTCGTCTTTGTGCCCATCTATTACCGCTATGGCTGCACCACGGTGACCGAACTGCTGGAGCGGCGTTACGGCGGTGGCAGCATCCGTACCTTTATTTCCGGCTTGTTTCTGTTCGGCAATGTGGTCATCTATCTGCCAGCAGCCGTGTATGCCGGTGCGCTATTCCTGCAGCCCCTGTTCGGGCTGGACATACCGCTCATTTGGTATGCGGCGTTGCTGGCTGTTGCCAGCGCGGTCTATACCATCGCCGGCGGACTGCGCGCAGTGGCCGTGGCAGACACATTCAGCGGCATCGGATTCCTGGGCATGTCCCTGCTGGTGGTGTTTCTGGCGCTGCGGGCGGTGGATTTCGACCTCGTCAGTGGCGTGCCAGCGGAGCGGCTCTCCATGCTGGGCGGGCCCGATTCGCCCATTCCGTGGCCGACGCTTCTCACCGGTATGGTGTTCATCCAAATCTTCTACTGGTCCACCAACCAGAACATTACGCAGAAGGCCATGGCGGCGCCCAACGTTCGCGAGGCGCGCAAAGGCG
>CAIOHZ010000016.1 GCA_903858165.1 uncultured Pseudomonadota bacterium
GAGATTCCTTACGTCTTCGACACGCATGACGCTTGGCTGCCGACCACCGCCGCGGACCGCAACCTGACGAAGACGATGATGCGCTATTGGCTGAACTTCGCGACGAACGGCGACCCCAACGGCCCAGGAGTGATGACGTGGCCGGCGTTCGCTGGCCCGAATCCGCAGATGCAGCAGTTGGATGCTGTGGTGGGCACCAAGCACGCACCCGAATATGAACTTTGCGTTGCCTTGCGGGACCAGCTCTACCCGGGCTGAAGCATGAGCGCAGCCAGTGCTGGCGCTTGGCTGGAACCTATCCATGAAAAAAGCCGGCAGGGTTGCCCTTGCCGGCTTCATCTCAGGTGCTGGTGTCAAGGAATGACGCCAATCCTGAGTTGAGTGCGGGACCGTTGCCGACCCTGCACTGCGCGGACGTTAGCCCTTCACGCGCCAGCCACCTTCGTAGGCCTCGCGAGCTGTCTTCGAGTATGGCACCGGGGAAACGATGGCGCGAATCTCGATTTGCTCATGGCGTTCCACGGTGGTCTTGCGCGAACCACCGTCCGGCTCGCCCCACACAATCTTCACTTCGTTGCCAATCTTCACGTCCGCATCGACCGTGGCCAGCGAGAGCATGGAGCGCTCGTTGTAGCTGTAGCCGGTGAACATGGAGAAGCCAGCGTCGTGGCCGTCGGCAACGACCTTGTCGTAGTTCGAGTTGGCGTAGTTCGACAGTGGCAGGTCGATGTACTTGTAACGGTTCTCGCCAGTGAACATCGAGGCGAACACCTTTGCTACGTCTTCGCCGTTCCAGGCGAGCGTTACCTTGCGGCGCTTAGTCTTGTCCATCTTCTCGAGCGCTTCGCGGCCGATGAAGTCGTGGTCGAACTTCACGAACGGGCCGTAGCCGATGTCGTAAGGCGAAACGTAGTAGTCCTCGATGTTCTGCGACACGTAGCTGCCACCCAAAGCACCGGTAGCTTCATAGCTCGCGGCCGGCAGCCACTCGCGGAAGGCCTTCATTTTCTCGCCGGTGTACACGGCCGGCAGCGGGGAGGGAATCCAGCCCGACTCCAGCGTGTTAGTGGCGTAGGCGCGCGAACCGACCTGATGCAGGCCATGGTTCTTGCCCACTTCGACGATGGCATTCTTTACTTCGTCGCCTTCACCGTAGGGGCCCCAAATCTCCAGGCCCGGCGCACCAGCCATGCCGTGGCGCAGCGCACGCACCTGCCTGCCGGCGATGTTGATGTAGCCCATGTTGAAGAACTTGATGTCCGGCATCGGGCCGCCGTTCAGCTCTTCGATGATGGCCTTCGCGTTGGGACCCTGGATCTGGTAGCGGTAGTACTGGCGCACCACCGGCTTGCCCATGGGGCGCGAGGGCGAGCGGTCGTCCTTGATGATCTGGACGTCGAAGCCGCCGGTCTCGGCGTGGAACATGATCCAGTTGGCCGAAGGTGCGCGGCCGACGAACACGTACTTGTTCGGCGAGAGGTGAAACAGGATGCCATCGCCGATGACGTGACCGTCGTAGCTGACCGGTACAAACTGCTTGGCCTTCTCCGGTGTGAAGCCTTCGAAGCTGTTGATGGCGAGGTAGGACAGGAGCTTGGTGGCGTCCGGGCCTTCAATGAACAGGTCCACCATGTGGTGCGACTGGTCGAACAGTACAGCGGACTTGCGCCACGCTTCCTGTTCGGAACGCCAGTTGCTGAATTCGGGGGCCACGACCGGGTACACGTAGGCGCCGATTTGCGAGTTGCGCAGCAGGTCGACGGTGTTGCCGGCGGCCTTCAGGACCTCTTCAAGATTGCGTGGGCTCATGCGGGTTTGCTCCTGTGGGGGACAAGCGGGACGACCGGGCC
>CAIOHZ010000017.1 GCA_903858165.1 uncultured Pseudomonadota bacterium
CAGCAGCGCAGCGCGCACCAGCGGTTCCAGCAGCAGTTCAGGCAACACGGGCGGTTCCTCGGGGGTTGGGTTCGGGGTAGTCGCTGCGGTGGTGGCCGCCGCGGCTTTCCTGCCGCTGCAGGGCGGCGGTGGCCACGAGGCGTGCGGCCACCAGCGGGTTGGCCTCGCCGTAGGTTGCCGCAAGGTCAGCAATGAAATCCAGCAGGCCCTGCAGGCCCTCCGCGCTGCGCACCAGCCCCGCGTCGCGGCTCATGCGTTCGCGAAGGAGTTGGAGGACGGGCCCGGGCAAGTGGGTGGTAGATGACTCGGGCAGGTGCCCGGAAGAATATTCGGGCAGGTGCCCGGTAGAGGACGCCATCGGCACCTCCACGGTCGGGCCCTCGCCCACCGCCACCAACTCCACCCGCAACTGCTCCGCCGCGCGGTGCGCGAACACCAGCGCTTCCAGCAACGAATTCGAAGCCAAACGGTTGGCGCCATGCAGGCCGGTGGAGGCGCACTCGCCCACCGCATAAAGCCCGGGCAGCGTGGTACGGCCTTGGGCGTCCGTGACCAAACCACCCATGTGGTAGTGCGCCGCAGGTGCCACGGGAATGGGCTGTGCGCGCGGGTCGATGCCCGCCGCTTGGCACGCCGCGAACACGGTGGGAAATTCTTCGGGGAAAGCTTCGCCAACAGCGGTGCGAGCATCCAGCGCAGTGCCCCGCCCTGCCACGCGTTCCGCATGAATAGCGCGCGCCACCACATCGCGCGGGGCCAGGTCGCCAGCGGGGTGGTAGCGCTGCATGAAAGGCTGGCCATCGGCGTTCACCAGCAACGCGCCGTGGCCGCGAAGCGCTTCTGTCACCAGCGGCGCGGGGCACTGCTGCACATCGAGCGCCGTGGGGTGGAACTGCACGAACTCCAAGTCGCGCAGTTGCGCGCCCGCACGCCAGCCAGCGGCCAGCGCCACGCCTTGGGCGGTGTCGGGGTTGGTGGTTATGGCATAAAGGCCGCCCAAGCCACCAGTAGCCAGCACGGTGGCGGCGCCGTAGTAGTGGCACAGCACGGGTTGAACGTTGCCGTTCGCTTCACCGCTCACTTCACCGCTTAATTCACACGCCACCCCCACCACGCGCCCTGCACTGTCTTGCAGTAGGGCCTGCAGGCTAACGCCTTCCACGCATTCCACATGCGTGGCGCGGCGCAGCGCAGCGATGAGCGTTTCCATAATCGCGCGGCCAGCCAAGTCGCCCTTCACGCGCGCCACGCGGGTGCGGCCGTGTGCGGCTTCCAACGCCAGCAAGAAAGCGCCGGCCGCATCCACATCGAAGGGCACACCGAGCGTCAGCAGTTCGCGCACGCGCGCGGGGCCTTCAGTGGCCACCAGCAAGGCGATGGCGGGGTCCACGAGGCCTGCGCCTGCGGCCACGGTGTCGGCCGCGTGTTGTTCGGGGGTATCGCCGTCGCCCAGCGCAGCGGCCACGCCGCCCTGCGCCCACGCGCTCGCAGCGCCTTCGCCCAGCGGCGTGGGCGTCAGCAGCAACACCGGGTGCGGTGCCAGCTTCAGCGCCGTCATCAGGCCGGCCAGGCCAGCCCCGACCACGACTACGCGCGGTTCAGGCTCCGATATGGGCATGGGCGTCGAACACCGTCACTTGGGCAGGGGCCAAGCCAGTGCGGAAGTCCGTGGCGCGCTTGTCTAGCGGCAGCGCGAGCATGCGGTCGATGGCTTGCTTAGCGCGTACGCGCACGCTCTCTTCCACTTCAATCTTCTCGCGGCCGTAGAGCAGCGCGTCGCGAATGCCCACGAGCGTAATCGTCTTCATGTGCGGGCAAAGGTTGCAGGGGCGAATGAAGTCCGTGGCGGGCGCTGTGGCCGCCACGTTGTCGGACATAGAGCACTCCGTGAGCAACACCACGCGCGCGGGCTTCTTCTGTTCCACATAGTCCGCCAGCGCCGCTGTCGAGCCGGCGAAGTCCGCCACGGCCACCACGGGCGCGGGGCATTCGGGGTGTGCCAGCACCACCACGCCGGGGTAAGTGGCGCGCAGCGTGGCAATGTCCTCGGCGGTGAAGCGCTCGTGCACTTCGCAGCGGCCCGCCCAAGTAACAATCTTCAGGCGCGTGTTCGCCGCCACGTTCTGCGCCAGGTAGCGGTCGGGAATGCAGATGACCGTATCCGTTCCCCACTCGCGCGCCGCCCACTCCACCACCTGCACGGCGTTGGAAGACGTGCAGGTCACATCGCTTTCGGCCTTCACTTCGGCGCTGGTATTCACGTAGGTGACCACCGGGATGCCGGGGTAGCGTTCGCGCATGAGGCGTACATCAGGGCCGGTGATGGACGCAGCCAATGAACAGCCGGCACCAAGGCTCGGCAGCAGCACGGTCTTGTCCGGCGACAGTATCTTCGAGGTCTCTGCCATGAAGTGCACGCCGCCCTGCACGATGACGCGGGCAGTAGTGCGCGCCGCTTCACGCGCCAACTGGAGCGAATCGCCGCGGAAGTCGCCGACACAAAAGAAGATGTCGGAGGTCATGTAGTTGTGCGCCAACACCACGGCATCGTGCTCGCGCTTCAACCGCAGAATGTCCGCCACCAGCGGCGCAATGGCCGGCCATTCCACTTCGGGCACTACATGACGCACGCGCTCATAGAGCGGCGCCGTCAGCGCCGCCACTTCGGGCGTGTAGTCCAGCCCCGCCAACGCTTGCGCGTGCACAGGCAGCGCGCAGGCACCGCCGTCATGAAGGAGAAAATCAGTCAGTCGAGCCATTACAGCACCGGGCCGTTGTCCGCATCGCCCAGCATGGCCTTGCGCACCACCGGAATGGGTGGGCCACCGTACGACAGGAACTGGTCGTGGAAATCCTTCAGCGTACGCGGTGGCCTGCCAGCCGCCACCGGCGCTG
>CAIOHZ010000018.1 GCA_903858165.1 uncultured Pseudomonadota bacterium
TCGCAACCAGACCGCGTTACCGGGTAGAACAAGGCCTGATGACACAGTGCAGGACCGCCGCGGTCGCGCGCCATGAGCGCTACGGCGATGGCGAGATTGCCACCGGCGCTGTCCCCGGCCACCGCGACCCGACTGGCGTCAACGCCGAGTGCGGCAGCGGAATTCACCACGTACTGGAGTGCAGCGTAGCCATCTTCTACCGGCCCTGGAAAACGCGTCTCAGGCGCCAAGCGGTAATCGACGGACACCACCACAGACCCGGACGCCAAGGCGAGGGAGCGGACCAGATGGTCGTGGCTGTCCAGATCGCACAGGACCCAACCACCCCCATGGAAGAACAGCGTGACGGGAAGCCCTGCTTGCGAGGTGGGGTAATAGACACGTAGCGCCAACGGCCCGCCGGGACCGGCGATGACCAGACTGTCGACACGGGACACTTCCGGCACTGCCAGCTTGATGGCGGCAGCCTTCATGCCTTCACGCATCATCGTGGCAGTCACGCCCTCCGGTGGCCGACCCAACTGCATCCCCGGCATGTCGAGCAGGGTGCGAAAATTCGGGTCTAAAGCCATGACATTTCTCCTCAGTTACTCACGCGAGAATAGCAGATTGATTTTTCACTCGCGACGCCAGCAGTGACGCCCCGACCACTCGCCAAAAGACGTCAGACGAACGGGTAATTCCCGTAATACCGGCGCCATATCGACGTAGAAGGGGCGCTCCGCCGAAGTGTTGTACCAGCGGTAAATATTGCCCAGTTCGCGGATCATCCGGCTGCGTTCTTCCAGTGCCCGCGACTGCATCAGGGCCTCCATCGCCGAGCAGAAAGCTTCCACCGACTGCGACTCGAAACGAATCTCGCGACCACTCGCCTGCGTTAGCGCTGCAGCGACGTCTGTGCCCCGGATGGGCGCCGGACCGCCCACAGCGATATGGCGGCCAGCCAAGTCGGGACGCGCCGCTGCGGCCAGCATCAATGCGGCAAGGTCATCCTGACAAATCCAGCAAACCTCGAGGTTCGTGCCGTGCGGGTAAACGAAGCGGTCGCGGTCGGCAATATGTGGGAATGCCCAACCCCGCAGCAAGTTGTCCATGAAGACCACGGGTTGCAGGCTGATGACCGGCACCCCTGAGGCTTCCAGCGCCTCGCGCATCTGTAGTCTCACATCATGTGCGGCAAATCCACGCGGGGCTTCCATGACCGGCAGGCTGGTGTTAAAGACGATCAGCGAAACACCGGCAGCACGCGCCGCCACGCCAGTGGCAATCGCTGCGCGAACCAGTGTTGGCCCATCGTTGAAAGAACTGGAGGGAAAATTAGCGAGGACTACGTTCACCCCCTGCATGGCAGGCGCCAACGTCGTCGGCTGGCTGTAATCGACGCTCACCCACTCGAGCGCTTCCATCGAGGTTGCGTGCTCGAGCGATGGCGGTCGACGACAAGCGGCCTTCACCGCATGCCCGGCGGCCAGCGCGGCTTGAACTTGCGCCGCTCCTTGGTCGCCACTGGCTCCGAGGATCAACAAGCGCATCTCGACTTCCCCTCTTTAGTCTTGCCCCACAAAAGAACGGGGGCCGCGAGGCCCCCGTTCATCAACGTCAATCCAAGAACGAGTCTTAGAACTTGACGGTCGCCGAGAGGCCGTAGGTCCGCGGCGCGTTCAAGGTGCCGAAGGTCCACAGGCCGCTGAACGGCACCGGTACCGGCTGGCGGTTTGCACCAGCGCTGTACTGAGTACCGACGTCCAACACGTGCACGAAGTGACGCTCGTTGGTCAGGTTGCGCACCCACAACGACACGTTCCACTGGTCGGCGTCGTAAGCCACCGAAGCGGTTGCCGTACCGAAGGAGTCAACCTTGCCCGGGTTGTTGTCGAACCCACCGGCCTGCGGGGTGACTTCATAGGGCGACAGCGTGTTGCCGACGATGTAGTAGCTGGACTTGTAGGAGTAGTTGCCGTTGTAGACCAGCGAAGCTCCGTTGGCCAGCGGCTGCTCGTAGGTGGCGTTGGCACCGAAGGTGAGCTTCGGAGCGCGACGCAGCTCGAAGCCGCTCTTATCCACGCGCGGGCCCGTCGGATTGGTCGGGTCCACCACGTCCCACTTGTCGTACTTCGAATCGAGGATGCCGAGATTGAGGCCGATGGTCAGGCCACGCGTCGGGACGGCGGTGAGTTCCAGTTCCGCACCACGGATGGTGGCGGAAGCGGCGTTTTGCACCAGCGTCACGGTGGAGCCCGAATTGACCGGGTCCGGGAACACCACGTCTTCCTGCTTGTTATCGTACTTCGTGCTGAAGATGGTGGCGTTCAAGCGAAGCTTGTTGTCCATCCACTGCGTCTTGGCGCCCAACTCGATGTTCTTCACCTTCTCCGGCGCGTAAGGCCCGATGGTGGAGGCATCGGTGGAACGGCCATTGAAGCCACCCGAACGGAAGCCCTCGGAATAGGTCAGGTAGACCATCTTCGCGTCATCCACGGTGTAGATGAGGCCCACTCGCGGCGTGAACTTCGACCAGCTCTCCTTGCCGGTGGAGGTGATAGTTGCACCGGTGGCCGGGTCGACGTAGCTACCCTGATAGCTGCCCAGATTGCAGGAGCCGAAGCTGAGGAAGCTGGTCGGGGTCCGCAGGCTGCCGCAGGCGTCCTTGTCTTCCTTGTTGTAACGGCCACCGATGGTCAGCGTCACGTTCGAAGCCACGTCCCAGTCGTACTGGCCGAACACGGCCTTCGACTTGGTCTTCTGCAAGAAATAAGGATGGTTGCTGAAGGCGCCGAACACGTAGGTGTCCTGGTCGATGGAGTACTCGCTGTCCCAGTAGTACAAACCCACGGTGGAACGCTGCGTGTCACTCCAATCGGACTCGAGGCGCAGTTCCTCGCTGATCTGCTTCGCGTCCTGCGGACGCTTGGTGTAGAACACCGGCGTCGGGCCCGGCAGGATGGATGCGCCGTCGAATTCCTGCACCGAGTTTTCGTTCGTCTTGCGGTAACCCAACACCGACACCAGGCGCTGGCCCTCGGCCAACTGCCAGGTGGCCTTAAACGTAGCCGCCTTCGTCTTCAGGAACGCGGGCTGCGCAATAACCGTGTGGCTATTGCTGTGGTAGGCCTCGTCATCCTTCGGCGCACCAAAGTTGACACCGAGTGCCCCCGAGAATACTTCGAGGTTGCCCGAGATGGAGGTGACGGGACGGGTGGGCGTCTTGTCGTCGAAGTAATCGAGGACCAAGCCGAGCTGGAGGTCGTCGTTCACATCGAACAGCGTCGAAGAAGTGATTCCCGTGAAGTCGGTGTCACCCTCGCGCTTGCCGTTCTGCGGGCCGTTCGAGACGTTGCGGAAGTAACCGCCGCCGTCCTGCCGGACGAACGACAGCTTGGTCTTCAAGCGCCCATCCAATGCCGACGGCAGATTCAACACGCCGGTCGCAGTCAGCTCCTGGAAGCGACCGTAAGTGAGCGAGAACTTGCCACCGAGTTCGCCCGTAGGCAGCGCGCGTTGAATGCTAAGCAGACCGCCGATGGTGTTGCGACCGAACAGCGTTCCCTGCGGGCCACGCAGGACTTCGACGCTGTCAGCGTCGGACATCTGCATCAGCGCGCCGGTGTTGGTGGCGAGATAAACGCCATCGAGGTAAACCGCCACGGCGGGGTCGAACGACTTTTCGACGTCGTTCAACTGCATGCCACGGATGGAGATGGAGGCCGTGCCATTGCCCAGCGTGGGGTCGACGATGAGGTTGGGGGCCAACTGAGCCACGCCCTGAATGTCGCGGGAATAAGACTTCTCGAGGGCAGCGGCATCCAGCGCAGTGATCGCGATGGGCACCTTCTGCATGCTTTCCTCGCGCTTCTGCGCGGTGACGATGACTTCAGCCAGCAGGTCCGCTGAATCTTCAGCGACGGCAGTGGCGGTCGCAGTAGCGGCGGCCAGCGCCAAAATAGCGCGAACGGCAGCGCGAGAATGCTTATAACCCATGGAAACCCCCTCAAATGAGCGAATAGTGGTTCTGGACTCAGGATGGGGAAAACCGGCGACCAACGGAACAGCCCGCCGGGCCCCCAACCCAACGCCAACTCTAGCCTGAGCGTGGGGTCACTTGCCAGCGAAAAAAACTAACGTGGTGTTTTCGCAACAGTCCGCATCCCTACCGGGCAAGCCTTCGGCAGAGCTTGAGGCCAGCCAAACCACGAAATTCTCGTGGCCATCAGTGTGCTGTTTAGCCAACAGCGCCGGACAGTCGAACAGGGTCATCGCGGCGCAGTCGCGCCCTGCCAGCACCGTGGCGAGCTCGCCTTGTTGCGCCAGCCAAGCCCGCCCCGACGCGCCCTCCAGCGACCACGAACGGAACTTGCCGGAGACGTCGAAGAGCGCCCCTGCGCCGGCGGCCACTAGCGCTTCAAGCTCAAGACGCAAGGGCTCATTCGCCGCTGGAGCAAACCAGCGCCCCGGTGCAGGGTGTAGCAGTACAGGCTCGCCGCTCGGGGCGTAACGCACTTGCCCCGGTGCCGCCGGCAAGCCCGCTACGGCGGACTGAAAGCCGACAAACTCGAGATCCATGACGGTCGCGTGTGCTTGCATGAGGTCTTAGTACCGGCCGCGCAGGCGCTCGCCCGCAGGATCGAAATGCACTGGGGCTACCACGCGCACTTGAACATCGCGGCCCCGCAGCGGGTCACGTGCGCAGAGCCTGGCGCCTAAAGGGGCGACATCTCGAGCGGCGAAGGCCAGCGCCACCGTCTCACCCAACTGCGCGCTGAAGACGCTGGAAGTGACGTATCCCATCGGCACCCGGTCTTTAGGCCCCACTGTGAGCTGGGCGCCCGCCAGAAAGCTGGACCGGCCATCGACGGCCCGCAGCCCCACCAAGCGCGGCCGCTGTGGCTCGTGAAAGGCCGGTCGCTGCAGCAACTTAAGGCCAAGGGATGGCCCCGCTTTGGCCACCATCGCCTCCATCCCGAGGTCGAGCGGCGTCACTTGGCCGGTAATCTCCGAAGTGGTCAGGTAACCCTTCTCCACCCGCAGGATGTCCAAGGCATCGAGTCCGTAGGGTTCCAAGCCACCGACCTGCAGGGCTTCCCAAAGCGGCAAGGCCAACGCTGGGGAACAGTGCAACTCGAACGACAGTTCACCCGAGAAACCGGCGCGCAGCACGCGCAAACGTTGCCCACCCTGCCCTGCTACGCCAACGCCCTGCAGCGGTCCGCTCCAATCCCAGAAGGCCATCGGCGAAAGTTCCTGCGGGTCGCGACCGAGCAGTGTCCGCAGGGCGTCGGCGGAAGCACGACCTGCCACCGCGATGACAGCCCAGCAGTCGGTCACGTCCGCCACAGACACCCGCAGCGAGGCGCGATGCGCGCGATGATGCTCAAGGTGCGAGAGCACATGGAGACCATGACCGGAACTGGTCGTCGCCAAAAACCGGTCCTCGGCCAAACGTAACACCAGACCGTCATCGAGCACTATGCCGTCCTCGCGCAGCTGCACCGCATAGCGCGAGCGCCCCACGGCCAGCGTCGAAGGGCGACTCAAGTAGACTTCATCAAGGAATGCGGCAGCATCGGGGCCGGCAATCTCGAGCTTGCCCAGGGTCGAACAGTCGGCAATTCCGCCTATCTGTCGGACACGCCCCGCCTCCACCATCGCGGCGCTCGCGGCATCTTTACCATTGGCCGCGTAGAACCTCGGTCGGAACCACAACCCCATCGGTTCCGGGTTACCGCCGTGCGCGACATGCCAGTCATGCAATGGCGTGCGCCGCACCAAACGGAATGAATCGCCCACCCGCCAGCCGGCAATCGCCTGCAAAGACACCGATGCCAACGGCGGGCGGTCCTTGCTGGTGCTCGCAGTAGCCGACGGCAGACCTTGCAAATCCGCCAAGATCGCCGCGCCAACGTGCCCACCCCAACGACCTTGGTCCGTGCCAATGCCCAGCGTGGTATAGCGCTTGGCGTGCTCTATGTGGGTGAACCCCTCGGCAATGGCCACGCGCAGATCGGCCACCGTGACGTCATTCTGCAGATCGAGGTACTGGCGCTTTTCCTCGTGCGTGGCGCATGGCGAACGCAGATAAGGCTCCACCCTTGGTGACGGGTCGCCCGTGGCGAGGGGCGTCGCGGAAATCTCGGCGACAGCAGCGAGCAACCCGGTTTGCTGCAGCACGGCCACACCGCCGGCATGCCCTGAGGCAACCGCCGCTGCCAAATCCAGACAGCCCGCCGCCGCACCTACGATAGTGCCCACAGGCAAGGCACGACGCGGCAACCAACCGCCACTCATCAGCAACGACCCGCAGCGAATCTCGCGAGTGTCTGCCGTGCCGGCAATAGCGACCACCTCGACGGAGCGCAACCGACGCCCCCCGCAGGCAACGCGCACCGTGCTCCCGGTGAGGCACTCCACGCCAACCGCTTGCAGCAGCGAACAAGCCGCACGTCGCCATTCGTCGGCGCCTGCCTCATCACGGAGGTGGTCAGAATTGGCATTGAAGGGACGGGTATCGACGATAGCCACAACCCGCGCCCCCTGCCCGCGCAAGCGCAAGGCAGAGGCATAGAGTCGGTCATGGTTGCCAAACAGCACCACGGGTTCCTTCGGCACCCAGCCATAGAGCGCAGCAAAACGCTCGGCGCCGCCGAGCATTTGCACCCCCGGCAGGTCGTTGCCAACAAATACCAAGGGCTGTTCCTGAGCCCCCACGGCGTTCAGCACCTGTCGGGCATGAATGCGAAAGTTCGTGGGCTCGTTGCGCTCGCGATACGCCACCACGCTGTCGCTGGCTATTGCCACTGCCGTCGTTTGCAGCAGCACGCGCACACTGCCCGGCTCCGGCCGCGGCACCCGCCGAGGATTGCGCGATCCCTGGCGAATCCGTGCTGCCGCAGAAGCTATCGCGGCCTTAAGCCAGTGATGTGCCGCCTGGCTGTCAATGACGGACTCTTCGAACTCCGTCTCGCCGCCAATGGCCGGTTCGCGTTCCACCACCACCACCTGCAAACCGTTGCGCGCAGCAACGCGCGCTGCAGCGAGCCCCGCGGGGCCGGCGCCTACCACCAGCAAATCGCAGGTGACATGCTCCTCCAGAGGTGGGCGGTTGGCCGCACTGTCTGCAGCTGCCGGGCCTGGAGCCATGCCTAGACCCGCCAAACGACGAATCAGCGGCTCAAAGGCACGCCAACCGGGGAGGAAAAAAGTTTTGTAATAGAAGCCGGCGGTAAACAAGCCGCCGCCCCACTGCAGCAACGACGCGAAGTCGAACTCGAGCGATGGCCAGCGGTTCTGGCTGCGCAGCACCATGCCATCGTGCAGCACGCATTCGGTGGCAGGCACGTTCGGTACCACGTTGGGGTATTCACCAACGGTCAGCAGCGCGCAAGGTTCTTCAGGGCCAGCAGTCATCACACCGCGCAGCCGTCGCGACTTGACGCTGCGGCCGAACCACACGACTCCATTGGCTAATAAAGCCGAGGCCGCGGTATCGCCTTGTCGGCCCTCATAGGTGCGGCCATCGAAGGTAAAGCGCACCACGCCGTCCTGCAGACGGGTGCCGTAACGAACCCCCGGCACCATCTCAGCCGGATTCACTGCGTGCCCCCTAGCAAGGCGACCGAACGAACTACGCCCGTGGACGGGTTGCGGTCGACCAGTAACCAAGCACGACAGCCCGCGACGTGCTGCCATTCTTCTACGCTTCGCTCCGCGCTATCGACGCGCAGATAGACCTGCGCATAGGCACTAGCACTGTCAGTGACATCAGTACCAGCGGCTGCACCATTACCGGAACCTGTAACGACGTTAGGCACGGTCTTGCGAAACAGGAATTCCTCCAGAGGCCGGAGACCACAGAACGGACAAGCCATGCCTGGTACCTGCGGACCGTTCACAGCTTCACCGGATAAGGGCCGTAGCCGGGTTCGTCCAGCAAGTGGCCGGTAGCGAAGCGCGACAAGCGATAGGCACGGATGAGGTCCGGCGGCGCACCCTTGGCCACGA
>CAIOHZ010000019.1 GCA_903858165.1 uncultured Pseudomonadota bacterium
AGGTCTAGCGAAGGGGCCAGCGTGGCAGCGCCCGGGGTCCACTTCGCCGGGCATACCTGGCCCGGGTTGTTGGCCACGTATTGGGCCGCCTGCACCTTGCGGAGCAGTTCCTTGGCGTCACGGCCGATGCCGTTGTCGTGGATCTCGCACAGCTTGATCTGGCCTTCCGGGTTGATGACGAAGGTGCCGCGCAGGGCCAGTCCCTCTTCTTCAATCATCACGTCGAAGGCGCGGGTGATGGTGCCGGTGGGGTCGCCAACGAGCGGGTAGTTCACCTTGCGGATGGTGTCCGAGGTGTCGTGCCAGGCCTTGTGCGTGAAGTGCGTGTCGGTGCTGACGCCGTAGATTTCCACGCCGAGCGACTTGAAGGTGTCGTAGTGGTCGGCGAGGTCGCCGAGTTCCGTCGGGCAAACAAAGGTGAAGTCGGCGGGGTAGAAGAACACGACTGACCACTTGCCCTTGAGGTCGGCGTCGGTAACGGGGACGAACTCGCCGGCCTGGTAGGCAGTGGCCTTGAACGGCTTCACGGTGGTGTTGATGAGAGGCATGGTCTGAATCCTTGGCGTTAGAGGGGGTGGTTCGAACGGGCAGTACCGTCTCGATGGCTGAATGATGGATTCATCTATCGAAAATGACTAATCGATTGTTCCCATGTATTTGATAGCCGGTGCCTATCGGCCAGCAAACGGCGACAATGGCGCCATGGAAAGCACCGGAAACCTGCTCGAAAACGTGGCGCTGGAAAAGCCTACGGACACGCCCGATGAACGCTGGATGCGCCACGCTTTGGCGGCAGCACAGCAAGCCGCGACGGCGGGTGAGGTGCCGGTAGGCGCGGTGTTGGTGCGCGAAGGGAAACTGTTGGTGGCAGCGGGCAATGCGCCCATTGGCTTGCACGACCCCACCGCGCACGCCGAGATGCTGGTCATGCGCACTGCCGCGGCACAGTTGGCGGACTACCGGTTAGGCGGCACGACGCTTTACGTGACGCTGGAGCCTTGCGCCATGTGTGCAGCCGCCATGTTGCATGCGCGCGTGGAGCGCGTGGTGTTTGGCGCTTGGGACCCGCGTGTGGGTGCCGTGGGTAGTCGCCTGAATTTATTCCAGATGCCCGGGCAAAACCACCGCATCGATTTCATTGGCGGTGTGTTGGCTACGGAATGCGGCGCAGTGCTGAAGCGCTTCTTCGCGGCAAAGCGCGGGGGCTAGGGCTAGGGCGACCGAGAGCGCGGCGTCTGTTCCTTGCCTTGGCGCGGTGTGCGTTTGATGGGGCCTTTGATCTCTGCGGGCGCGGTTTCGTTGGTTGCTAGGGCTTCCGGGTCCGGCGCTACCCATTCCAAGATGTCCAGATAGGCGCGGACGTTGTCCACGAAACGCGCTGCCTCGTAGCCGCGCGCATAGCCGTGCTTGGTCTTCAGGAACCAGTGTTCCTGCGTCAATTGCGGCAGTACTGCGCGAACGTCTTGCCAGCGGTCCGGGTTGCGGCCCTGCTGCGCAGTGAGAATGCGCGCATCTTCCATATGACCAAACCCGATGTTGTAGGCGGCCAGCGCTAGCCACGTCCGGTCGGGTTCTGCAATACGTGCCGGCACCATCTCGCGTACTTCCAGGAAGTACTTCGCACCGCCATGGATGCTGCCTCGAGCCTCCTTGCGGTCTTTCACGCCCATTCGGGCGGCTGTGCTTTCCTGGAGCATCATCACACCGCGCACGCCCGTCTTCGACACAGCGTCGCTATCCCACTTGCTCTCTTGATAGCCCATGGCAGCGAGCAAACGCCAGTCCACACCGTAGGCGGCGCCGGCCTCCTGAAAGTGCAAACGCACTGCTGGCAGGCGTTCGTGCACATGTCGCGTGAAGTTACGGGCGCCGACATAGTCGAGACGTTCTGGGTCGGCGTAGTGGGGCGCCAACCAGCCTACTAAGTCGGGCTGCACCGTCTTGAAGAACTGGTTCACGCGCTCCACTAGTGCTACTTCACGACGTGGCAACAGCCAAGCCAAGCGGGCACGCTCACGGAGTTCGAAAGCGATGGCGAGCTCCGGGTGGAAGTTGCGTGCCAAGCGGTATTCGTGTTCGTTGGCCACCGTGGCATCCAAGGTGCCGTTCGAGACGCGGTCGAGCAGGTCGAGCACGTACACGCCCGGGGTTTCTTTCCAAGGCAGCAAGGGCTTGAGCCATGGCAACGGCTTTAGCCAACCAGGGGCGGGTAGACCCGTGGCCTGCCTGATGCCAGTGGCTTGGGCGCTGCCGGAGACCATTTCGACGCGCAGCCCTTTCAACCCTGCGACACTCTTTGGGCGGTTGGGGCCCGGGCGGGTGATGACGTATTGCCTAGCCTCGGTATAAGCCGGGCCCCAGATGAGTTCCTTGGGTAAGCGCGGCGTGATAGCCAGGCCCGCTGCGGCGAGATGAGCCCGATTGGAGCGCACTTCGGCGGCCAGTTTTTCTGGAGTATTGAGAACGGTTAGTGTCAGCTTCACGCCTAGGGAATCGGCGAAACGGCGGGCGAGAGCGTACTCGGGCCCGTCAGGACCGTTCACCCCTTGCCAGTAGGCCGTAGGGCTGTTGCGCGTGGCCACACGCAGTTCGCCCTGCGACAAGATCTGCTGCAGTACAGGCGGCGTGGTACTGCAGGTGCCGAGCAATACCGTTGCAAGTAGCGCCAACATCAAGAGCGCCCCCTGCTTCAGCAAGGTGCGCCAAGTGGTTAGCGGTGGCAGTGCCAATGGCGCCAAACAGGGGTTCTCCGACCCGGACAGACAGGGTAGAATACCCGTTCCCTGCCGCGAGGCGGGACCACTCGGCGGAGAGGTGGCAGAGTGGTCGAATGTACCTGACTCGAAATCAGGCGTGGGTTTACGCCCACCGTGGGTTCGAATCCCACCCTCTCCGCCATCTATTCAAAAGCCCCGGTCCGCAAAGCGGGCCGCGGGCTTTTTGCATTCAGGCCTGTGAGTGGGGTTCGAACCCACGGGTAGGGTGCGGCCCTAAGCTACGCGTCGCGGCTTGATGCTTGCCAACACATCTGCGAGTTCATCGCGGGTGAGTGCCGCGTCGTGGTCGAGTTGTAGCCCCGTCCAGAAGTCATCGTTCAGTCCGAAATAGCGGGATAGCCGCAGCCCTGTATCTACCGTGATACCTCGCTTGCCGGAAATGATTTCGCTGATGCGCATCTGCGGCACGCTGATGTCCTTGGCGAGGCGATAGGCCGAAATGCCCATTGGCTTCAGGAACTCTTCCACCAGAATTTCGCCTGGCTTTGGGTAAGGAATTTTTCGCATGGGTTGGTTGCTCAGTGGTAATCGACTATTTCTACGTCAAACGCCCTGCCGTCCAAGAAGCGAAAGCACAACCGCCATTGGTCATTAATACGGATAGACCACTGACCTTTCCGGTCGCCTTTCAAGGCCTCGAGTCGGTTGTTGGGTGGAATCCGTAGTTCCTCCACCCGTACAACGCGGTTCAGCATCGCCAGTTTCCGCAGCGCCACCGTCTCCAGGTTCCGGAACCGGGCGACGCGCTGGCCCTCGAAGAGGGACTGTGTGTCACGGCAACGGAATGACGAAATAGTCATTCGACCAATAGTAACGATGGTCGATAGTCTCGTCAATCGTTAGCAAATCCCGCGGGCGCTGCGGTGGAACTCGAACCCACCGTCATGAATATAATGCCCGCTATGAAGCTTTACGGTGGTTTGGAACTAGGCGGCACCAAGACGCAGGTCGCTATTGGTTTCGACGATGGCACCATCCTCGTTCGCGAGACGCTGCCCACCGGCAGCCCCGAAGACCTTTTGCCTTTGGTGTCGCGCTTTTTCACAGAGCACGCCGCGCGTCATGGCGCGCTTACTGCGTTGGGTGTGGGCGCGTTCGGGCCTATCGTCATTGACCCGCGTGCCACTGGTTATGGCTGCTTGCTGGAAACCAACAAGCCTGGCTGGAGCGGTTTCGATTTAGCGGGCGCCCTGCGTGCCAGTTGCGGTGTGCCCGTGGCTCTGACCACGGACGTTGGCGCTGCCGGAGTGGGAGAGGCGAGGCATGGGGCACTTCGTGGTCTGGATCTTGGCATCTATCTGACGGTAGGCACGGGCATTGGAGGAGCAATTCTTTGCCGCGGACAGCCGCTGCCTGCCTTGCTGCATCCTGAAATGGGACACATCGCCTTGCAGCGTCAGGCCGGTGACTTTGCTCCCTCCGTTTGCCGCTTCCACGAAAACTGTGCGGAAGGACTGGTGGCTGGGCCTGCGGTACTCGCGCGTTTCGGCAAGCCGCTCAGTGCGTTTCACTCCACCAGCGAAGAAGTGGCTCTGGTTGCCGATTATCTCGGCCAGCTCGGCGCCAACCTCGTGCTGACGTTGTCCCCGCAGCGAATTGTCATTGGCGGCGGAGTGGGCGCCGCGCCAGGCCTCGTGGCTGCCACCCGCTCCGCTTTGCTTGCTCACTTAGGTAGCTACGTTGCGCAGCAGGTTCAATCTGAGGGCTTTCTCTGCGCACCAATGCTTGGCCAAGATGCCGGGATTATTGGGGCGCTATGTAGTGCCTCTCTAGCCGCCTCAGAATCGCCGGCCGACCCGTAGGCTCATAAGGCGCGGCCGAACCGGAAACACCTGAATCGCTCCTTCGCCGCAGATGGCCAGATTGCAACTGAAGCTACGCACCTGCTGTCCACGTTGGTCGAAGGCGTTTTCCAGCGCCAAGTCGATATTCCAACCGTCGCGACTGACGCCAACCATGAAGTCCGCCGAGGTCTGTGCGGGCTGCAGTCCCAGCAGGGCCACTTCCTCCGTCGACAAGGACGGCGAAACACTGGTCTGGTGAAACACCGAGCCCTGAACGTAGGCAACAGCATCACCAAGCGGGAAGTCGTAGCGGACCGTGGTCGCCATTTTGAAACGCGGGTTGGTCGGGAAGCGCGTACCGTTAGCCGCTATCGTCGCATTGGCATTGCCGGCGCCGCTCGGCAAGGTGCAGTCGAACTGCGGGTTGGGGTACTGGCAAAGGTCGGCGGTCAGTTGCGCATCCACATATGTGCCCGACCATTGGAGTGACAGGCCCGGCAATGGCATCCACGTCAGGTCTGCTTCGATACCCTTCGATTCCGCGCTACCGGAATTCACGATGTCGGTGATGCCGTTCTGGTCGCTGCTGACGGAAAACTGGGCTTGCGTCAGGCGCTCGAGGAAGACAGCGCCGTTGAAACGCAGAGTGCCACCCGCCCAACTAGTTTTCCAGCCGAGTTCGTAGTTCGACAACTGCTCAGCTCGGTAGGGCGCAGCGACCGGGCGGCGGTTGATGCCACCCGGACGGAAGCCGGTGGACCAAGTGGCGTAAAGCAGCTTGCCCGGTACCGGGCGCCAACTGACATTCAGCTTGTGTCGCAGGCCCGAGCCCCTGGCGTCTGCCTGAATGTTGTCGCAGGGGCGGTCTGTGCCATAGAGGCCCGTGGTGCCGACAATGCACAGCGCTTCGCCTACTTCCGAGCGGATGGCGTTGTACCCGAAAAAGCCGACCACCTCGTTGTCGTAACGGTAGGACCGCAGGCCCCCGGTGATGGCGACCGTGGGAGCCACGTCATAAGTGGCTTCGGCAAAGGCAGCGTAGTCGCGGTCGGTGCGGAACTGGATGTTCGCGTAGTTCACGCCTGGGTAGCCAGTCACGGACTGGCTCGTGGCGAGGCCGTCTACGAGGTAGAGGTTTTTCCAGTCGTTGGTTTGGCGCTGGTAGAACAGGCCGCCGACTAGCCGTAGCCGATCGCTGGCCGGCGAGGAAACGCGCAGTTCGTGGCTCTGCTTGGTGAAGTTCTCGTGTTGGGTCACGACCTGACTGGGGTCAATCAAGACGTCTTGGTCGTTGTAGAACTGCGCCCCGAAGTATTCCGGGGTGGAAGCGTAGTAGTGGTCGTAGAAATAGCCGTAATCCGCATAGTCGGCGGTGTACTGGGCAGTGCGCTCCAAGTGCCCGCCCGCGTAGGTGATGTCAAACCGCCCAACCTTGCCTTCGATAACCAGGGCCGCCTGATACCAACGGTCTTTGCTGCTCTCCGCGGTATAGCGGGCGTTTTGCAGGTCGCCGAGGCTGGGGCGATAGCCGAAGGTGCCTTGTGCACGCTGGTGCTGAAACATCACGGAGGGCGTTACGCTCCAGGTGTCATCAAGGTCAATCCGCAATGCGGCGCGGGCGCCGTTGGTATCGACCGCGTTGAGGTCAGCACCAACCAACGTCGCGTTGTTGCGTTCAATGCCGGAGGTGGCAAAGAACTGGCCGGGCTGGCTGGGGATGTTGTCGATGTAGCCGCCAGCACGCTCGTGAAAGGCCGATGCGCGCAGCGTCACTCCTTCCTTCAGCGGAACGTTCAGGAAACCTTCTACGGTGCCGCCCATGGAGCCATGAGCCACTTGATCCAGCGAAACATCCACGCCGCCAGCAAAGCCGGAAGGATCGGGTTTGTTGGTGATGATGCGCAAGGTTCCGGCTTCAGAACTGGCGCCGAACAGCGTGCCTTGCGGCCCTGCCAGGGCTTCAACGCGGGCGATGTCATAGATATGAACATCCAGGGCCGAACCGATGGTCGTCACGGGTTGTTCGTCGAGGTAGACACCGACGGTGGGCAACGAGCCCGTGGACAACCGGTTGCCGTTGGAGATGCCGCGGAAAAACACTTCGGCCTGCCCCGGGCCGAGGCTGGAATACGAGAGGCTGGGCAGGAACTTGGCGTAGTCGTTGAAGTTCTGGATACTGCGCTCGGCGAGCGTTTCTGTCACCAGTGCTTGGATGCTCAGCGGAACCTCTTGAAGGTTCTCCGAACGCTTCTGGGCCGTAACGATCACTTCGTCCAGACCGGCACCTTGCCGGCTTTCGGGTGCCTGCTGCTGAGCGTGGAGTGGCGCCGCCAGGAACAGCAGGCCAAAGCCGCCGAACTTCAGTGAATGTCGCATTGCCTTCGCCTCCATGACCGCCAAATCGAATCAATGCTGCAGGGTACTCTCTAGCCGTTGCTTATTTGTGAAGATGATAATCCGGTAACATTCCTGAACCTGCAAACAGTCCATCTGCCCAAAGAGCGTGCCGCATGAACGGAGAAGACAAGGTCGTTGCCACTGCTCCTGCTGGCGCTGCGGCGTATCCGTCGCATGGTGAGCCGGGCACAGGCGAACTTCACCGCACGCTGAACTGGAAAGATGCCTTCTGGGCGTCCAGCGGCGTGCCGGCCGGCGTGTTGCTCACCATGGGCGGTATCGCGGCCACCATCGGTCAGCCGGTGTGGGTGGTGTTCATTTGCTCCATCTTCATGGGTTTTCTGCAGAGCTTTGTTTACGCTGAAATTGCCGGGCTTTACCCGCACAAGTCTGGCGGCGCTTCGGTCTACGGCGCCGCGGCGTGGCTGCCGTACTCGAAGCTGGTGGCCCCGATCTCGGTTTGGTGCAATTGGCTAGCTTGGTCCCCGGTGCTGGCGCTAGGAACCAGCCTGGCGGCGGGCTATGTCATGGCCAGCCTGTTTCCCGCCGATGCCGCTATCAACACTTGGCATATCACCTTGCTGGACCTCGGGTTCGTTCGCGGGGGGCTTACCCTTCGTCTAAATGCCGTGGCCATCATTGGTATGGGTTTTTTGCTGCTCACTTTCGCGCTGCAGCACCGGGGTGCGGCGCGGGCCGCCTTGGCCCAGAAGATCATCGGCATTGCTTGCCTGTCGCCGCTCATCTTGGTGGGCCTCGTGCCGCTAGTGACCGGCGACCTGCCCACCAACCACCTGTTCCCGTTGTTGCCGTTGGTTCGCGATGGTGCCGCGGTGCATTTCGGTACTTGGGATGCGGCCGGACTGACCTTGTTGATGGGCGCGATGTTTGGTGCCGGTTGGTCCACTTACGGTTTCGAGACGGCTGTTTGCTATACGCGGGAGTTTAAAGACCCGGCCCGCGATACGCTGCGCGCCATCATGTCGGCCGGTGTGTTGTGCATCGTCATCTTCACGCTAGTGCCGCTGGCCTTTCAGGCGTCGCTGGGGCTGGATGGTCTGCTGGACCCGCGCATTTATGACGGGTCCGGTGTGGCGCTGGCGCTCGCAAAGATTGTCGGCGATGGAGCGGTGGTAGCGAATGTCTTCATCTCCACCCTCATCCTGTCGCTGTTGCTCATCGTCATGACCTCCATGTTGGGTTCATCCCGCACGCTGTACCAAGCGTCGGTGGACGGCTGGCTGCCGAAGTATCTTTCGCGTGTGAATGACCACGGCGCCCCTACGGCCGCGATGTGGACCGACCTCGTCTTTAATTTGCTACTGCTGCTCGCCTCTGACTACTTTGCGGTGCTGATGATCAGCAACGTTTGCTACATGGTGTTCATCTTCCTGAACCTGCAGGCCGGTTGGATTCACCGCTTAGACCGGCCCAACCACAACCGTCCTTTCCGTTGCCCGAACTGGTTGTTGGGGCTCGGTGCGCTGCTGGGCTTCGTCAACATGGCGTTCGTGGGTGCTGGTGCCGACGTGTGGGGTGAAGGCACGCTGCGCAATGGTCTCATCGGCGTGCTGCTTATCGTTCCGGTGTTCCTGTTCCGGCACTACGTGCAAGACAAGGGGAAGTTTCCGCCATCGACGCTGGAGGAATATGCTGCGGCAGGCGGCATTGGTGCGTTCCGCAAGCGCGCCGGCATGTTGCCTTGGCTGGCGCTGGCCGCTGGTGTGGCAGTGGTAGCGGGTGCGCGCTACCTTAGCGTGCACCCTTGAGGCTACGCGAATAGAGTTTGCCAAGCTCCGTCCAGGCACGTTCAGCCTCGGCTTCGTGGTGGCTCTGCCCGCCGAACACGCACCAGCCATGGTTCGCTTGGTAGACCTCCACGGTCGCAGGACGGCCGGCAGCTTTGAACGCCGCGTTCAGCCGGTCCTTCGCGGTAGGCTCCTTAGCGTCGTCGTTCTTCGCGATTGCTACCAGATATTCCGCCTGCGTCTTCGCAATGAGCAAATGCGGGCTGGAAGACTCAGCAGTGACCAAGCCAGCACCATGGAAACTGGCCACGGCACCGATACGCTCCGGCACGGCGGCGGCCGTGCGGAAAGACAACGGTCCACCCAGGCAATACCCATGGACGCCTACCTTGCGGCGGCGGTCTGTTGGCTGCTGGGCGTCCAGAAATTTTAGGAATGCGATGCTGTCGCTATCGATGCCAGCATCTGACATGGCGCCGCGTAGCGCAAACACCTTCGCGCGGTCGGCGGGGTTGCCGAAGTCGAAGGTACCTTCCACCACGGGGGCGCGTTTGCTCCGATAGAAGGGGTTGGGGACCAGCACCGTGTAGCCCTGCGCGGCCAAGCGCCTCCCCAGTTCGCGAAACACGGGACGCAGGCCAAGGATGTCCGGCCACACCAGCACCGCGGGCCATTGGCCTTTTCCTGGAGGGTAGAAGAGCGCGGCGTCGGCGGTACCATCGGGCGTGGGGACTTCTACATCGCGTTCCACGACGTTCGCTTCTTTCTCGTCCTTCGCTGCGTGGGCGGCGTGGCCAGAGGCGTCGGCGGCGAGCGCAGTGCTGCTTACACTGCTGGCCGCCGCCAAGCTGCCAAGCCCCATTACAAATTCGCGGCGGGTCAGGCCGGCATCGCGAATCAAACCTTGGTGGTCGTGGTCGGTGCACATGTCATGGCCCCTGTGGTTGGCGTTTGCAGCTGCCTGCGCTAGTTGAGTACTAGAGGCTGCCGTAGATAACGCTGCCGTCCTTGAGGGTAGCCACCACGCGAATGGCATGAAGCTGCGTTGGGTCCACGGTGAGTGGGTTGGCATCGAGCACCACGAGGTCCGCTCGCTTGCCGGCGACGAGACTGCCTTTGTCTGCCTCTTCGTGAATCTGCCACGCGGCGTTCAGCGTCACTTGCTGCAGCGCGCGGTAAGGCGAAATACGCTCCAAAGGCCCGAGGATGTCGCCGGAGAGCGTGCGGCGGTTCACCGAGGACCATACGAGCCGCAAGATATCCGGCGGCACTACGGGGGAGTCGTTGTGGGCGGTGGGGCGCAGGCCTGCCGCCCATGCCGAGGCCTGTGGTGAGATGAAATCCGCACGCTTTGGCCCCAGCGCCACTTCGCGGTGCCAGTCGCCCCAGTAGTAGGTGTGGTTGGCAAAGAAGCTGGGTTGAATGTCCAGCCGCTTCATTTCAGTCAGTTGCTCGGCCTGTACCACCTGGCTGTGAATGGCGATGGTGCGCTGGTCGGCCAGGCCATTTTTCGCGACGCCATCGATAAGCGCTTGCATGGCTTCATCGCCATTCACATGCACGAATACTTGCCAGCGGTGGTGAGCGGCCTCGGCGAGTTTGGTGTTGAGTAAACCAAGGTCGATGGCCGCATAGCCGTGGTAATCCGCGGGCTTGCCGGGTGGCGGTACGGGCACGGGGTCGTGGAGCCAAGCCGTGCGGCCTTGCGGGCTGCCGTCGATGGTGAGCTTGACGCCGGCGATACGCAGGCGGCCGTCATAGCCAGCGCCAATGCGGGAACGCACGGCTTCGGGCCAGTCACGTTCGAAGGACACCAAGGCGACGGTGTCGATGGGGAGCGCGCCGCGCTTCGCGGCTTCTGCCAGCGCGGACCAGGACTCGGGCATTACTCGCCCTTCTTGCGCCGTGGTGATGCCGTAGCTGGCATAAATCTTCTCACCGGCCACCAACGCGGCCACGCCGCCTTCGAGAGTGGGCGGCAACAGTTTCACTGCGACACCGAAGAACGCTGTCTCCTCCAGCACACCATCTGGCGTCTTGCCATCTGGCTCGCGGCGGATGATGCCGCCGGGCGGATTGGGTGTCTCTGCGGTGATACCGGCCAACTTCAGCATGGCGCTGTTCATGACGCCGAAGTGCCCACTGGCGTGAACGATGAGGATGGGCTTATCCGTTGCGACAGCATCGAGTTCCTGTCGCGTGGGATGACGACGTTCTGCCAACTGCGAATCGTCGTAGCCGCTGCCGATGATGAACGGCATGCCCGGCGGTGGCTGATAGTGGCGCAGCGCCTCCTGTAGCGCAGCGATAGAGTTCACCTCGCCCACCGGCGGTGGGGCTAGCGCGGCGAGGGCCGCCGCTTGCCCGACGGAACTGACGTGGCCATGCGCATCGATGAAGCCCGGCAGCAGGGTGCGGCCCTTCAGGTCGATATGTGCGGCGTTCTTGCCCGCCGCGCGGCGGACTTCGGCGAGCGACCCCACCGCGAGCAGACGACCATCACGAACGGCCAACGCTTCGACAGTTTCCGGCGTATCGCCCACCATAGTGAGGATGGTGCCGCCGCACCAGACAGTGGTGGCAGGGCCTGCGCTTGTCGCCGTAGTGGCCGTAGCGGCCGTAGTGGGCGCAGCGGCTGTAGCGGGCGCAGCGTTGCGGGCAGCGAGTGCAGTACCGATGTCCGTGCAAAAGCTGACAGTAGCCAGAACCACCAGCGAAGTGAAATGTTTCATGCAAACCCCGGCACAGCGAAAGCCATGCCGGATTGTAGCCCCATCGCTCAGGAAGGTTAGGGCTGGCGCGCGGCGCTGAGCGATGCGCGACGCGGGCGACGCGCGGCGGTTCGCGCCGCGCGCCAAGGCTGCGCCTTACTTCTTCGGTTGGTTGATGCGCTGCGTCTCGGGGCTGGTGGAAGCCGGGCCCGTGTTGCGCACTTCCTGCCCACCCCAAGGCGGCATCTTGCTGAAGAGTTCCGGGTCGCCTTCGCGACGCTTCAGGCCAAAGAGCGGGAATAGGCCCGGGTGACGACCAATGCCGCCGAACAAATCCATGCAGCGCTCAATCCACGGGCGCAGTGGGTCGTCTTCGGCCAGCGGCGGCGTCTTGGCAACGGAGGCCGTGAACATGAAGTTGCCCATGGCGCGGTAGTCCGCATAGTTTGGCGTCTTGCCGCCGAGGAACGGGGTTTCACGCAGCGACTTGCGGAGAAATTCCAGTGCCGCCGAAATAGCCGGCAAGCGGTCTTCACGGCCGGCCTGCATTTCTTCCAACGTCTTGCCGAGCATGTTCTCGCGCGAACGCGTGATGTACTCGTGGTCCTGCGGGAGCGAGAGGTCGCGGTAGTCCTGGCAATAGCAACGCATCCATGGGCCGGTGGCGGTGTTCCACAGCCAGGTATCGAGGAAGCGCGTTAGCGTGGCCACGCTTTCATGCGGAACGAGCATGGGGCGGTCGGGGTAGGTGGCGTCCAGGTATTCCACGATGCCCCAGCTGTCCAGCACCCACTTGCCGTCGTCCACGATGGCCGGGAGGCGTTCGCTCATGCCCCCAGTGCGTTCCATGATGCCGGTGAAGCCACCGGGCACCACGTCCATCTCGAAGCCCTTGTGGGCGACCGCAAACTTCGTGGCCCACACGAACGGACTGATGGTCGCCCCGGTGGAAAGCGCCAGATCGTAAAACGTGATGCGATTGTTCTTGGCCATGTGCCTGTGCCCCATGAAAACGAAAGGTTCCAACGATGAACCATGCTAACGCTGCAGATTGGCGCTGCCTCGACTGACAGGGAAGGGCAAGGCAGCGCTTTGGGCGGTGTGGGCGGGAGGCCTAGGCGATATGGAAGCCGGTGTAGCCTGCTTGGGCAATTTCAGTGCACGTCGCGCGGTAAGCGCCTACGCCGCCGACATAAGGCATGAAGACGGTTTTCCCGTCCTTGGTCTTGCCTAAATACCAGCTCGGGCCGCGCGGAAAGAGCGTCTGGTGCGCTATCTCGTTCGAATGCTCCATCCAGGCTACTTCGGCTGCCGGGTCTGCCTCGATGCGGTGCGCGCCGCGGTCGCGCAGGGCGGCGATGCAATGGCAGATCCATTCCACGTGCTGCTCAATGGAAACCACCACGTTGCTGAGGACCGAAGGGCTGCCGGGGCCGGTCACAGTGAACAAGTTGGGGAAGCCGGCAACGGCCAAACCAAGATACGAGCGCGGGTTGTCGCCCCACTCCTGCTTCAAGGAAAGGCCATTCGGTCCGCGCACGTCGATAGCGGAGATGGCGCCGAGCATGGCGTGGTAACCCGTGGCGAACACGATGGCATCCACAGGGTGGCTGCCACTGGCGGTGATGATGGCGTCCGCGGTCACTTCCAGTACCGGGTCCTCGCGCACATCCACCAGCGACACGTTGCTGCGGTTCATGGAATCGTAGAAACCAATCTCCGAGCACAGCCGGCGCGACCCCATCGGGAAGCCTTGCGGAGTGAGCTTGCGGGCCTTTTCAGGGTCCTTCACTAGCGCGGCAATCTTGCCGCGAGCGAAGTTGGCTGCATGAGCATTCGACTCCTCATCGAACAACAAGTCTTCGTACGCCAGCAGCAGGCCAGTGGTACCGGCATTCCACTGTTCTTCGAAGCGCGTGGCGCGCTCTTCTGTCGCCGCGGCTTTCGCAGACCCGGGACGCGCGCCGTAGAACCAGCCGAGTGGAGACTGCCGCGCCACTTCGCGCAAAGCGGGTAGGTCCGGTTGCACGGCGGCGCGCATCTCGTCGGTGAGCGGATGGTTGCTCGCGGGGACGGCGAAGTTGGGCGTGCGCTGGAATACCGTGACGTGGCTGGCCACCTTCGCAATCTGGGGAATGGCCTGAACGCCGGAAGAGCCCGTACCCACCACGGCGACCCGTTTTCCGGTGAGATCGACGCCTTCAGGCCAATGGCCCGTGTGCAGCACCTGGCCTTGGAAACTCTCGATGCCCTTCCAGTCCGGCAGCTTGGGTGCGGACAGGCAGCCCGTGGCCATGACCACGTGACGAGCGGTGATGCTTTCGCCGTTATCCAATGCCACTTGCCACTGACTGGTGGCCTCATCCCAATGCGCGGCCGTCACGCGCGTGTTAAAGCGGATGTCGCGATTCAGGTCGAAGCGCTGGGCGACGTGTTCCAGATAGCGCAGTATTTCCGGCTGTGCGGCATAGCGTTCGGTCCAGACCCAGTCCGTTTCCAGTTCGCGGGAGAACGAATAGCTGTATTCCACACTCGGGATGTCGCAGCGTGCGCCCGGGTAGCGGTTCCAGTGCCAAGTGCCGCCTACGCCGCTCGCCGCTTCGATGACTTCCGTGTTGAAGCCGAGCGCGCGCAATTTGTGCAGCAGATACAGCCCGCTGAAGCCGGCACCGACAACGACAACGTCACGAGTTCGGGTGTTGGTGGTCATCTCAGTTTCCCTTCAGCGCGTTACGCAGAAAATCGCCGGCGCCAGCAATGGCTTGGCGGCCTTCGTCCAGCATGAAATGGAAGGCGTGCCAGACGTGTGGCATGTCTGGCCACACCTCCAGACGAACGGCGACATTGGCGGCGCCCGCCACGCCAGCGAGTCGAATGGCATCGTCCAGCAAGACTTCAGTGGAGCCCACGTGAATGAGCAGGGGAGGCAGGCCGGTGAGGTCGGCGTAGATGGGCGAAGCCAGTGGATGCGTTGCAGGTGTGCCGTTCAGGTAGTGCGGCGCTACGGCTTCGAGGCCGGCAGAGGTCAGCGACGGGTCTGCCGCCGCTTTGGTAACCCTGCTTGCGGCGGTGCCGGTGAGGTCCGCCCACGGCGAGATGACTAAAGCAGCAGCGGGGAGCGGTAGGCCTGCGTCGCGCAGCGCTACGAGCGTGGAGATGACGAGCCCACCGCCTGCCGAGTCGCCGGTGAGAACAATACGGTTGGCGGGGAGGCCGCGCGCCAAGAGCGCTTGGTAGGCCGCCACGGAATCGTCGACAGCGGCAGGAAAGGGTGCCTCCGGGGCCAGTCTATAGTCCACGGCATAGCCGATAACGCCAGTGGCGCGAGCCAGTTCGCCGACCAGCCCACGATAGGCTTGTGCGCTGCCGGCGATGAAAGCACCGCCATGCAAGTGCAGCAGCGCGCTATCTTCAGCGACTCCCGGACCGCCGATGCGTAGCGTGGGTACGCCGGCGAGCGTGTCGTTGGTGAAAGTGAGGTCGGGCTGTACCGGGAGAGTGGTCAGCATGCCTTCGAAGTTGGCACGCGTCTGCAGTGGCGGTGCGGCGAAATCGAGGTCTCCGGCGCGAAGCGCGGCGATGAGTTGTGCCAGAACGGTGTTTTCCGTGGTCACTCGCAGTCCCCCCAAGGCTGTCTTGTTCGCATTTGTCGGCGGCGTGAGCGATGGCTAGCCGCAGTAAGCTTCGCCGATGTTAGCGGGAACGAGGCGCACTGGAAGCGTTTCCAGGGGCTGAAAACGGTATCAAAAAAATATACTTTGCTGTCCATGTCGACTGCGTGTTTTTCATGGCGGTGGCTCGCCATTTCCGCTATTTCTAAAGACCGTGCGTATTGCCTGCAGCGTTCGCTAGGCGTCGAGAAGGTGGCGGAGGCAGCGTTAGAATGCTCATTGTCACCCTCACCAGTGGTCGCTTCTGGCTTGGTGGTCTGGCAGGGAGGAACGATGTCCGCGCCAAGGGAAGACCGGATAGTGCCGAGGGCAGTCTGTACCCGCCGGGCCGTATTGCAGGCGGCAGTGGCGCTTCCTGTGGTGTTTGCCGTTCCAGCTGGGTTTGCGGCTGCAGCGTCCGGTGTCCTTGCTACCCCGGCTTTCGTGAATTCCACCATCGACGCTTTCTTAGTCGATCGCCGCTTTTGGCCGGCCGGCAAAGCGCTGCCGGAAGGCATGGAAGTGCACTTCGTTGACGGGAACGTCAACCTTCTTTGGTACGACCAGTTCAACGTGCGTTGGCGACAGCCAGGCTACGTGTTGGCAGGGCATTCCGGCGAAGACGTGCTGTTCGTATTGGAACAGTTGGCATTCGGGCATGGCCGGCGTGTTACTACGCGGCAGGCAAACGACGGCATCGTCAGTTGGGTCATTGCCCCGCTGCAGCCTGGCGCGCGGTAACTTGCGCGCTGCTAGAAACCCGCCAGCGATAGCGGCAACGAACGAATACGCTTGCCCGTGGCGGCAAACACGGCGTTCACCAGCGCTGGAATGACAGGTGGGAGCGAAGGCTCTCCTAAACCTGAAGGTGGGAATGCGCTACGCACCCACGAAAGATGGATTTCCGGAATGGCATTCCCGCGCAGCAGTGGGAACGTGTCGAAGTTCTGCTGCGCCGGCACGCCGTCCGTGAAGTTCACTTGTTGGCCCAGGGCTTGCGTCAGACCGTCAATGACTGCACCGCGCACCTGCTGTTCGGCATGCAGCGGATTGATGATGTGGCTACCGATGTCGCCAGTGGCCCAGACGCGCGGAACGTGCAACGCGCCCTTTTTCAATTCGACTTCCACCACTTCGGCAAAGTAGCCGAGGTGACAAAAATAGAATGCGAAGCCAAAGCCATGCCCGCGCTTGGACTTTCGTTCTTGCCATTGGCTGTCCTGCAATACTTGCTGGATGACGGCTCTGGCGCGGGCGGTGTAAAACGCCGGTGAAGCACGAGTGGGGTCCGCCGTGGTGCCGACGATTTGGTCTTTGGCACACAGTTCCAGCATGAGTTGTGGCAGGTCCTTGCTAGCGGCGTGTGCTACCTCGTCCAGGAAAGACTGAAACACGAAGCACAGGCCATTGGAGTCCGGTGCGCGCAAATAACCGGTAGGGATGACCGTTGGCAGCATGTCTTGCTGGTAGAACAAATGCTCGACCAAGCCGGCAGGGAAGTGCTGCGCGTTCAGGTTGGCACCGCGTAGCGGCTTGCCGTTGGCGCCGAAGGTGACGAAGTGGTCGGTAAAAGCCACCAGCTTGCCGCTGCCATCGAGGCCCGCGCGCAGTTCGTGCCAGCCGGCTGGCCGGAAAAAATCGCGTTTGAAGTCTTCCTGACGGTTCCATAGCAGTTGGATAGGCTGGCCGGGCAGGGCCTTCGCAATGGCTGCCGCTTGCACCATGTAGTCCACCATCAGGCGCCGCCCGAAGCCACCGCCCGAACGCGTGACATGCACCTGCTGTTGGCCCACCGGAATTTCCAAGTGCTGGGCGATGAGGTTTTGGCCTGCCTGAGCGTTCTGACTAGGTACCCACAGTTCCAGCTTGCCATCCTGAAAGTGCGCGGTGCAGTTCTGCGGCTCCAGCGGGGCGTGTGCGAGAAAGGGGTAGCTGTAGCGGGCCTTGAGGCTGCGCTTGGCGCCCTGCAGCGCTGTGGCTGCATCCCCATCACGACGCAGTTCCTTGCCTTGGCCGGCGTCCATCAGGGCCGTGGCAGCAGCGGCGTACTCGGCATCGCCGTGGCCTTTGGCAGCCGCTAAGTCCCAAGTCAGTTCCAACAGACGGCGGGCTTGTTCGGCCTGCCAGTGGGTACGCGCCACCACGGCCACGCCATCCACCAGCGCATCGCTACCGCCTACACCTTGCAAACGCAGCACCGCCACCACCCCGGGAGCGGCTTGTGCCGCTGCGAGATTGGCGCCCCCCAGGCGGCCACCGTGGGCCGGTGCGCTTTCGAAGACCGCATGGAGCATGCCTGGCAAGCGAACGTCGATACCAAACAACGGCGCTCCCGTGACGACCTTCGGTGTGTCCACGCCTCGCTGTGGCTGGCCGATGATGCGGAACTCGGCTGCGCTTTTCAGCGGCACGGTGGCGAGGTCGGGCGCGGACAAGGCCGCTGCCGCAGTGGCCAGTTCGCCATAACTCCACTGGCGCTGCGTGGCTGCATGGTGGACCTGCCCACTGCGGGTGGTGAGTTCGGCTAGCGGTACCGCGGCCCGCGCCGCAGCGGCCTGCAGCAACATCAGGCGTGCCGCTGCCCCGGCTTGCCGCAGCGGCAGCCAGTTCATCGGCGTCGCCATGCTGCCACCGGCCCATTGTGGGCCGAAGCGCGATGGATCGAAGGCGGCATCGAACACCTGCACCTGGGCCCAGTCGCAGTCGAGTTCCTCAGCAATCAGCATGGGCAGCAGGGTCTTGATGCCTTGACCGATTTCCGGGTTTTTGCTGGCGATGCTCACCTTGCCGTCCGTATGCAGCTTCACCCAGATGGAAAGTGGGGTTGCCCCAGTGGGGCTGGGTAGCATCTGCTGCCCTGTGCTCTCGGCAATTGCAGTGCCTGGCAGCGAGAGTTCCAGTAGCAGCCCACCGCCCGCCAAGGCGCTGGCCTGCAGGAAGGCGCGACGGGTTAGCGCGGTGGTTTTGGGGCGAGTGCTCGCAGGGCTGGCGGGTGAGGCGGGAATGCGGGGCGGCTGCATGGTTCGATCACTCTTGGACGAGTCGGCTGAAGTGGCGCTTGAGCATGCTAATTGACGGGCGTGACAACCGCTATTTCTATGGGTACAGACCGACGCTTGCTCCGCCTGCCGGTAAAATACTAAGGTTCATTTCTCTCGGGGTGAGTTTGTAACATGGCAACATTTGTACTGGTTCATGGGGCTTGGCACGGCGGCTGGTGCTGGGAAAAGCTGAAGCCGTTACTGGAGCAGGCTGGCCACACGGTGGTGGCGAAGGACCTGCCCGGTATGGGTCGGGACCGTACCCCGTTCACGGACGATGTGCTGGCGCAGTGGGCCGATGCGGTGGCCGCGCAGGTGAACGCCGCCAGTTCCCCCGTCATTCTCGTGGGGCACAGTCGCGGCGGGCTAGTCATCTCCGAAGTGGCGGAGCGCATTGGCCCGAAGATTGCATGCCTTGTTTACCTCACGGCTTTTTTGTTGCCGGGGGGTGTGTCGCTGACAGCGAACGTGATGAGTCGAGGCGAAGGCACTGGGCCGGTGCTCGTCATCGACGAAGCCAAGGGTACGTGCACGGTACAGCCCGGTACCCAGCAGGCGGTGTTTTATAACCTGTGCTCGGCCGCGGACGCTGCCGCCGCCATCGACCGCTTGTGCCCGGAACCGTTGGAGCCCTTGGTTCGTGGCTTGCGGGTGACTGAAGAACGCTTCGGCGTGGTGCCGCGAGCGTATGTAGAAGCCGCGCACGACCAAGCCATCACGTTGGACCACCAACGTACGATGCAGGCGGTGTTTCCTTGCAGCCCTGTGCTGCACTTGGAAAGCGACCACTCGCCGTTCTACTCCATGCCGGCGCCGTTGGCGGCGGCCTTGTTGCAGTTGGCCTAAGCGATGGCAGATAGCGGCAGCGACAAGGCACTCTCGGTCATCGTCGTCGGCGCTGGCGTCGTTGGTGTTGCTACGGCCTACGCGCTGGCTCGTCGTGGCGCGCGTGTCACTCTCATTGATCGTGAGCAGCAGCCTGGACGCGGGACCTCCTTCGCCAACGGCGCGCAGCTGAGTTACTTGTACACGGACGCCTTGGCCAACCCAGGCATCCTCAAACGCGTCCCTGGCCTGCTACTTGGTTTGGAACCGGCATTCCGGCTGAAGCCTTCGCTGGACCCCGCGTATCTCTGGTGGCTCTTGCAGTTCCTGCGGAACGCCACTCCCGGTCGCTTCCGTGCGAACACCTTGGCGGGGCTTCAGCTGGGGCTGGAGTCGCGTTCCGCCATGGCAGCGTTGCTGGCAGCCCATTCGCTAGATTTCGGGCACTCCGCCAGCGGCAAGTTGCACCTTCATGACTCATCGGTGGGGCTTGCGGAGGCCGCGAAGTTGGTGGAATTGAAACGACGGCATGGGGGCCAACAGGAAATTCTGGGCACCGCAGAGCTGTTGACACTGGAACCCGCGCTACGAAGTCGGGCGGTCGTTCCGGTCGGTGCCGTCTACACACCGCAGGATGCCGTCGGTGACCCCTTCCGTTTCTGTGTGGGTTTGCTAGACGTGTTGGTGCGTTCGTTCGGTGTAGCGGCTCGCCTAGGTACCATCGTCACCGGCATGGAACTGCGCAAGGGACAAGCCGTTGTTCGGTTGAACGAGGGTGAGACGCTGACTGCTGACGAGCTGGTGATCTGCGCAGGCGCCGAGTCTGGACGTTGGCTGGCGACGTACGGCCTTGGCAGTTCCCTGCAGCCTATGAAGGGCTACTCCTTTACGGCGCCTCTCGGCGTCGACTGTCCGGTCAGCAGTATTACGGACGTCGCTCGCAAATTGGTTTTCTGCCAACTGCAGGGCAGGGTGCGTGTTGCTGGGTTGGCTGAGTTGGGAACTGCCGACCGTACGGTGGCAGCCAAGCGCTTCGATTATCTGCTAGCTACGGCACGCGACATCCTGCCGCTGGCGGCGGACTATGCCGCTGCGGGTGAGCCCTGGACGGGCCTGCGTCCGATGACGCCCTCGTCTTTGCCTATTGTTCGCCGTGTGCGGCCCGGGCTGTCAGTGAACATAGGGCATGGCATGCTCGGGTGGACATTCGCCATGGGGTCGGCTGAACGGCTGGCAAACGCTATGCTCGGGGTGGCGGGCCAGCAGCGCGGGCCGTAGCGCCTAGATATCGTCGTGCCGGAAGTGGCCCAGTTGGTGCATTCGTTCGTGCAGCACCGTGACGATACCCACAGTGCCATCGCCCAGCACCTTCCAATAAACGAAGTGCTTGCCGCAGCGCGCGTAGTACCCACTGACAGCTAAGGCGGCGGGGATAGGGCGCCACGGCACTTCTTTCCGCGCGACTTGCTGGAAGAACTCGAAGAGCCGGTGGATGTAGGCGTCTGCTTGTTCATCACCCCACCGCCGCGTGGAATAGTCGTGGAAGGTATCGAGACGTAGACCCGCGTTGCGCTGGACTATGTAGGTGGTCACCGTGCCTGTCTCGTGCGGCGACTGCGCGTGATGACCTCCTCGGCCGTCAGCGGTTCGTAAGTCGAATCGGGCGCGGCGAAGGCCACGGCCAATTCCGCGCGCAGGGCCTCCATCCGCGCCGCGTCGACTTGTTCTTTGTCCTTCCGGATCAGGTCGCGAACGTACTCGCTGACGTTTTCGTAAGTGCCGTACTCACCGACGCTTTCCGCGACGAAATCGCCCAGCGCCCCCGTGATACGGACGTTCAGGGTCATGTTCTTGGACACGGCGCACTCCTTTTTGTCCACCGTTGGAGGAATATTGTGGACAAAACGACACTGCCGGGCAAGCGTCGAGGCGATAGGTTTAGAGGCGGTTTAGTCGCCAGGCCCACGCCATAGAGTGGCTTCCAGCGGGTGTCATCGGTTTAGCTGAACTGCAGCGCACCGTGTTCTATGCGGGGCAGCACGTAACGGCTGAACAGGTCACATTCACGCGCGTGCGGGTAGCCGGAAAGGATAAAAGCTTCGATACCCTCGGCTTGGTAGGCGCGCAGCTTCGCAAGGACCTGGTCTGGGTCGCCGACGATGGCGGCGCCGCAACCCGAGCGCGCGCGCCCGATTCCTGTCCAGAGGTTCTCTTCGGCATAGCCGTCGTCGTCGGCGCCCTCCCTTAGCGCGGTCTGTGCGGCTACGCCGGCTGACTGGCTGTCCAACGACTTGGCGCGGATGGCCGCGCCGGTAGCGGCATCGAGCTTGGAGAGCAGCCGACTGGCGGCTTCGCGCGCTTCGCTCTCGGTTTCCCGCACCACCACATGCACCCGATAGCCGAACCGCAGTTCACGGCCATACCTGCGAGCGCGCTCGCGCAGGTCCGCAATGGTGTCGCGAATGGCGGGCAAGCGGTCCGGCCACATCAGGTAAACATCGCAACCACGTGCGGCGGCTTCGCGGGCCGCGGGGCTGAGTCCACCGAAGTAGAACGGCGGGCAGCGTGCCTGCACGGTAGTGACACGCGGTGGGTCTACGGTCAGGCGGTAAAACTCGCCGTCGTGGGCTACCTGCTGCCCATTCAACAGCGTTCGCAGGATGTCCATGGCCTCGATGGTGCGCTGGTAGCGCGGGCCACTGTCCAGAGTTTCGCCGGGAACATCGGAGGAGATGATGTTGATATTCAGTCGCCCGCCACTGATGCGGTCAAGCGTGGCGATTTGTCGCGCGAGTTGCGGTGGCCAGCTTTCACCGATACGCACCGCCATCAACAGCTTGATGCGTTGCGTGACAGCAGCGACGGCGGCGGCAAAAGCGGTGGTATCAATACCCAGCGCATAGCCCGAAGGCAGCAGAATATTGTCGAAGCCGCCGCTTTCTGCCCGCTGGACGAGGTCACGGCAATGTTCCCAACTGGAGGCGAGTGCCGGGTCGGGCACGCCCAGAAATTCGTAGTCGTCGTCGCACAGCGCCCCAAACCAGCTGATTTCGCAGGGCGGGGTGTGGGCGGTGTTCACGGTAAGCGCTCTTGGCGTGAGGCGACGAGCACTTCGTACCACTCGGCGCGCGTCCAGCGCACCTTCAAGGCGTCGGCGGCTTCGCGGATACGCGGCACCTGCTGGGAACCCACGATAGGGATGGCACCAGCCGGGTGCGCCATGATCCAACTGTAGGCTGCAGCCGTACGCGAGACGCCGTAAGCCGCTGCATGGACATCCAGTGCCGCGGCGACGGCCAACTCGCGAGTGCTCGCCGGAGCTGCAACGCGCCCTTGCCCCAGCGGCGACCACGCGAGCACGGTGAGGTTTTGCTGCATGGCTTGGTCGAGCAGTCCGTTTTCCAAGGGCAGCAATTGCAAGGGCGAGAATTCTGGTTGCAGGCTCACCAGTGGTACGGTGAGGTAGTGGCTGAGGGCTGCCACTTGGGCGGGCGTGAAATTGGAAACGCCCACGGCCCCGACCTTGCCACTCACCACGGCGTCTTCAAGGGCTCGAGCCAGTTCCTGCGGGTGGGTCAGGAGGTCTGGGCGGTGGACTTGCCACAGCTCGACATGGTCAACGCCAAGACGTCGCAGCGAGGCGTCGATGGCGGCAGCCACATAGGTGGCGCTGGAATCGTACGGCGTGCCAATGATGATGCCGCCTTTCGTGGCCAGCACCATCTCTTGGCGTAGGTGCGGTGCATGGCGTAGCACCTTACCGAGCAGTTCCTCTGCACTACCGAAACCTGCGGGCGTGTCGGCGCCGTAGATATCGGCGGTATCGAACAAGTTGATGCCGGTGATAAGTGCTGCTTCGACGAGCGCTTGTGCCTGCGCCGTGTCATCGCCCCTGAATCGCCACATGCCCCAAGCCAAGGGAGAAACACCGGGACCTTGGGGGCCCAGAGTTCGGCGCGCTGGCGCAGGAAGTTGGCGGACTGGGTGCATGGCGGGGTTCCGGGGTTTCGGGAAGGGATATCCTAACGCCAAGACGCCACCATTTGAGACATAGGGCTCCCATGCAACAGCAGATTCGTTACGGTCTCGTCGGAACGGGAATGATGGGTGTGGAACACCTGCATAACCTGGCTATTACGCCGGGTTGCGTCGTTACCGCCATCGCCGATCCGGTGGCCTCCTCGCGAGAGGGCGCTTTGGCGGCAATGCGCAAACTGGGCATGCCAGTGGCAACGGTGGCCACTTACCAAACCGCTGCGGAGTTGGCGGCCGCCGGTGGTGTGGACGCCGTGGTGGTGGCGAGCCCCAACTTCACCCATCGCGAGGTGCTCGAACCTTTGTTCGACGCGGGTTTGTACGTTTTGTGCGAAAAGCCTTTGGCTACGCGACTGGAGGACGCCCGTTGGGTGGTGGAGCGCGCTGCCAGTTCGGGGCGCGTGTGCTGGACCGCCATGGAGTACCGCTACATGCCGCCAGTGGCGGAGTTCATCCGGCAGGTACATAGCGGGCGCGTTGGGCAACTGCGCATGCTCTCTCTGCGCGAACATCGTTTTCCGTTTCTGGTGAAAGTGGGCGACTGGAATCGCTTCGCCGCAAACACGGGCGGCACGATGGTGGAGAAGTGCTGCCACTTCTTCGACCTGATGCGCCTGATAGTGCGCAGCGAACCGGTGCGGGTATATTGTTCTGGCGCTATGGATGTGAACCATCTGGACGAGCGCTATGACGGCAAGCAGCCCGACATTCTCGATAACAGCTTCACGACGGTGGATTTCGCCAATGGTGTGCGGGCGATGCTCGATTTATGCATGTTCGCTGATGGCGCCGCGAACCAAGAGGAACTGACCGCGACCGGTGACACCGCGCGTCTCGATTGCTTTATTCCTTCCGGCGATCTGGTCTTCAGTCCCCGGACCGGTTTCATGAACCCGAAGACGCCGGAGCGGGTACACGTGCCCGTGGATGCTGCCGCTTTGCAGGCGGGGAGCCACCATGGCGCTACTTGGTATCAGCATCAGGCTTTTGCGGCGGCCGTTCGCGGCGAGATTCCTGTGGAAGTGACTGCGATGGACGGCTTGCTCGCCGTGGCGATGGGTACAGCGGCGGAGATGAGTGTCCGGGAGCGCCGAGTAGTGGCTATGTCCGAACTGGGCTTCTGACCAGCAGGTGCACCCAGCCGGTGGCGAGCAGATAGGCGCTGGAAGCCACGGCGAACATGGGCCAGTAGCCAACGCCACTGGTGAGACTCCAACCGGTGAACTCGATGATACCCATGCCGGTGAGATTGCCGCAGATGGCGCCGAAGGCCATCACCCTCGCGATGCGCTCGACAGGGACGGTGTCGGCAGCGAGACCAAAGATGTTGGTAGCAAAGCCTTGATGCGCGAACAGGCCGAGCCCGATGAGGAGTGCTGCTGTCCATGGGCCGCCCGCCTGCAGGGCGAGAGGTAGTGGGAGCACCAGCAGGGCGTAACCCAGCATCGAGAGCTTTCTGGCACGGTCGGGCCGTAGACCGCGTTCCACAAGCCAGGGAAACAGAAAGCCGCTGCTCAGCGCGCCGAGCGCTGCGCAGGCGAAGATGAGCGCCACCGGCCCGGCGACGCCGCCTTGCGACAGCCCGAAACTGCGGACGAAGAAGTCGGGCATCCAGAACAGCATGAACCACCACACCATGTCCGTTAGCGCCTTCGCCCCAGCGATGGCCCAGGTGGTGGGGTCCTTGAACAAGGACTGCGTGAGCCATGGTGCAGCCGTGCTTTGCGCATCGTCACCGTTTTCCGCAGCATTCGTTGTTCGTGGTGGGGCGGTGACTAGGGTCCTTTCCAGCGCGCGGGTGGCGGGAAACCAGGCCAGCAGCCAGATAAACCCGAGCGCACCGGTCACCAGAAACGCCGCTTTCCAGCCGAAAGCCAGAGCGAACGCCGGTATGAGCAGTGGCGTGAGGATGGCACCTAGATTGGGGGCTGAGTTGATGATGCCTAGCGCGCGCGAGCGCTGTGGCAACGGCAGGTACTGTGCGCAGGCCTTGACGACGGCGGGTGTGTTGACGGCCTCGGCCGCAGCAAGCACGACCCGTGCGCCCAAGAACTGGCTGAGGGTTGCGGCAAAGGCGTGAGCCGCGCCAGCGAGACTCCAGATACCTACCGCACCGCCATAGGCCCGCCGTACGCCTAGACGGTCAACCAAGGGCCCCACCACCAGCAGAGCCGCTGCCGCGGTCAACTGGAATGCCGCACCGAGGTGAGCGAACTGCTGGTCGTTCCACCCAAACTCTTGCGTGAGCGTAGGTTTCAGCAGCGCCAGTACCTGACGGTCGACATAGTTCAGTGCCGTTCCCAGAAACAGC